>NZ_JABFBC010000001.1:1865676-2198515 GCF_013093415.1 Halovulum dunhuangense
GGCGCGCGGGTTGGGGCCGCTGGCCGGGGTCCAGTCGCCGCCCGCATTGGCGCGCACGCCGCGGCGGGTGTTGTTGGTCAAGCAGCAGTAGCCCTCGACCGCGACCGGGTTCACGGCCACCCATTCCGGGCGGTCCATGGTGGTGGCGTTCACGCGGCTGCCGGCGGTGCGGCTGAAGATCAGGATCTCCTCGGCCGACATGCCGGTCGCCTCGGGGGTCAGGGCGACCCATTCGCCGGTCCCGTCGTCGTTGAAGCGGGCAACGTAAAGCTGGCCATCGTCCAGCAGGCCCGAAGTGTCGCCGCCCGGCACATAGATGCCGCTGGAGACGAACTTGTACATGAACTCGCCCCGCTCGTCGTCGCCCATGTAGACGACCACGCGGCCGTCACGGGCCAGCGCGCAGGCGGCGTTCTCGTGCTTGAAGCGGCCGAGCGCGGTGCGCTTGACGGGGGTCGACCCGGGGTCCGCGGGGTCGATCTCGACCACCCAGCCGTGGCGGTTCGGCTCGTTGGGGTTCATCGAGATGTCGAAGCGCGGGTCGAACTGCTCGTAGCGGTAGCGCCCCTCCAGCCCGATACCGTAACGGGCAAAACCCTCCGGACGCTCGAACGACGCATCGGTCGAGCCGAAGTAGCCGTTGAAGTTCTCTTCGCAGGTCAGGTAGGTACCCCAGGGCGTCTTGCCCGAGCCGCAGTTGTTCAGCGTGCCGAGCGCGAGAACCCCCTCGGGGTCGGCCTCGGTCTTCATCAGGTCATGGCCGGCCGCGGGGCCGGAAATCCGCATCGGCGTGTTGTGGTGGATGCGCCGGTTGTAGGGGCTGTCGATCACGACGGCCCAGCCGTCCGGGCCCTCGGCCACTTCCATCACGGTCACGCCCTGCATGTTCTGCAGGATGCGCACCTCGTCCGCATTGGCGGGCATGCCGTCCGCGCGATGAGGCAGGTTCACCTTGGTGTTCACATACTCGTGGTTCACCGCGATCAGCTGGCGATTGCCGACCACGAACAGCTCCATCCCGTCGGTGTTCTCGCCGAACACCTTGTCGGAAGCCTCGAGCGAGATGCCCGTCTCCTGCGAGAGCGGGTCGACACCCGAAAACAGCGGGTCGCCCCACTTGACCAGCGGCTGCCAGCTGTAGCCCTCGGGAACGTGCACGGTCGCGTCGGTCTGCGCCGCGATCGGGGTAAAGGCGAAGCGGCTCGCCGCTTCCTGCGCGCGGGCCGAGCCGCTGCTCAGAAGCCCGGTGCCCATCACCGCGGCGCCCGAGCCCAGCACCACCAGGTTGCCGAGGAAGCCGCGCCGCGTCATGGCGCGCTCGACCACGCGGTCGAAGCCGGTTTCCTCGGGGCGGGGGTCGTGCAACTCGTCCCACTCGTCCCAGGACAGCGTGGACTTGTCGATCTCGATGTTCATGGCGCCGAATCCTCCGTTGGCAGCGAAACACGCATTGGCTGCCATCGGTGTAGGGGGCGGCGTTTACCGATTTGTGACGCTTCGGCTGCGCTTGTGCGACAGCCCCGGCCGCGGGGCCGCGCGTTCCGGCGCGGGACTTTCCTTTTCCGGGCACCCGTGAAATAGGGAAGCGCCAATACCGACACACCATGGAGGCCCCTGATGGAGATTCGTGAGGCGCTCACATTCGACGACGTGCTTCTTCTGCCCGCGGCATCCAGCGTGATGCCCGCCCAGGCCGACACGCGCACGCGGCTGACCCGTTCGGTGCAGCTGAACATCCCTCTCCTGAGCTCCGCCATGGACACCGTGACAGAGCAGCGCATGGCCATCGCCATGGCGCAGGCCGGGGGCATCGGCGTGCTGCATCGCAACCTCGAGATCGAGGAGCAGGCCAACCAGGTGCGCCGGGTGAAGCGCTTCGAGAGCGGCGTGGTCTATGACCCGGTGACGCTGACCCCCGACCAGACGCTGGCCGACGCCAAGGCGTTGCAGGAACGGTTCCGCATCACGGGCTTTCCGGTTGTGCGCGACGGGCGCGTGGTGGGCATCCTGACTAACCGCGACATGCGCTTCGTCGAGGACGAGACGACGCCGGTGCACGCGATGATGACCGCCGACAACCTGGTCATGCTGCGCGAGCCGGCGGACCTGGCGACGGCAAAGCAGATCATGCATGCCCGCCGCATCGAGAAGCTTCTGGTCGTGGACCGGGAGGATCGGCTGACCGGGCTTCTGACGATCCGCGACATCGAACAGGCGGTGGTGAACCCGCAGGCCTGCAAGGACGCGCTGGGGCGGCTGCGCGTGGCGGCCGCGACGACCGTGGGTGACAGCGGCTTCGCCCGGTCCGAGGCGCTGATCGACGCCGGCGTGGACGTGATCGTGATCGACACCGCGCACGGCCATTCCGCTTCCGTGGCCGAGGCGGTGACGCGGGTCAAGAAACTGTCGAACGACACGCAGGTCGTGGCCGGCAACGTCGCCACCGCCGAGGCGACGCGCGCGCTGATCGACGCGGGCGCGGATGCGGTCAAGGTGGGCATCGGCCCCGGGTCCATCTGCACCACGCGCGTGGTGGCGGGCGTGGGCGTGCCGCAGCTGACCGCGATCATGGACGCGGTCTCGGCCGCGGGCGATACGCCGGTGATCGCCGATGGCGGGATCAAGCTGTCGGGCGATTTCGCCAAGGCGATCGCGGCCGGGGCGGATTGCGCCATGGTCGGCTCGCTTCTGGCGGGCACCGACGAGGCGCCGGGCGAGGTGTTCCTTTACCAGGGCCGCAGCTTCAAGGCCTATCGCGGCATGGGCTCGGTCGGCGCGATGGCGCGCGGCTCGGCGGATCGCTACTTCCAGAAGGAGGTGTCGACCGAGAAGCTGGTGCCCGAAGGGGTCGAGGGGCAGGTGCCCTACAAGGGGTCCGTGGGCGTGGTCATCCACCAGATGGTCGGCGGGCTTCGCGCGGCCATGGGTTATACCGGCTGCCAGACCGTGGCCGAGATGCGCAGGAACTGCAATTTCGTGCGGATCACCGGCGCGGGCCTGACCGAGAGCCATGTCCACGACGTGCAGATCACCCGCGAAAGCCCCAACTACCGGGGCGGCTGAGGCCGCACCGGGCAAGGAGACGCGATGACCCCCGGTGGCCGTCTTTCGGCGGCGATGGAGATCCTTGACGCGGTGATCGCGGGCGAGCCGGCCGAGCGGGTGCTTACCCGCTGGGCGCGGGCCAGCCGGTTCGCCGGGTCGAAGGACCGGGCCGCGATCCGCGACATCGTCTATGACGTGCTGCGCCGCCGGCGCAGCTGCCTCTGGTCCTCGGGCGCAGGGCAGGAAAGCGGCCGCGCGCTGGTCACAGGGCTTCTGGTGCAGACCGCGCCGCAGGATCTGACGCTTTATGACGGGGCCGGCCATGCCCCCGCGCCGCTTGGCGCCGAGGAGGAGGCGGGCCAGCGCGCCACGCTGGACGAGGCGCGGGTGGCGGTGCGCTGCGATTTTCCCGACTTTCTGGAACCGGAGTTGCGCCGCTCGCTGGACGAGCGGCTGGAGCAGGTGATGACCGCCCTGCGCGACCGCGCGCCGGTGGACCTGCGCGTGAACCGCCTGCGCGCGACACCGGATCAGGCGGCGCAGGCCCTGCGCGCCGAGGGGATCGAGACCGAGCCGCTCGCCGATGCGCCCGATGCGCTGCGCGTCGTCGCGGGCCAGCGCGGGGTTGCGGGCAGCCGCGCCTATCGCGACGGGATGGTCGAGTTGCAGGACGCGGCCAGCCAGCAGGTCGCCGCCGCCGTGAGGGCGGAAAAGGGGATGCGGGTGCTCGATCTCTGTGCGGGTGGCGGTGGCAAGACGCTGGCGCTTGCGGCGCATATGGGCGGGCAGGGCACTCTTGCCGCCTATGACGCGAACCCCGCGCGGATGCGCGATCTGCCGGCCCGGGCTGAACGGGCGGGCGTGCGGGTGACCATCGCGGATGACGGGCTGCTGGCGCGGATGCAGGGCGCCTTCGACCGGGTGCTGGTGGATGCGCCCTGTTCCGGCACGGGGGCCTGGCGGCGCAATCCGGATCAGAAATGGCGCCTGACGCAAGCGGATCTTGCAGAGCTTGTGGCGCTTCAGGCGCGGATCCTCGACCGGGCGCTGACGCTGGTCCGGCCCGAGGGACGGATCCTTTATGCCACCTGTTCGCTGCTGGCCTGCGAGAACGAGGATCAGCCGCGCGCCTTTCTCGACCGCCATGACCACGCGCTCAAGGGCGCCGAGCGGCGGCTCGATCCGGGCCCTGGCGGTGACGGTTTCTATTTCTGCGAGCTTTTGCCATAATCGCGCAACCAGAGAGGGAATCGGCTCGGCCCCGCAGTCCAGTTACCATCCGTTAACTGACCCAGCCGCATACCTGCCCGAAACGGCGAGCGTGAACGCATGGCGGCGATGACATCCGATACCACCCGGGCGGCGGGTCTGGCGGCCGCGCTGCCGCGCGACCCCTTGTATCTTTTCCTGCCGGTCGCCTGGGGCGGGCTGGGCGCAGCCTGGCTTGGCGGCGCGCCGTCGTGGCTGATCGTGGCGCTCTGGGTTGCCGGGGGGCTTGCGACGGCGCTGCAGTTGCAAGGGGCGGGCCGCGCCGCGCCGGTCGATCCCGCCTTCGGCCCGGCGCTGTTCCGGCTTTCCAGGGGCCGCGTGCTGCGCCCGCGGAACCGCGTCGCACGGCGCATGGCCGGGCTCGGCCCGGATCTGTTCGCCACCCTCGCCGGCGGTGTGGAGGGGGGCAGCGCCGCGCTGTTCCGGATGGGGCAGGAGGCCGAGCGCAAGGGCCATGCCGAAGTCGCCGCGCGATTCTGGGAACGTGCCTACCGGCTGAGCGCCGCGCGTGCGCGCGACGGCGGGCAGCACTGGCGGCTTGAACCGGTCGGGCCGCCCGGACCTGCGGCAATGCTGCCATCCGACGAGTCGGCCGCACTCGAGGATCTGCCGGTCGCGGTCGTCCGTCTCGATGCCGATGGCAAGATCCTGGCGGTGAACGCCGCCGCCCGTCGCCTGCTGGGAGAGGCGGCGCTCCCGGGGGTGGCACTGCCCAGCATCCTCGAGGGCATGGGCAAGCCCATGACCCAGCGCCTGCGAGAGACGATGGCGGGGCAGGCCCAGGGCCGCTCGGAAGTGGCGCGCTGCCACGGGGCGGACAGCGACGGCTTTCTCCAGGTCGTGATGACCCGCTGCGAGGGGGCGTGCGGGCCGAGCATCCTTGCGGTGCTGAGTGACGCGACCCAGCTGAAGACGCTGGAGGCGCAGTTCGTCCAGAGCCAGAAGATGCAGGCCGTGGGCCAGCTGGCCGGTGGGATCGCGCATGATTTCAACAACCTGCTGACCGCGATCAACGGCCATTGCGACCTTTTGCTCCTGCGGCACCTGCAGGGCGATGGCGATCATGCGGACCTGATGCAGATCCGCCAGAACGCGAACCGCGCGGCGGCGCTGGTGCGCCAGTTGCTCGCCTTCTCGCGCAAGCAGACCCTGCGGCCCCAGACGCTGCATCTGTACGATACGCTGGCCGAGCTGGCCAATCTGCTGAACCGGCTGCTGGGCGAGAAGTTCACCCTGAGGATCCGTAATTCCGAGGATATCTGGCCGGTGCGGGTGGACGAGCGTCAGCTGGAACAGGTGATCGTGAACCTGGTGGTGAACGCCCGCGACGCGATGCCCGACGGTGGGGTCGTCTCGCTCGAGACCAGGCGGCTGAGCCTGGATGCGCCAAGCGAGCGGGACCGCGCCATCATCCCGCCCGGGGACTACGCGGTCATCACCGTCGAGGACAGCGGCGTCGGCATCCCGCGGGACCGGCTGGGCAAGATCTTCGAGCCGTTCTACACCACCAAGAGGGCCGGCGAGGGGACCGGGCTGGGCCTGTCCACCGCCTACGGCATCATCAAGCAGATGGACGGCTTCATCTTCGTCGAAAGCGAGCCCGGTGTCAGGACCCGTTTCGAGATATTGCTGCCGCGCAGCACGTCCGAACCCGGCGCGGATGCCGATGCGCCGCCCGCGGTCCCGGCCGTGCGCCGGCGCGAGAGCGAGGGGCAGGGCGTGGTGCTGCTGGTCGAGGACGAGGCGCCGGTCCGCGCCTTTGCCGCCCGCGCGCTGCAACTGCGCGGGTTCACCGTGATCGAGGCCGAAAGCGGCGAGGCGGCGCTGGAACTGCTGGAGGATCGCGATCTGCGGGTCGATCTGTTCGTCTCGGACGTGGTGATGCCGGGTCTGGACGGGCCAAGCTGGGTGCGGCGCGCCTACCAGATGCGGCCCACGGCCAGCACGGTATTCGTGTCGGGCTATTCGATGGACATGTTCTCGGACACGAGCGAGCTGGTCCCGCGGTCGAGCTACCTGCCCAAGCCCTTTACCCTGAACGACCTGATCGAGCGGGTCCGCGACCACATGGACCGCTACGCGGCCTGAACGTGGTCAGGCAGCACGCGACGGCGGCGTCACCGTGCGCGCGGTGCCGCTTTCCCAGATGTCGAGTTCCGGCGCGAAATATGCCTCGAGCCGGGCGCGGGTCGCGGGCGCCAGTTCGGCCCGTCTGCGCGGCGAGGCGTTGTGATGCTCTATCGTCACCGGATGGTCGAGCCGGCGGGACAGGAAACGCGCGAACAGATCCATCTCCTCGAAGCGGAAGACGATGTCCACGATCAGCTTGCCCGAGGCGTCGCACAGGAATGCCTGGGGCCGCCACAGGTCGCGCAGGCAGGGCCGGTCGGCCCGGTCCATGTAGTCGTTGGCGAAACTCTCGAAACTGATGCCCGCCGTGCTGGCCGCACCCTCTTCTGGGCGGGAGCGGTAGCGCCACCAGCTCTCCAGCCAGTCGACCGGGTGGCGCAGCTGGCAGACCGTGTCGATCGGGCCGATGCCGGTCTCGGTCAGATAGGGGCGCAGGTAACGTTCGAAGTGATGGGCCGGCATGTGCGTGACCCGGTGGTGGCGTGTGAAGAGGATGTGGCAGCGCCGCCGGATCGCGTTCTCTACCGAGGTGGACCCGGTCTTGGTCATCGCGAGATAGGCGAAGCGCCCTTCGACATGCAGCAGCATGGACTCTCTCCTTCGGCTTCAGGCTTCTTAAACCAAGAGCGGCGAGGCTGGGAAAGGAAGAAAAATCCTGTTGCAATGTTCTCTTTTTGATCTCATGGTAAACGGAACAAGAGGCGAACAGAGCGGCGATTGCCCACCCCGGCAAAGCGTGAAATAAAGGTGCTCAAACATGGCGACTCCCCTTTTCGACTTGAGTGAAAAACGCAGCATGGACAAGCAGAAGGCCCTTGAATCGGCTCTGAGCCAGATCGAACGCAGCTTCGGCAAGGGTTCGATCATGCGCCTCGGCCAGGGCGGCGCGGTGATGGAGATCGAGGCGACCTCGACCGGTTCGCTCGGCCTCGACATCGCGCTCGGCATCGGCGGGCTGCCCAAGGGCCGCATCGTCGAGGTGTACGGCCCCGAATCCTCGGGCAAGACGACGCTGGCGCTGCATGTGATCGCGGAAGAGCAGAAGAAGGGCGGCGTCTGCGCCTTCGTCGACGCCGAACACGCGCTCGACCCGCAATACGCGAGGAAACTGGGCGTCGACCTGAACGAATTGCTGATCTCGCAGCCCGATGCGGGCGAGCAGGCGCTGGAAATCACCGAGACGCTGGTGCGCTCGGGCGCGGTTTCGGTCGTCGTGGTCGATTCGGTGGCGGCACTCACCCCGAAATCGGAACTCGAGGGCGACATGGGCGACCACCAGGTCGGCGCCCAGGCCCGCCTGATGAGCCAGGCCATGCGCAAGCTGACAGGCGCGATCAGCCGCTCGAACTGCATGGTCATCTTCATCAACCAGATCCGCATGAAGATCGGCGTGATGTTCGGCTCGCCCGAGACGACCTCGGGCGGCAACGCGCTGAAGTTCTACGCGAGCGTCCGGCTCGATATCCGCCGCATCTCCTCGATCAAGGACCGGGACGAGACGGTGGGCAACCAGACCCGCGTCAAGGTTGTCAAGAACAAGGTCGCCCCGCCCTTCAAGCAGGTCGAGTTCGACATCATGTATGGCGAGGGCATCTCCAAGGTGGGCGAGTTGGTCGACCTGGGGGTGAAGGCCGGTGTCGTCGAGAAGTCCGGCTCCTGGTACTCCTTCGGGGACCAGCGCATCGGGCAGGGGCGCGAGAACGCGAAGACCTTCCTGAAGGAGAACCCCGACATCTCTCTCATCATCGAGGACAAGATCCGTGCGGCCCACGGTCTCGAGTTCGCCATGAGCGAGGATGACGGCGCGGTGGTCGAGGACTGAGCGCGACACCGCGGCATCAGACACCGCGGGATTCAACGATCGGCGCCGGACGGGACCGTCCGGCGCCGATTTCGTTCAAGGCTATCGTCGATGCGGGACGGGCGGCCGGTTCCCGTTTCAGGATGCGCGGGCGAGGCGCGACGGCCCTTCGTCTATGGTGAAGCTGTCGACGATGGATTTCAGGCTGGCGACCGCCTGCTCGAGGCTGGCCAGCCCGGCGGCGCTGCGCTCGGCCAGTTGCGCGTTCGACTGGACCTCGTCTTCCATGCTGCGCACCATGCCGTTCATGTCGGCGATCCGCCGGGCTTCCTCGCGGCCGGCCGCGGCGACCTCCGAGATCGCGGCGGTCAGCGTGTCGAGCGATTTCGAGATCTGGTTGAGCGCCTCGCCGGTTTCGCGCACCATCTGCACCCCCTCGCCGACGCTGGCTGCGGATTGCTGGATCAGCTCGGTGATGTCGGCTGCCGCCTGCGTGGAGCGCTGCGCGAGCGACCGCACCTCGGCCGCCACCACGGCAAAGCCCTTGCCGGCCTCGCCGGCGCGCGCGGCCTCGACCGCCGCGTTCAACGCCAGCAGGTTGGTCTGGAACGAGATCGACTCTATCACCGTGGTGATCTCGTTGATGCGGTTCGAATTGCGTTCGATCTTGGCGACCGCGGCGACCGCCTTCTCGACCGCGGCCGAGCCGCGGCCGGTCCGGTCCGAGACGTCGCTGGCAAGGCGGTCGGCCTCGTCCATGCGGGCACTGTTGCGGCGCACGATTCCCGACAATTCGTCCATCGAGGCCGAGGTTTCCTCGATCTTCGCGGCCTGCTGCCCGTTGCGCTGCACCAGGTCGCGGCCGTCCTGCCCCATGCGCTGGCTGGTTGTGGTGGCCGTTGCGGCGGCCGCGCGGGCCGCGGCTACGACCGAGCGCAGCGAGTCGGCGGCATTCGTCACCCGCTGCTGCATCTGCCCGAAGCGACCGGCCATGGCCGGGGACGGCTTGTAGGTGAGGTCCCCTGCGCCCAAGGCGATGATACGGGCCTCCAGCTCGCCCATCGTCTGCGCGATCGACGAGAACAGCCGGTTCAGTTGCTCGGCCAGCCGGACCAGACCGGGGTCGTCGAACCGGCTGTCGATGCGGCGGGTGAAGTCGCCGTCCAGACCGGCCTCGACCATGGTCGAGAATTCCTGCTCCATCGTCGACATGATCCGTTGGCGCATTTCGGCGGCCTCTGCCTGGGCGGCTTCCATCGCCTCGCGCGCGGCGGTCGCGCTGGCGGTGGCGGCACGGGCTTCCTCTGCCTCGGCGCCGGCTTGCTCGAGCAGGCGCAGGCGCTCGCGGATGGTGACGATCATCGCCGCCGATTCCATCAGCAGGATCGCCGCATGTATCAGGGTGCGCCCGATATCCGCCCCGCCGGGATAGACCAGCTGCGGCGCGAGAAAGTTCAGCCCGAGGTGGTGCACGGCCACCACCAGCGTGGCCGCGACGATCGCCTTCACGTCGACCAGCGCCGCAAGGATCGCGACCAGCGCGAAGAAATACATGTGGCTGTCCACCTGCCAGGGATGGCCGCCCAGCGCCGCGGTGATCAGCGCGGCCTGCCCGACGAGGGCGATCGCCAGCGTCTGCCGCCCCGCGACGGGGTCGGTGCGCAGCATGGCCCAGGCGGCCGCCGTCAGCGCCAGGGAGATCGCCGGCAGCAGCAGCGCGGGGCCCGACAGGGCTATGGCCAGGCCAGTGATCACCGGCGCATGCGCAAGGCTGAACCCCAGCAGGATGCGCTGGGCGCGGTGGCGGGAGGTGTCGATCGCGTTCGTCATATGTCCTCTCGGGATCTGCCGCAAAGCGCGGTCAGCCGGCCCAGGTCAAGCATCAGCCAGACATCGCGGCGGCCCTGCACGGCCGCGATCTGTGTTTCGGAGAGCAGCGTCTCGGCGCCGATGCCGCGCGCACCGGTCATCAGCGGCGATGCCCCGACCTGATCGAGGATCGCGGCTGCATCGGCCCAGGGCGCGGCGATCACCAGCGCGGGGCGGTCGGGCCGGACAGGCGCGGCGGTGACGGCCCCGACCAGCGGGATCGCCATGACCAGGCCCGACAGAAGGATGTTCGCCAGCATCGGCGGGCTCCGGTGTGTCGTTGCGGATGCGACCCTCAAACCATGCAAACGTAAAGAATTGCCTTTCAGGGTGCGGGCCGCCGGCGAAAAGACGAGTTGTGGACAGTCCCTGCGTGCTGGGATAATCCCCATCGGGTGCGAATGCCGCGATCCCGAGGACTTACATGACCGTCAGCCTGAACGATATCCGCAGCACGTTTCTGGGGTATTTCGAGAAGAACGGCCACGAGGTGGTGCCAAGCGCGCCGCTGGTGCCGCGCAACGATCCCACGCTGATGTTCACCAATTCGGGCATGGTCCCGTTCAAGAACCTGTTCACCGGGATCGAGCATCGCGACTATACCCGCGCCACCTCGTGCCAGAAATGCGTGCGCGCGGGCGGCAAGCACAACGATCTCGACAATGTGGGCTACACCGCACGGCACCACACGTTTTTCGAGATGCTGGGGAATTTCAGCTTCGGGGACTATTTCAAGGAAGATGCGATTCCGCTGGCCTGGGACCTGATCACCAAGGAATTCGGGATCCCCAAGGACAAGCTTTACGTCACCGTCTATCACACCGATGACGAGGCGGCGGCGATCTGGAAGAAGCACGCCGGCCTGCCCGACGAGCGCATCATCCGCATCGCGACGGACGACAATTTCTGGATGATGGGGCCGACGGGGCCCTGTGGCCCGTCCTCCGAGATCTTCTATGACCATGGCGATCACATCTGGGGCGGCCCGCCGGGCAGCCCCGAGCAGGATGGCGACCGGTTCATCGAGATCTGGAACCTTGTCTTCATGCAGTACGAACAGTTCGAGGACGGCACCCGCCGCCCGCTGCCCAAGCCCTCGATCGACACGGGCATGGGGCTTGAACGCTTCGGCGCGACCATGATGGGCAGCCACGACAACTACGCCACCGACGTGATGCGCGACCTGATCGAGGCCTCGGCCCATGCGACCGGCGTGGACCCCTACGGGCCGCAGAACGTGCATCACCGGGTGATCGCGGATCATCTGCGCTCGACCTCGTTCCTGATCTCGGACGGGGTGCTGCCCTCGAACGAGGGGCGGGGCTATGTCCTGCGCCGGATCATGCGCCGCGCCATGCGCCACGCCCATCTGCTGGGCGCCAAGGATCCGGTGATGTGGAAGCTGGTGCCGGTGCTGGTGCGCCAGATGGGCCAGGCCTATCCCGAGCTTGCCCGCGCGCAGAAACTGGTCGAGGAGACGCTGCGGCTGGAGGAAACCCGCTTCAAGCAGACGCTCGATCGCGGCCTGAGCCTGCTGGATGCGGAGCTTGCCACGCTGGAGGAAGGCGCGGAATTGCCCGGCGAGACGGCGTTCCGGCTTTATGACACCTATGGCTTTCCGCTGGACCTGACCCAGGACGCGCTGCGCGAGCGGGGGCGCGCGGTGAACGTGGCGGGCTTCGAGGCCGCGATGGCCGAGCAGCGCGCCAAGGCCCGCGCGGCCTGGGCCGGCTCGGGCGAACAGGCGGATGCGGCGATCTGGTACGACATCGCCGAAGCCGAGGGCGTGACCGAGTTCCTTGGCTACGACACCGAAAAGGCCGAGGGCCAGCTTGTCGCCATCATCAAGGACGGCAAGGAAGCCAGCGCCGCGGTGGCCGGCGATGCGGTGGAACTGGTCTTCAACCAGACGCCCTTCTACGCCGAATCCGGTGGCCAGGTCGGCGACAGCGGCATGATCCGGACCGAGACGGGCCTTGTCACCATCACCGACACCCGCAAGACGGCCGGCGTCTTCCGTCACATCGGCACCGTGACCGAGGGCGAGATCGAGACCGGCGCCGCAGCCCAGCTGGAGGTGGATCACGCACGCCGCAGCGCGATCCGGGCCAACCACTCGGCCACGCATCTGCTGCACGAGGCGCTGCGCCAGGCACTGGGGGAGCATGTCGCGCAGCGCGGCTCTCTCAATGCCGAGGATCGGCTGCGCTTCGACTTCAGCCACACCAAGGCGATGACCCCGGCAGAGTTGCAGCGGGTCGAGGCCGAGGTGAACGCCTATATCCGCCAGAACACGCCCGTCGAGACGCGGATCATGACGCCCGAGGATGCGCGCGCGCTGGGGGCGCAGGCGCTGTTCGGCGAGAAATACGGCGACGAGGTGCGGGTCGTGTCGATGGGCGCGCAGGACGGCTCGGGCAAGGGGGCGGATGGGCGGACCTATTCGCTGGAACTGTGCGGCGGCACCCATGTGCGCCAGACCGGCGATATCGGCCTGTTCGTGACGCTGTCCGAGAGTGCCTCGGCCGCCGGCGTGCGCCGGATCGAGGCGCTGACCGGAGAGGCGGCGCAGGCCTATCTGGCGCAGCAGGACGCGACGCTGGCGCAGGTCGCGGGCGTGCTCAAGACCCAGCGCGCGGACGTGGTCGATCGGGTCAAGGCGCTGCTTGACGAGCGCAAGGCGCTCCAGAACGAACTGGCCGATCTGCGCCGGCAGCTGGCGCTGTCGGGCGGCGGCAAGTCCGAGGCGGCCGGGCCCGAGACGGTGGCGGGGGTGCCTTTCGTGGGCCAGACGCTTCAGGGCGTGTCGGGCAAGGATCTGCGCGGGCTGATCGATGCCCAGAAGGAGCGTGTCGGCTCGGGCGTGATCCTGCTGATCGCGGATGCGGGCGGCAAGGCGGCCATCGCGGCGGGTGTGACCGACGATCTGGTGGCGCGCTTCTCGGCGGTGGATATGGTGCGCGTCGCGGCCGAGGCCATGGGCGGCAAGGGCGGCGGCGGCCGGGCCGACATGGCCCAGGGCGGCGCGCCCGATGCGGGCCGGGCCGACGCGGCGCTTGACGCGGTGCGCGGGCTGATCGCCGGCTGAGGCAGGATTTCAAAGGCAAGGGGAGGAACAGCGATGCCGGCACTCTGGATCGCGAACGTGGATGTCTCGGACAACGAGGCCTATGCGAAATACGCCAAGCTTGCGTCCGAGGTGATCCCGGCGCATGGCGGCACCTTCATCGCGCGGGGCGCGCGCTATGTTCAGCTCGAGGGGCGGGAGTTTCCGCGCAACGTGGTCGCCCGTTTCGATACCGTCGAGGCGGCGGTCGCCTGCTACAACTCGCCCGAATACCAGGCGGCGCTGGCCCATGCCGAGGGCGCGGCCGAGCGTCAGCTGGTGATCGTGGAAATCACGGAATAATCTGCTGAAACAAGTAACTGCGTCGCGGTATTCACATCGCGACGTAGCGGTCGCGCCGGTGGTTGATGGCGATGATCAGGTTCATCACCACAGCACCTGCAAGCGACCAGGCGACCGATGCGGGCGGCAGCACGAACAGGGCCAGGCCGAACACCACAGCGTCGACCAGAAGCTGCGTCCAGCCGGCGCGAAAGCCGATCCGGTCCTGGAGATAGACGGCAAGGACGCCCACGCCGCCCAGGGATGCCCCGTGCCGGAAAAGCGCGAGCAGCCCCGAGGCGGTGATCATGCCGAACAGCACCGATCCCAGCAGCGGGTGCGACCAGTCCAACGTGACCTGGCCGGCCAGCCAGCCCGAGAGAACCGAAAGCAGGCTCACCGCCGCAAAGGTCTTGAGCGTGAAGCGCAGCCCCATGCGCCTCAGCGCGAGCCAGTAGAAGGGCAGGTTGATCGCGAAGAACACGGCGCCAAAGCTCCAGCCCGTGGCGTAGGAGATCACGATGGCAAGCCCGGCGGTCTGCCCCGTCACCAGCCCGAGACCCTGGAGGATCACCAGCCCGAAGGCGCACATAGCAGCCCCGAAGACGATGCCTTGTGCATCGTCCATCGCGCTGTGGCGTTTGGGGTCTGGCTGCGACATGGGCGGGCTTTCCTGTGACCGCATCCGCATGCACCGGCCGGGCCGAAGGTGCAACCCCCCGGCCCGCACGCTTCAGCCGGGAAGCGCCTTGTTCAGGTTCTCCTCGACTGCTGCGAGAAAGCCCTCGGTGGTCAGCCAGCCCTGGTCCGGGCCGACCAGCAGGGCCAGGTCCTTTGTCATGGATCCCGCCTCCACCGTCTCGACCACGACGCGTTCCAGCGTTGTCGCGAAAGTCATCAGCGCCGCGTTCTCGTCCAGTTTGGCGCGGTGCTTCAGTGCCCCGGTCCAGGCGTAGATCGAGGCGATCGAATTGGTCGATGTCGCCTCGCCGCGCTGGTGCTGGCGGTAGTGCCGGGTCACGGTGCCATGCGCCGCCTCGGCCTCGATGATGCGGCCATCGGGGGTCATCAGCACGCTTGCCATCAGGCCCAGCGACCCGAAGCCCTGCGCCACCATGTCGGACTGCACGTCCCCGTCATAGTTCTTGCAGGCCCAGACGAAGCCGCCCGACCATTTCAGGGCCGAGGCGACCACGTCGTCGATCAGCCGATGCTCGTAGGTGATCCCGGCGGCCTTGAACTTCTCGGCGAATTCGGTGTCGAATACCTCCTGGAACAGGTCCTTGAAGCGGCCGTCATACACCTTGAGGATGGTGTTCTTGGTGGACAGATACACCGGCCAGCCCAGGCTGAGCCCGTAGTTGAACGACGCGCGCGCGAAATCGCGGATCGACGCGTCGAGGTTGTACATCCCCATGTAGACCCCGGCGGACGGCGCGTCATAGACCTCGCGCTCGATCACGGTGCCGTCCTCGCCCACGAATTTCAGGCTGAGCTTGCCCCTGCCGGGGAAGGCGATGTCGGTGGCGCGGTACTGGTCGCCGAAGGCGTGGCGCCCGATCACGATGGGCCGCGTCCAGCCCGGCACCAGGCGGGGGACGTTGCGGCAGATGATCGGCTGGCGGAACACCACGCCGCCCAGGATGTTGCGGATCGTGCCGTTGGGGCTGCGCCACATCTGTTTCAGGCCGAATTCCTCGACCCGGCCCTCGTCGGGGGTGATGGTCGCGCATTTCACGCCGACGCCGATCTCGCGGATGCGGTTGGCCGCGTCGATGGTGACCTGGTCATCGGTGCGGTCACGCTCCTCGATGCCGAGGTCGTAATAGAGCAGGTCGATGTCGAGATAGGGCAGGATCAGCCGATCCTTGATGAAGCGCCAGATGATGCGGGTCATCTCGTCGCCGTCCAGTTCCACGATGGGGTTCGCCACCTTTATTCTGGTCATCCCGGTCCCTCCGTCTGAATGCCTGGCGCGGCTTTAGCGCAAGGCGGGCGGGATGGGAAGGCTTTGCATGCATTTGTATACCAAATGGCGTGGCCGCCGCGATTGCAACCGAAGGGCAGGGACTGTATCACCCGCGCCGGACCGCAGGGAGACAGGCATGGCAGGCACCGATCACGCACAGGGCAGGGACTGGCACGGGCCGCAGCCCGTTTTCGTGCTGGTACGCCCGCAGATGGGCGAGAATATCGGCGCGGCGGCCCGCGCGATGTGGAATTTCGGGCTGGAGCACATGCGCATCGTGGACCCGCGCGACGGCTGGCCGAACCCGGCCGCGTCCGCCACTGCCTCGGGGGCGGCGCGGGTGCTGGACCAGGTGCGGATCGATGCGACCACGGCGCAATCGGTCGCCGACCTGACCCATGTCTACGCCACCACCGCCCGCCCGCGCGAACTGACCAAGCCCGTCCTGTCCCCGCAGGAGGCGATGGAGGATGCCCGTGCGCGCATCGCCGCAGGCGAGCGGGTGGGGGTGATGTTCGGGCCAGAGCGCGCGGGGCTGGAAAATGCCGACGTGGTGCTGGCCAACACCATCATCACGGTGCCGGTCAACCCGGCCTTCGCCTCGCTCAACCTGGCGCAATGCGCGTTGCTGGTCGCCTATGAGTGGGGCCGCGAGGTGCTGCCCGTGGCCCGGCCCGAGCAGAAGCACCGCCCCGCCAACCGGGTCGAGGTGACCAGGCTGCTGGAGGCGCTGGAGGCGCGGCTGGACCGGGCGGATTTCTACCGCCCCGAGCACAAGCGCGAGCACATGCGCACGACGCTGCACAACATGTTCTACCGGCTGGACCTGACCGAGGCAGACATCCGCATCCTGCACGGCATCCATCGCGCGCTGGCCGACCGGCACCCGACGCGGGAGTGACGCGCGGGCCTTGCGCGAAATTGTCCGCTTGAGCGCCTTCGCGCCGGGGCCTAAATCTGGCCGCGCAGAGACAAGGACCACGCCATGACCGCAAAGCGCAGCATCTTCGAGGAAGTGTCCGGCAAGACGCAGGCCGCGCCCGCGCCGCGCCGCGCCGACCCGCGCGAGGGCGCGCGCACAGCGATCCGCATCTGGATGATGGTGCTTTTCGCGCTGGTGGTGGTGATGATCGCCGTGGGCGGGCTGACGCGCCTGACCGACAGCGGGCTGTCGATCACCGAATGGGCCCCGGTCACCGGGGCGATCCCGCCGATGAGCGACGCCGCCTGGCAGCTGGAATTCGACAAGTACCGCGAGATCCCCCAGTACCGGCTGATGAACGCGGGCATGACGCTTGAGGAATTCAAGTTCATCTACTGGTGGGAATGGGGCCACCGCCAGCTTGGCCGGTTCATCGGGCTTGTCTGGGGGCTTGGCTTCTTCTGGTTCCTGATACGCCGCCGCATCCCCGTGGGCTGGACGCCGAAGCTGCTGGCGCTTGGCGCGCTTGGCGGGCTTCAGGGCGCGATCGGCTGGTGGATGGTCGCCTCGGGGCTGACCGGCGACATGATCTCGGTCGCCTCATACAGGCTTGCCACGCATCTGGGCATCGCCTTTGTCATCCTGGGGCTGCTCGCCTGGTACATCTACGAGTTGCGCCAGCCGCAGATGGCGCTGATCCAGGCCCGCCGCCGCCGCGAGGGGGGCGCCATGGGCGCGACGCTGGTCGTGGGCATGGTGTTCGTGCAGGTGCTTCTGGGCGCGCTGGTCGCGGGCATCGACGCGGGCCGCACCTATGTCACCTGGCCGCTGATGGATGGGGGGCTCGTGCCCGACAACGCGCTCATCATGGATCCCGTGTGGCGCAACTTCTTCGAGAATGCGGGCACGGTGCAGTTCATCCACCGCATGTGGGCCTATGGGCTTCTGCTGGTGACGCTGGCGGTCTGGTGGCGGGCGCGCAAGCTGAGCGTCACCGCGCTGCGCCGCCGCTTCGACTGGCTGATGGTGGCGATGCTGGGCCAGACGGTGATCGGGGTGGTGACCGTGCTTTACGGCGCCCCTTGGGAGATTGCCATCGTCCACCAGTTCGGCGCGGTGGTGCTGTTCGCGCTGGCGCTCAGGGCGCGGTTCGGCGCGCTCTACCCGCCCGAGCAGCGCATCGCCCGCGCCTGACCCATCGATTCCCGAGGCGCTACTGCCGCCATTCGGGTTCGCGCTTGGCCAGAAAGGCGTCGATCCCCTCGCGGGTTTCGTCGAAAAGCATGTTCTCGGCCATGACGCGGCCCGCATGG
Source organism: Halovulum dunhuangense (assembly GCF_013093415.1). NCBI lineage: Bacteria > Pseudomonadati > Pseudomonadota > Alphaproteobacteria > Rhodobacterales > Paracoccaceae > Halovulum > Halovulum dunhuangense. The sequence continues at coordinate 1,883,383 of NZ_JABFBC010000001.1, forward strand.
GCATAGGCGTCGTCCAGTCCCATCTCGGCCTGGGCGTAGAAGGTCTCCTTGCCGATGGCCACCGCACGTCCCAGCTTGGCCGCGATCTGCGCGGCCAGCGCCCGCGTGTCCGCCTCCAGCATGTCGGGCGGGCTGACCCGGTTCACCAGCCCCAGTTCCGCCGCGCGGGGCGCGGACAGGAAATCGCCGGTGACAAGCAGTTCCAGCGCGCGCTTGCGGGGAATGTTGCGGCTGAGCGCCACCATCGGCGTAGAGCAGAACAACCCGATATTGACCCCGTTCACCCCGAAGCGCGCATCCTCGGCCGCCACCGCCAGGTCGCAATGCCCGACCAGCTGGCAACCGGCCGCGGTGGCGATGCCGTGGACCTGCGCCACGACGATCTGCGGCAGACGGGTCAGACCCAGCATCACCGCCGAGCAGCGGGCGAACAGGTCGCGATAGGCCGCCCGCCCGCCATCGGGGGCCTGGCGGCTTGCCTGCATCTCCTTCAGGTCATGGCCCGCGCAGAAGGCGCGCCCGGCCCCCCGCAGGATCACCACCCGGACGGATCGGTCCGCGCGCAGCGCCGCGATCTGGTCCGAAAGTGCCGCCAGCAGGTCGTCCGACAGCGCATTCAGCGCCTGCGGCCGGTTCAGCGTCAGCGTGGCGATGGCGTCGCGGTCCTCGCGCAACAGGATCGGCTCGGGCATCTCGATCTCCTTGCATCCGTCGGGCGAAGTCTCGACAGTCGCGGGCAAAATGGCAAGGGACAGGGTAAGGACATGGAACCGGTTCTGGGCGCGGCAGAGGTGGAGGCCTATCTCGACGAGGTGTTCCCGCAGGTGAGGGGGCGGTTCCGGATCCTGGAACTGGGCGAGATGCGGCTTTCCTGCGAGATGGCGGTGACCGACGCGGACCTGCGCCCGGGCGGCACCGTCTCGGGCCCCGCGATGTTCACCGCCGCCGACTGCGCCTTCTACATGCTGACGCTTGCCATGATCGGCCGCGAGGCGCTGACCGTGACCACCGGGGCCACGATCAATTTCATGCGCAAGCCCCGTCCGGGCCCGATCCGCGCCGAGGCGCGGCTTCTGAAGCTGGGCCGGTCGCTGAGCGTCGGCGACGTGCTGCTCTACTCGGATGGCGTTGCGGCCCCCGTGGCGCAGGCCAGCCTGACCTATTCCATCCCGCCGAAGCGGGGGCAGGGTGGCTGAAATATGGGGTATTCAAATACCTTATTTTCAAGCCACTGAAATTGAAGCATTTATTCCGAACGCATCTACTTGACTGCGCCGCGCAATCGAATAGAACCCCCGCATCCGTCATGCGTGGCGCGGAACTGTCCGCCTCACGCCCAAGAACCGGGACGAACACGATGAAAACCTACTCCGCCAAACCGGCAGAGATCGAGAAGAAGTGGGTCGTGATCGACGCCGAGGGCGTCGTTCTGGGCCGGCTTGCCTCGATCGTGGCCATGCGCCTGCGCGGCAAGCACAAGGCCAGCTTTACCCCGCACATGGACATGGGCGACAATGTCATCGTCATCAACGCCGAAAAGGTGCAGATGACGGGCAACAAGCGCGCCGACAAGAAATACTACTGGCACACCGGCTTTCCGGGCGGCATCAAGCACCGCACCGCGGGCCAGCTGCTGGAAGGCCGCTTCCCCGAGCGCGTGATCATGAAGGCCGTGCAGCGCATGCTGCCGGGCGGGCCGCTGAGCCGCAAGCAGCTGTCGAACCTGCGCGTCTATGCCGGCCCCGAGCACAACCACGCGGCGCAGTCGCCCGAGGTTCTCGACGTCAAGTCGATGAACCCCAAGAACACCCGGAGCGCATGAGATGGCTGACGATATCAAGACCCTCGACGATCTGAAGAACGTCGTCGCCCCCGCCCAGCCCGAGACCGTGACCCGCGCCGAGCCGGTCCGCGACAGCCTGGGCCGCTCCTACGCCACCGGCAAGCGGAAGGACGCGGTCGCCCGCGTCTGGATCAAGCCGGGCTCGGGCAAGGTCGTGGTCAACGGCAAGCCGATGGGTGAATACTTCGCGCGCCCCGTGCTGCAGATGGTGATCGGCCAGGCCTTCACCGTCGCTGGCGTCGAGGGCGAGTTCGACGTGATGTGCACCGTCAAGGGCGGCGGCCTGTCGGGCCAGGCGGGCGCCGTGAAGCACGGCATCTCCAAGGCGCTGACGCTCTATGAGCCCTCGCTGCGCCCCGCGCTGAAGGCGGCCGGCTTCCTGACCCGCGACAGCCGCGTGGTCGAGCGCAAGAAGTACGGCAAGCGCAAGGCACGCCGGAGCTTCCAGTTCTCCAAGCGCTGATCCGCTCGGACATCGAATTTCGGAAAAGGCAGCGCCCCGGCGCTGCCTTTTTCGTTGGCGTTAGGCCCGCCTTAACCATGGTCCCCCAGCACTGGAGCAAGTGTTCCGGGGGCAGGCGATGCGCTACAGGGCCGATATCGACGGACTGCGCGCCATCGCGGTGCTGGCCGTCATTTTCTACCACGCCGGCCTTCCGGGCGTGGGCGGCGGCTTTGTCGGCGTCGACGTGTTTCTCGTCATCAGCGGCTATCTGATCGCCACACTGCTGCTTGAGCAAGAGCGCGTGCGCGGCCGGATAGACCTGTGGGACTTCTGGGCGCGGCGGGTCCGGCGGCTTCTGCCGCTCACGCTGACGGTGGCGCTGGTCGCGCTGCCCCTGGGCTGGGTGCTGCTTCTTCCCCATTACCTGAAGGATTTCGGCCAGAGCCTTGCGCTTTCGCCATTTTTCGCCACCAACCTGCTGTTCTGGCAGGAGGCGGGGTATTTCACCGCGCGCGCCGCCGACAAGCCGCTTCTGCACCTGTGGAGCCTGGCGCTCGAGGGGCAGTTCTACCTGGTCTTTCCGCTGCTGTGGATCCTGCTGCGCCGGGCAGGCGACGCGCGCTGGCCCCTTGTCGGGGCGCTGGCGGCGGTCAGCTTCGCCCTGTCGCTGCGGGCCAGCCATGCCATGCCCGAAGGCGCCTATTTCCTTCTGCCCTTCCGGTTGTGGGAATTCCTTGCCGGTGCGCTGCTGGCAGCCCGTCCACTGGCGGGGCGATCGACGCAGCCCGGCTGGGTCGGCCTCGGCCTCATCCTGCTGGCTGCCGTCAGCCTCGATGCCGCAACGCCCTTTCCGGGGGTCGCGGCACTTCTGCCCGTGCTGGGGACGGTGCTTGTCATCCTCTGGCCTCCGCGCGTGCTTGGCGCGGCGCCGCTGGCCTTTCTCGGGCGGATCAGCTTCGGGCTTTACCTGTGGCATTTCCCGGTCTTCGTCCTGTTGGCGCAGGTCTGGCCCGATGCGCCGCTCTGGCCCGCGCTTCCGCTGCTGCTGCCGGGTCTGGTCGCGCTTGGCTGGGCAAGCTGGCGCTGGATCGAGCAGCCGATGCGCAGGCCGGGTGCCGGTCGGCATCTTCTGCCCGGTGCCGTCCTGGCGGCGCTGGTGGCGGGGCTTGGGCTGCATCTGTCGCAGGGCGCGCCGGGCCGCCTGCCGCCGGCCGCACGGATACCTCTTGCCCATGCCGAACGCTGGGCGATGCCCTGCCATGACACGCTGCACGCATCCGATCTGCGGGCGGGCCGTCTTTGCCGCATCGGCGCGGAAGGCGTCGCGCCGGGCATCGCGCTGCTTGGTGACAGCCATGCCGGGCATCTGACGCCCGCGCTCGGGCCGATGCTGGCCGCACGCGGGCAGGCGGCGCTGGTCTTCTCGCGCGGCTGGTGCGCGCCCATCCCCGGTTTCGGAACGGCCGCGCCGGGTCGGGGGCCGGAATGCGCGGACTTCATGGACGCCGCATGGGACAGTCTGGACGGGATCGACACCGTGATCCTGTCCGCGCAATGGGCGAATTTCACCGAAGGCAGGCGGGGGAACATGCCGCCCGTCAGCTATGGCCCGGCCCGGCATCCCGGTGAGAACCCGGCCGCGTTCGCCACAGCGCTGGACGGGCTTGCGGCGCGGGTGGCGGGGCGGCGCGTCATCGTGATCGGACCGGTTCCCGAATATCCGCGCCCGGTGCCCGACATGCTGGCCCGCGCGGTGCTTGCCGGACAGGGGGCGCCGGCCTCCGTACCCTATGGCACCCGCAACGCCCAGGCGCTGGCCGCCCTGCGGGCGTTTGCGGCGCGCACCGGTGCCGGGTTTCTCGACCCGCGCGACGGCTTCTGCACCCCCGTATGCCGCGCGGCCGATCCCGCGGGCGTGCCGTACTACCGCGACGAGGCGCATCTCTCGACGGCGGGCGCAACGCTGCTCGTGCAGCAGCTGATGCCGCTGCTCGATGCGCAGGTTTCGGCCCGCTTGCGGTAGCCTGCGGGGGATTTGCCGCTAATCTGAACCGGGTGCGAATCGACAGGTCCGGCAAGAAGGCGCAGAGACAGGCGCCCGGCAGACCAACCGGGGAGGATGCGGATGCGGCGCGGCGCGATTCTGGCGGGACTGTTTGCGGCGGCGCTCGCACAGGGGGCGGGCGCGCAGGATCACGGTTTCCTGGCCATCGGCGCCGGTTCGGTCGGCGGGGTCTACTACCCGACCGCCAGCGCCATCTGCCGGCTGGTGAACCGCGAGACGGACCGCCATGGCGCGCGCTGCGCGGCACAGGCCAGCGGCGGATCGGTCGCCAATATCGAAGCGATCCGCGACGGGTCGATGGAATTCGCCGTCGTGCAAGGCGACATAGAGCGTGCCGCGATGCTGGGAGAAGGGCCTTTCGAGGGCGTGGCCCTGCCAGAGTTGCGGGCGGTCTTTGCCGCCCATTCCGAGCCCTTTACGCTGATCGTGCGCGAGGGCAGCGGCATCGCGGGGATCGCCGATCTCCGGGGGCGGCGCGTGAACCTTGGCGCCCCCGGGTCCGGGCAGCGTGTCACGACCGAGCGGGTCCTGGCGGCGCAGGGGCTCGACATCGGCAGCATAGTGTCCACCGAAGCCTCGGGCCGGGCCGTGGCGGCAGAGATCTGCGGGGGCGGGGCCGATGCGCTGATCTATACCATCGGCCACCCGGCCGCGATCCTGCGCGAGGCGGCCGAGACCTGCGACCTGCGGTTTCTGCCGGTGGGCGGTCCTGAAATCGATGCGCTGCTCGAGGAAAGCCCGGCCTACAGCCGGGCCGTCATCCCCGCCGGGCTGTATCCGGGGACAGAGACCCCGGTCGAAAGCTTTGCCGTGGGCAGCGCGCTGGTGACGCGGGTCGACGTGGACGACGCGCTGGTCGCGACCGTCGCCCGCGCGGTCCTTGGCAATCTTGCGGAATTCCGGGCCCAGCACCCGGCGCTTGTCGGTCTGGATCCGAAGGCGATGCTGAGCGGTGGCACCACCGCGCCGCTGCATCCGGGCGCGCTGGCCGCCTATCGTGACATGGGACTGATCGACTGATGGACCTGGGCATTACCCAAAAGGTCGCCCCGCTGGTCGAGGCGGTGCGCCAGATGGTGCGCGAGGAGATCTCGCCGCTCGATGCGGAATTCCACGCCGAGGTGGGCAAGACGGGCGACCGCTTTGCCTATACGCCGCGCATGACCGGGATCCTGGAGGGGCTGAAGGAAAAGGCGCGCGCGCGCGGCCTGTGGAACTTCTGGCTGACCGAAGGGATCGGCGGCAACGGGCTGTCCACCGTGGAATATGCCTACCTGGCCGAAGAGATGGGCAAGGTCCGGATCGCGGCCGAGGTGTTCAACTGCTCCGCACCCGACACCGGCAACATGGACGTGCTGCGCCGCTATGCCGAGAAGTCGCACCAGGAACGCTGGCTTGTGCCGCTGATGGAGGGGCGGATCCGTTCGGCCTACCTGATGACCGAGCCGCAGGTCGCAAGTTCGGACGCGACCAACATCTCGCTCTCCTGCATCCGGGACGGCGACAGCTATGTCCTGAACGGCGAGAAGTGGTGGGCGAGCGGCGCGGGCGACCCGCGCTGCGCGCTGTATATCGTGATGGTGCGCACCGGGGGCGAAGACCTGCCGAAGCACCAGCGCCACTCGATGATCCTGGTGGACCCGAAGTCGCCCGGGATCGAGGTGCTGCGCCCGATGCAGGTCTATGGCCATGACGACGCGCCGCACGGGCACATGCATGTCCGCTTTGCCGATGTCCGGGTGCCGGCGGAGAACCTGCTTCTGGGCGAGGGGCGCGGCTTCGAGATCGCGCAGGGGCGGCTGGGTCCGGGGCGGATCCACCACTGCATGCGCGCGATCGGCCACGCAGAGGCGGCGCTGGAACTCATGTGCCGCCGCGCGCTGGACCGGTCGGCCTTTGGCAGGCCCCTGGCGCAGCTGGGCGCGAACTACGACATCATCGCCGAGTGCCGCATGGAGATCGAGCAGGCGCGGCTTCTGTGCCTGAAGGCGGCCTGGATGATGGAGCAGGGCGATGCGCGCGCGGCCGCACCCTGGATCAGCCAGATCAAGGTGGTGGCGCCGCGGGTCGCGCTGAAGGTGGTGGACGAGGCGGTGCAGATGTTCGGTGGGCAGGGCATCAGCCAGGACACGCCGCTGGCAGCCAGCTGGACGCATCTGCGCACGCTGCGGCTGGCGGACGGTCCGGACGCCGTTCATCGGCGCCAGGTGGCCCGCGCGGAACTCCGGCGTTACACGAATGACAAGGTGTAAGGGACTGTTCAGTCGGGGTTATCGCCCACATGGCTGAGGCTGCCGACCTGCTGCCCGTCGCGCGGGCCGAAGAGTGGCTGCGCGGCCGCATCCCCGGCTTCAGCCGGATCCATGCGGCGCAGAAGACGGCGACGGGGCAGTCGAACCCGACCTTCATCCTGGAAACCGATGCGGGGCGGCTGGTGCTGCGGCGCAAGCCGCCGGGGCGGCTTCTGAAATCGGCCCATGCGGTGGAACGCGAATACCGCGTGCTGTCGGCGCTGCATGGCAGGGGCGTGCCCGTGCCGAAGCCCTGGTGCCTGTGCGAGGACGAGGCCGTGCTCGGCACCGCGTTTTTCGTGATGGAGCATGTGGCGGGCCGGTGCGAGAACGACCCCCGCGCGCCGGGGCTTTCGCGGTGGACGCGGGCGGCACTTTACGACGACATGAACCGCTGCCTTGCCGCGTTGCACGCGCTCGACCCCGATGCGATCGGGCTTTCCGATTTCGGGCGGCCGGGCGATTATTTCGCGCGCCAGCTTTCCCGCTGGACCGCCCAGTATCGCGCCAGCCAGACCGAGCCCCAGCCGCAGATGGAGGCGCTGATCGACTGGCTCGGCGCGCATCTGCCGCCCGAGGATGGCATGGTCGCGCTCGTGCATGGCGACTGGCGGCTCGACAACCTGCTGTTCGACCCCGCGTCGGGCCGCATCACCGCGGTGCTTGACTGGGAACTTTCGACGCTCGGCCATCCGCTGGCCGACCTGGGCGCGCAGATCATGCAATGGCAGATGCCGGTGGGCCCGGACAGCCGGGGACTGGACGGCGTGGATCGGGAGGCGTCGGGTATCCCGTCCGACGCGGCCTATGTCGCCCGCTATGCCGAGCGCAGGGGCTGGCGCGCCCCGCCCGACATGCGTTTCCCGGTCGCCTTTGCCTTTTTCCGCATGGCCGCGATCCTTCAGGGTGTGCGGAAGCGGGCCCTGGACGGGAATGCGTCCAACCCCGAAAAGGCCCTGCGCATGGGGGCTTACGGCCCGGAATTCGCCCGCCGCGCGACCCGGTGGATCAGCGCGGGATCCTGAAGACGCAGCGCAGCCCGCCAAGATCGGGGCTGTCCGACAGGTCCAGGGCCCCGCCATGCGAGCGCGCCACGTCTTGTGCTATGGCAAGGCCCAGCCCCACGCCCGCGCCCTTGTCCTGGTTGCGCGCGGTGTCGAGCCGGGTGAAGGGGCGCATCACCTCCTCGCGCTTGTCCTCGGGCACCCCGGGGCCGTCATCCTCGACGATGAAATTCGCCGCGCGTTGCGTGAGCCGCAGGGTCAGGCGCACGCGGCTGGCGTGCCGGGCGGCGTTGTTGACCAGGTTGGTCAGCGCGCGTCTGATCGCCGCCTCGCGCAGCGGCATGGTTGCCGCGCCCGGTGTCTCTACCTGGACCGAGGTTTCCAGCAGGATGCCCGACCGGGCCGCCTGCTCGGCCAGTTCGGCGATCAGGCCGGGCAGGTCCACCTCCTGCATCTCTTCCATCTGGTCGCCCTTGGCGAAGGCGAGAAAGGCGTCGAGCATCCGCTCCATCTCGTTCAGGTCGCGGTTCATCTCGGCCGCCTCGGGCATGTCGTCGGCCAGCGCAAGCGTCAGCTTCATCCGCGTCAGCGGCGTGCGCAGGTCGTGGCTCACGCCCGACAGCATGAGCGTGCGCTGCTCGATCGCGCGCTCGATCCGGGCGCGCATCGACAGGAACGCATTGCCGGCGCGGCGCACTTCCTCGGCACCGGCGGGCCGGAACGGGACAGAGCGGCCCTTGCCGAAGGCGTCTGCCGCATCCGCCAGGTCCAGGATCGGGCGCATCTGGTTGCGCAGGAACAGGATCGCGATGGCCGCCAGCACCAGCGAGACGACGATCATCAGCACCAGAAGCTGGTGGGGGTTCGACGCGGTGACCCGCACGCGGGGAATGATCGCGTGCAGCACGCCCCGGTCGGTCTGAAGCCGCGCATCCACCATGCGGTCGTTGCTGCGCAGATCGACCCGCAGATCCGGGCCCAAGAGCGCCGTCATCTCCTGGATCAGGGCGCGGCCCGACAGGTCGTACCACAGGCGCAGGTTGTCGCCCGAGACGGTTTCCAGCGGTTCCAGGTCCAGCGTGATCGCCAGCGGCTCTGACAGGTTCTGAAGCCGAAGCTGCGCGATGGCCGCGGTCGGGGAAGTGTCGATCACCTGCTGGGCAACCGCGATCTCGCGCGCGATGGAGCGGGTCATCTGCCGCGTGACCCCCTCGAAATGGCGCTGCACGAAGACAAAGGCCACGACCAGTTGCAGGGCGATCAGCGGCACCATCACGATCAGGATGGTCCGGGGCAGCAGCGAGCGCGGCAGATAGGTCTTGAGCGGCGGGGCTTTCATCGCCATCACAGGCTTAGCGGGCGCCCGCCGCCCCCGCAAGGAGAAGCCCGTGCCTGACGCGCCATTCCCGCCCGGCCTGCGCCGCCTGATCGCGCCCAACCCGTCGCCGATGACGGCGGAGGGCACCAACACCTGGCTTCTGGGGCAGCGGCAGGTCGCGGTGATCGATCCGGGCCCGGACGATCCGGCGCATGTTGCGGCCATTCTCGGCGCGCTGGGGCCGGGGGCCGAGATCAGCCATATCCTCGTGACCCACGCCCATGCCGATCACTCGGGCGCCGTGCCCCGGCTGAAGGCCGCGACGGGGGCCGAGGTGCTGGCCTTCGGGCAGGCGACCGAGGGCCGCGCGCCCGCGATGGCGGCGCTGGCCGCACGCGAGGGGCTTGCCGGAGGCGAGGGGATCGACGCGGCCTTTGCCCCCGATCGCAGGCTGGCCCCCGGCGCGCGGGTGGAAAGCGACGAATGGCGGCTGACCGCGCTGCACACGCCGGGCCACCTGTCGAGCCACATGTGCTTCGTGCTGGAGGATGCGGCTGCGGTGTTCACCGGGGATACGGTGATGGGCTGGTCGTCCACGCTGATCTCGCCCCCCGATGGCAGCGTGAGCGAGTATCTTGCCTCGATCGATCTGCTGATGGACCGATCCGAGGATCTGTACCTGCCGGGCCATGGCGCCGCCGTGCCGCAGGGGCGGGCGCTTGCGGCCAGCCAGAAGGCGCACCGACTTGGGCGCGCGGCAGAGATCGTTGCGGGACTGGAAAAGGGGCCTGCCACGCTGGCGGCGCTGACCGCGGGCATCTACGCGGACCTGCCCGAACGCCTGCACCGGGCTGCGATGCGCAACGTGCTGGCGCATCTGATCGACCTGTCGTTGCAGGGCCGGGTCGCGCTGCCCGACGGCCCGCTCGACCGGGGCAGTTTCCGGCTGTCGTGACGCGGGCCGTCTGCCCCGGAAGAGGCGGGCAGGACGCGTGGCAGAAACTGGCCATATTCCTCTGGACGCTCCGGAATCGCTTTGCTATACGCGCCTCCAAGGTCGATGAAGCGGCTCTGATCCGGCGTAGCTCAGTGGTAGAGCATCGGACTGTTAATCCGCTGGTCGTAGGTTCGAATCCTACCGCCGGAGCCAGCTTCCGACCTTTGTTTTCAACATTTTACGCATTGGTCGCCGTACAGGCGGGCGTCCGCGTCGTTCCGGCGGGCGGGCGGCAATTTACGCCGTGGCAAAGCCGAAAACGGCGTCGTATAAGGCCGGCATGATCACGATCACGACAACCTCCGCACTTCAGGATTTCTGCACCCGCGCCGCCGCCCATGACTTCGTGACGGTGGACACCGAATTCCTGCGCGAGCGCACCTATTACGCCCAGCTCTGCCTGATCCAGCTTGCCGTACCCGGCGAGGCGGAAGAGGACGCCGTGCTGGTGGACACCATGGCCGAGGGGCTCGATCTTGCGCCGCTCCATGCGCTTTTCGCCGACCCGTCCGTGGTCAAGGTCTTTCATGCCGCGCGCCAGGATCTGGAGATATTCTACCATCTCTCCGGGGCCATTCCCGCGCCGCTTTTCGACACGCAGGTGGCCGCGATGGTCTGCGGCTTCGGCGAGCAGGTCGGCTACGAGACGCTGGTGCGCAAGATCTGCAATGCGGGTCTCGACAAGTCGTCGCGCTTCACCGACTGGAGCAGGCGGCCCCTGTCGGACAAGCAGCAGGCCTATGCGCTGGCCGACGTGACCCATCTGCGCGACATCTACCTCCACCTGTCGCGGCAGCTGCACGAGTCGGGCCGGGCCGGGTGGCTGGAAGAGGAGCTGGCGATCCTGACCAGCCCCGACACCTATGTCACCTTGCCGCAGGATGCGTGGAAGCGGGTCAAGACGCGATCGAACTCGCCGCGCTTCCTGGCGGTGGTGCGCGCGCTGGCCGAGCTGCGCGAGCATCTGGCCCAGACGCGCAACGTGCCGCGCAGCCGCATCTTCAAGGATGACGTGATCCTGGAACTGGCCGCCACCCGGCCGACGCAGGCCGAGGATCTGGCGAAATCGCGGCTCTTGCAGCGCGAGGCCCGCAAGGGCGACGTCGCCGAGGCGATCCTGGCCGCGGTGAACGCCGCCATGGCCCTGCCGAAGGACGCGCTGCCGCAGGTCGAGGAGATCCGCGAGCGGCGGCAGGGGCAGGAAAGCCTTGCCGACCTGCTGCGCGTGATGCTGAAGGCCAAGGCCGAGGAAACCGGCGTCGCGCAGAAGCTGATCGCCACCTCCTCGGATCTGGACGACATCGCCGCCGGTGCCGACGAGGGCTGCCCGGTATTGCGTGGCTGGCGCCGCGACGTGTTCGGCGAGGATGCGATCCGCCTGCGCGAGGGGCGGATCGCCCTGTCGGCCAATGGCGAAAAGATAAGGATCGTCGAGCTTTAACGCCTCAGATCGACGCTGTTGGTGCGCGCGACCACCCGGAAGCCGCGCACCTCTGCCAGGTCCGCATCGGGCACGAAGGTCGCGACGATCAGCCGGCGCTGCGTGTCGGTGCCCGTGGGCTCGACCGTCTCGGGCGGCAGGACGCGGAACTCATAGGTCACGACGCCGGCCTCGTCGGGCAGGCCGCCATTGACCGGGGCAAGCCGGGCGCCGAAATAGCCCTGGGTCGAGGCGATGCCGCTGGCGCGGATAATGACGCCGCGCAGCGCGGGCTCCGGCCGCACGGTTTCAAGCCGCTCGACCAGCACGCTGCCATCGGCGGGGGCGACCGGCATTCCGTCGCTGCTGCGCGCCGGCGCTTCGTCGCGGCCGCCGAAGGGATTGAGCGAGCCGATGGAGCCGAGCGATCCGAATGGATTGCTCGATCCGCCCGAACAGGCCGAAAGTGCGACAAGCGACAGCATCGCAATGGCTTTTGCCCGCATGAATGACGCCCCTTTCAACCTGTTACCCGAATTCGGTGATACCCAACACGCCTTCGCTTGAAAAGGGGCGACTGGACGTTGGGGGCTTAAGGGCATACATGGCGCAGGGAGTTATCTGGAACGGACAATGGCCGAGAACTTCGACGACATCGCCGCGAATTTCGCCTTCCTCGACGATTGGGAAGACCGCTACCGCTATGTGATCGAGCTGGGCAAGGAGATGCCCGGCCTCGACGAGAGCCAGCGCCTGCCCGCAACGAAGGTCGAAGGTTGCGCCAGCCAGGTCTGGCTGGTCCCGCATGTCGAGGGCAGCGGCCCCGGCGCGCGCATCCGCTTCGAGGGCGACAGCGACGCGCTGATCGTGCGCGGGCTGATCGCGGTGCTGCGCGCGCTCTACAACGGGCACAGCGCCACCGAGATCGCGGGCATCGACGCCCAGGCGAAACTGGCGGAACTGGGGCTGGACCAGCATCTTTCGGCGCAGCGCTCGAACGGGCTGCGCGCCATGATCGGGCGCATCCGCGCCATCGCCAAGCAGGCAGAAGAGGCCGCCGCATGAGAATTTCCCTCGAACAGCTGCTGGCGCAGCGCGACTGGATCCTGACCGACGGGGCGACGGGGACCAACCTTTTCAACGCGGGGCTTCCCGCGGGCGAGGCGCCGGAGCTGTGGAACACCGAGAACCCGGATGCCATCCGCGCGCTCTATCGCTCGGCCGTGGATGCGGGCAGCGACCTGTTCCTGACCAACACCTTCGGCGGCAACGCCTCGCGGCTGAAGCTGCACAATGCCGCGCACCGGGTTTACGAGCTGAACCGCGCCGCGGCCCTGCTGGGCCGCGAGGTGGCCGATGCCAGCCCGCGCCCGATCGTCGTGGCAGGATCGATGGGTCCGACCGGAGAGATCATGCAGCCCGTGGGATCGCTGAGCGAGGCCGACGCCGCCGACATGTTCGAGGAGCAGGCGCGCGGGCTGATGGATGGCGGGGCCGACGTGCTCTGGGTCGAGACGATCTCGGCACCCGAGGAACTGCGCGCCGCCGCCATCGGCATTGCCCGCGTGGGCGCGCCCTGGTGCTGCACCATGAGCTTCGACACCGCCGGGCGCACCATGATGGGCGTCACCTCGGCCGGGATGGTGGCGCTGATCGAGGAATTGCCGCACCGTCCCATCGCGTTCGGGGCGAATTGCGGGGTGGGGGCCTCGGACCTGCTGCGCACCGTGCGCGGCATGCATCTGGCCGGCGCCACGCTGCCGCTGATCGCAAAGGGCAACGCCGGGGTGCCGAAATTCGTCGAGGGGCATGTGCATTACAACGGCACGCCCGCCCTGATGGCCGATTACGCGCGGCTGGCAATGGATTGCGGCGCAAGGATCATCGGCGGGTGCTGTGGCACCGGGCCCGAGCATCTGGGCGCGATGCATGACGCGCTGGGGGCGCATCGCAAGGGGGCGGTGCCCGAGCTCGAGACCATCGCCGAACGGGTCGGAGGGTTCTCTTCCGACGTGGATGGCACCGGCGACAATGACGGCGGCGAACGCCGCGTCCGCCGCCGGCGCCGCGGCTGAAAAACGCGCGGCCGACCGCCGGCAGAAGGCATCCCCGCCTGAGCGTGGGCAACAAGAGACGGAAACGACGCAATGTCCGATGAAGACGATGATCTCGTCCTGAGCGAACTGGACGACGACGAACTGGTCGAGCAGATGATGGACGATCTCTATGACGGGATGAAGCCCGAGATAGAGGAAGGCGTGAACATCCTGCTGGAACGCGGCTGGACCCCCTATGACATCCTGACCAAGGCACTGGTGTCGGGCATGAAGGTGGTGGGCGACGATTTCCGCGACGGCATCCTGTTCGTCCCCGAGGTGCTGCTGGCCGCCAACGCGATGAAGGGCGGCATGGGCATCCTCAAGCCGCTGCTGGTGGAAACCGGCGCGCCGCGGCTGGGAAAGATGGTGATCGGCACCGTGAAGGGCGACATCCACGACATCGGCAAGAACCTGGTCGCCATGATGATGGAGGGTGCGGGCTTCGAGATCGTGGACCTGGGCATCAACAACCCGGCCGAGAACTACATCGACACCGCCCGCAAGGAAGGCGCGGACATTATCGGCATGTCGGCGCTGCTGACCACCACCATGCCCTACATGAAGGTCGTGATCGACACCATGAAAGAGCAGGGCATCCGCGACGAATACATCGTCATGGTCGGTGGCGCGCCCCTGAACGAGGAATTCGGCCGCGCGATCGGGGCCGATGCCTATTGCCGCGACGCGGCGGTGGCGGTCGAGACGGCGAAATCGCTGATGGCGCGCAAGCACAACCAGCAGGCGGCCAACGCCTGAGGGCGCCCAGGCGGGCCGACCGGCCGGGAACACTCTGCATCAGCGCCGCGATCTGCGGGGAGGTCCTTCGTGCGGGCGCGGCGTCTTGAAAGCCGGAGTCACCGGAATGGTGGCCGGAACGGCGTGCGGATTGCCGCGCTGGCGATCGGCAACCATCGGCATCTGCGCCACGTTGTCCGGGTAGTCGAAGCCATTTCGGCATGATCTCTTGATCGGGGGGCAGGTAGCGCCCGGTGGGTATGGCCCCCGCCTCGGCGCGATATCTCGGGACGTCCGCGCATCGCCCCGCGGCAGAGGCGGTGGCTCCACGGACCTCGTTTGACGATCTTGCGCCGGCCCCGGGTCAGTCTGGTCCGGGTCGATCCGGTTTGCATAAAGCGCGCCCCGACGATAGGGAAGCATCAGCCAGGGGGGACAAGCCCGTGATGGATGACACCGATCTTCCGGACGACGTGACGCTGACCGAAACCGGCCTGGCGGCCCAGGGGCAGGGGCGGGTGTTGCTGCTGGCCTGCGGGGCGCTGGCGCGCGAGATCCTCGCGTTGAAGGCCGTGAATAGCTGGGACCATCTCGACCTGCGCTGCCTGCCCGCGAAACTCCATCTGTGGCCCGACCGGATCCCGGATGCGGTCGAGGCGGCCGTGCGCGAGGCGCGGGCGGAGTATGATCGGATCTTCGTCGTCTATGCCGATTGCGGCACGGGAGGCGCGCTGGCGACGCGCTGCAAGGCGCTTGGGGTCGAAATGGTGCCGGGGCCGCATTGCTACGCCTTCTTCGACGGCAACGAGACCTTCGCCGCGCGCGGTGACGAGGAAATGCGCGCCTTCTACCTGACCGACTTCCTGGTCCGGCAATTCGACGCCTTCGTCTGGCAGCCGATGGGACTCGACCGTCATCCGGAACTGCGGGACATGATCTTCGGCAATTACGAGCGGCTGGTCTACCTGGCCCAGACCCGCGACCCGGCGCTGGTCGAAAAGGCGCGGGAGGCGGCTGCGCGGCTGGGCCTCGATTTCGAGATGCGCTTTACCGGCTATGGCGATCTGGCCACGGCCATTCGCGGCGCCGCGACCGACGATCAGATGTAGTCGGCGCGCACGAGCCCGTATTTCGCCATCTTCTCGTTCAGCGTTCGGCGGGGCAGGGCCAGCTCCTCCATCACCGCCGCGACAGAGCCGCGGTTGCGGCGGAGCGCGTTGTCGATCAGCATCTTCTCGAAGGCCTCGACATGCTCGCGCAGGGGCTTTTCCACCAGCACATGCGGGCCCGACACGCTGCCCGCGCGCTCGCCCTCGTCCAGCAGGCCCGACAGGCTTTCCTCGCCCCGGCGCTTGTTCAGCACCGCGCGCTCGGCCACGTTCATCAGCTGGCGGATGTTGCCGGGCCAGGGCGCCTGGATCAGGCGGGCCGCGTCCTCGGCCGACAGCTCGGGCGGTTCGCAGCCGTAATCCTCGGCAAACTGGGCGCAGAAGCGGTTGAAGAGAATGAGGATATCCTCGCCCCGCTCGCGCAGGGCGGGGGTCGAGAGATGCAGCGCCGCGACGCGGTAGAACAGATCCTCGCGCATCCCCTCGGGGGGCGTCTCGGTCGAGGTGATCTGGCTGGAGATCGCGATGATGTGCAGGTTGCGCGGCGCCTGTTCGACATCCGCCGTCTCGGGGCGGCTGAGTTCCGTCACCAGCCGCGCCTGCGTCGACTCGGGCAGGCTTTCGATGTTCTCAAGCGTCAGCGTCCCGCCGTCGGCGGCCTCGATCGCGGGGCGCTTGCCCGGTCCCTCGACCGGGCCGAACAGAACCTTGTCAATTTCTTCAGGGGCATAGGCCGCACAGTTGACGTAGACATAGGGCTTGCCCTTGCGCGGGCTACAGGCATGTAGCGCGTGGGCGATCAGCGACTTCCCGGTCCCCGTCTCGCCGGTGATCAGCACATGGCCGTCGGCCTGCGCCATGTCGAGGATCGTCTCGCGCAGCTTCTCGATCACCGCCGAGGATCCGACCAGCTTGCGCAGAAGCATGGTGCCGTCAGACATCTCGCGCCGCAGGTTGCGGTTGTCGAGGGTCAGGCGGCGGGTGACGGCCGCGCGCTTGACCATCTCGGCCAGGCGCTCGGGATCGAAGGGCTTCTCGATGAAGTCGTACGCCCCGCCGCGCATCGCCTCGACCGCCAGCGACACGTCGCCATGCCCGGTGATCAGGATGACGGGCAGCGACGAATCCATCTGCTGAAGGCGCTTCAGAAGCATCATGCCATCGACCCCGGGCATGCGGATGTCGGAGATTACGACGCCAGGGAAATCCGCGCGGATCTGCTTGAGCGCGTTCTCGCCCGAGTCGTAGGCGACCGCCTCGAAGCCCGAAAGCGTCAGCCACTGCGCGATGGATCCCCGCATGTCGGCTTCGTCGTCGATGATCGCGACAAGGGTCTTGCTGGCCATGATTTTCGCTTACTCCGCAGCCTTCATTGCGTCTTCCTTTGCACGCGGCAGCTGAAGTTCGAAGACGGCGCCCTTGGGGCGGGCATTTCTGGCAAGAAGGCGCCCACCCAACTCGTTGGCGATCCCGGCCGAAATGGCAAGACCGAGCCCCACGCCCTCGCCGGGCTTCTTGGTGGTGTAGAACGGCTCGAACAGGGCTTCGGGATCCTCGATCCCGTGGCCGTTGTCGCGCACCGACAGCGACACCTGCTGGCCCTGCACGAGAAGAATGTCGATCATCGGGTCGGGTTCCTCGGACACCGCGTCAAGCGCGTTCCTGAGCAGGTTGACGATGATCTGGTCCAGCCGCACCGGGTCTGCGCGCACCATGACCGGGACGTTCGGCATGGTCTTGCGCAACTCTACCCGGGTGTGGCCCAGTTGCGGCGCCATCATCGACAGGCTGCCGTCGACGGCATCGCGCAGGTCCACCAGCGTCAGCGAATCCGCGCCCTTGCGGGCGTAGGATTTCATCTGCCGGGTGATCGCACCCATCCGCTCGATCAGGTCGTCGATGCGGTGGAAGGATGTCAGCGCCTCGTCCACCCGCTTGCGCTGGAGAAGCAGCCGGGCGCCGGCCAGATAGGTGCGCATCGCGGCAAGCGGCTGGTTCAGCTCGTGGCTGACGGCCGCCGACATCTGGCCGATGGCGGCCAGTTTCGACGCCTGCTCAAGGCTTTGCTCGGCGACCTCGAGATGGCGCTCGACCTTCTGGCGCTGCTCGATCTCTTCGCTGAGCCGGGCGTTCAGCTGGCGCAGCTGGTCCGACTCCTCTGCGATCAGCCGCGACTGGCGCTGCAACCGCTTGTTGGCGAGGAACAGGAACAGCGTCAGCAGCAGCGCAAGGCCGGTCAGCTCCAGCGCGAGGATGCCGTTCACCTGCGTGCGAACGTCGGTCAGCGTCGAGAAATAGGTCAGCCGCCAGCCGCGGAACCCGGTCCGGATCTCGGTCCTGAGCAGCGGCACACCGTCGAGATAGACATACGGGTTGTCTTCCGCCCTGTTGCGCGGCGGACCAAAGGCCAGCCCCAGCCCGCTGGGCGGTGGCTCTGACGCCAGCACGTTCGTCAGCGTATTGTGCCGCCAGCTTGAGATGGATGTCAGGATGACCGTATCGGCGCTGTCGGTGACCGCCACCATGTCGTTGCGGTTGCGCCAGCTGGTTTCCACCTGGCGCATGTCCACCTCGACCACGATCACGCCCAGCGTGGTGTTCCCGCTCACGACGCGGCGCGAATAGTAGAAGCCGTGCGCGCCCCCGTCATCCGCGGATCCGGTCACCGTGAAGATGGTGCGCGGCTCGCGCAGGGCCTGGGTCACGAAGGTCTGGTCCGCCTTGAGTGCCCCCAGATTGCGCCGGTCAGAGGCGGCGACGACACGCCCCTCGATATCCACCAGCGACAGCGAGGCGACGCGGATATCCTCTGCCACCTCGATCAGCCTTTGCGAGGTGTTGGCGTACTCCCTGCTTTGCAGTGCCGTGATGAAGGCCGGGTCGCGCGCCAGCAGCAGCGGCACCAGCGACTGCTGGCGCAGAAGCGTGACCATGTTGGCCGAATAGAGCGCCGCGCGCAGTTGCGCATCGGCGCGCTGGTCCTCGGAAAAGCGCTGGGTCAGGAAGTGGTTGGTCGCCACCATCAGCGCGATGCCGAAGATCATGAAAGCCGCGATGCCCGCCCGCATCCAGGGCGACATGT
This sequence comes from Halovulum dunhuangense, assembly GCF_013093415.1. Lineage (NCBI taxonomy): Bacteria > Pseudomonadati > Pseudomonadota > Alphaproteobacteria > Rhodobacterales > Paracoccaceae > Halovulum > Halovulum dunhuangense. Next base: position 1,901,791 of record NZ_JABFBC010000001.1, read on the forward strand.
TGGTGTTCAGGATCGTCGGGCGCGGCTGGTCGGTCATTGCCCGAGGCTATGCCAGAGCGGGAGGCGCGGCAAGCTCAGGCCACGCGTTCCAGCGCGGCCGCGAGCCCGGCGAACAGCGCCTTTCCGTCGGTGCCCCCCAGCGCCGGATCGGCGGCGCGTTCGGGATGGGGCATCATGCCCAGAACGCGACGGTTGCCCGACAGGATGCCGGCAATGTCCGCGGTCGCGCCGTTGGGGTTCTCGACATAGGTGAAGGCGATGCGATCCTCGCCCTTCAGCCGGGCCAGGGTGTCGGCATCGGCGATGTAGTTGCCGTCGTGATGCGCGACCGGATAGGCCACGATCTGCCCGGTCTCGTAGCCGCGGGTAAAGGCGCTGTCGCCGGTCTCGACCCGCAGGTGCACGGTCCGGCAGATGAACTTCAGGCCCGCGTTGCGCATCAGCGCGCCGGGCAGAAGCCCCGCCTCGATCAGCACCTGGAAGCCGTTGCACACGCCCAGCACATGCCCGCCGGCATGGGCGAAGTCCGCCACCGCGCGCATCACCGGCGCCTTGGCCGCGATGGCGCCGCAGCGCAGGTAGTCGCCGAAGGAAAACCCGCCCGGAATGGCGATCAGGTCCAGCCCCCGGGGCAGGGCGGCGTCCTTGTGCCAGATCATCGCGGGCTTCTGGCCCGTCGCCTGTTCGATGGCGACCGCCATGTCGCGATCGCAGTTCGATCCCGGAAAGACGATGACCCCCGCCTTCATTCCGCCAGCACCTCGATCCGGTAATCCTCGATCACAGTATTGGCGAGCAGCTTCTCGCACATCTGCGCGACTTCGGCCTCGGCGGCCTTGGGGTCGGTGGCGGACAGGGTCAGGTCGATCAGCTTGCCCTGGCGCACGCCCTGGACGCCCGCGAAACCCAGCGTCCCCAGCGCGTGGCGCACCGCTTCGCCCTGGGGGTCGAGGACGCCGTTCCTGAGTGTCACATAGACGCGCGCCCGCATGGCCGTCTCCTTCTTCACTGAACCAGTTTCGGGCCCTTCACGGTCCCGTTGCTGCGCGGCAGCACGCCCAGCCGGCGGGCCACCTCGGTATAGGCATCGGCCAGGTTGCCGAGATCGCGGCGGAACACGTCCTTGTCCAGCTTCTGCCCTGTCTCGATATCCCACAGCCGGCAGCTGTCGGGCGATATCTCGTCGGCGATCACCAGACGCTGGAAATCGCCCTCGAAGATGCGGCCGATCTCGATCTTGAAGTCCACCAGCTTGATGCCGACCCCGTACATCACGCCCGACAGGTAGTCGTTCACCCGCAACGCCAGCGCGATCATGTCGTCGATGTCCTGCTGGCTGGCCCAGTTGAAGGCGATGATGTGCTCTTCGGTGACCAGCGGATCGCCCAGCTTGTCGTCCTTCAGGTAGAATTCGATGATCGGGCGGGGCAGGGGCGTCCCCTCCTCGATGCCCAGCCGCTTGGCCATGGAACCGGCCGCGACATTTCGCACCACCACCTCGAGCGGGATGATCTCGACCATCCGCACCAGCTGCTCGCGCATGTTGATGCGCTTGATGAAATGCGTGGGCACACCCATCTGGTTCAGCCCGGTCATGAAGAACTCGGACAGGCGGTTGTTCAGGACGCCCTTGCCCTCGATCACGCCCTTCTTCTGCGCGTTGAAGGCGGTGGCATCGTCCTTGAAGTATTGAATCAGTGTATCGGGCTCGGGCCCCTCGTAGAGGATCTTGGCCTTGCCCTCATAGATCATGCGTCGGCGCGCCATGGCGATTGCTCCGATCCCTTGGGTTGGCCGATGCTATATGGGGTGCGGCCGGAAGCTACAAGGATTCTCGCGTCCGGGACTTGTGAGACGGGCCACCGGTCGCATAGGTATCAGATCGACGCATACCCCATGCTGGAGGACAGGATGACCACCTTCGACGATCGCGAACAGGCCTTCGAGAAGAAATACGCCCATGACGCCGAGATGCAGTTCAGGGCCGAGGCCCGCCGCAACAAGCTGCTTGGCCTGTGGGCGGCCGAGCTGCTGGGCAAGACCGGCGCCGATGCCGATGCCTATGCCCGCGAGGTGATCAAGTCCGATTTCCAGGAAGCCGGCGACGAGGACGTGTTCCGCAAGCTGTCGGGCGATCTGGGCGACATCGCGACCGAGGCCGAGATACGCACCAAGATGATCACGCTGCTGGCGCTCGCCAAGGAGCAGATCATGACCGAGGCCGGGAACTGAGCCGCCAGAAGGAAAAGGGCGGGTTCCGCAATCCGCAGAACCTGCCCACCAGGACCTGCGCCGCCTGCGGGCGCCCGTTCACCTGGCGCAGGAAATGGGCGCGCGACTGGGACCAGGTCAAGTTCTGTTCCGACCGTTGCCGCAAGGGCGGGGCGAAAGCCTAGAGCAACGCCTCGATCGCGCCCGAAAGCTGGGCGCTTTCGGGGCGAACCGATGACGGGAAATCCCCGACGATCCGCCCCTCGCCATCGAGCAGGATCTTGTGGAAGTTCCAGCGCGGGGTCACGCCCTGTTCGGCCGCCCAGCGGTAGAAGGGGTGCGCATCGCCGCCGCGCACGCGCGTTATCTCGGTCATCGGCAGGGTCAGGCCGAAATTGACCTCGCAGAATTCCTTGACCTCGGCCCCGGTCGCAAGCTCCTGCCCGCCGAAATCGTCGGAAGGCACCGCCAGCACCAGCACACGGCCGCCGAAGCCCTCGTGCAGGGCCTGAAGCCCGTCATACTGGTCGGTAAAGCCGCAGCGCGAGGCGGTGTTCACGACCAGCACCGGCTTTCCGCGATGGGCGGTCAGGTCGATCTGTCCGCCGTCTATGCTGGAAAAGCGGAAACCGTCATCGGCCATGGCTGCCGTTCCTGTCCAGAATACGATCCCAAGGGCAAGCGCCGCGCGACGTGTGAACATGCATCCCTCCTGTTTTCGGAGGATATACGTCGCGCGGGGCGCTTTGGTTTCAGTCCGGCTTCACGCCGCGCCGAAAACCCGGGCGAAGATCGTGTCCACATGCTTGGTGTGATAGCCAAGGTCGAACTTTTCCTCGATCTCGGCCTCGCTCATCGCGCGGCGCACATCCGGGTCGGCCTTCAGCTCTTCCATGAAGTCCTTGCCCTGTTCCCAGACCTTCATCGCGTTGCGCTGGACCAGGGTGTAGGCGTCCTCGCGGCTGACGCCCTTCTGGGTCAGCGCCAGCAGGACGCGCTGCGAATGCACCAGGCCGCGGAACTTGTTCATGTTCTTCAGCATGTTGTCGGGATAGATCACCAGCTTGTCGATCACCTGCGTCAGCCGCGCCAGCGCGAAATCCAGCGTCACGGTGGTGTCGGGGCCGATGTTGCGCTCCACGCTGGAGTGGGAGATGTCGCGCTCGTGCCAGAGCGCCACGTTCTCCATCGCGGGCACCACCGCCATGCGCACGAGCCGCGCAAGACCCGTCAGGTTCTCGGTCAGGACCGGGTTGCGCTTGTGGGGCATCGCGCTCGACCCTTTCTGGCCGGGCGAGAAATATTCCTCAGCCTCCAGCACCTCGGTGCGCTGGAGATGCCGGATCTCGATGGCGATGTTCTCGATCGAGGACGCGATCACGCCCAGCGTGGCGAAGAACATCGCGTGCCGGTCACGCGGGATCACCTGCGTGGAAACCGGCTCGGGGGTAAGCCCCATCTTCTCGCAGACATGCGCCTCGACCGCCGGGTCGATATTGGCGAATGTCCCGACCGCGCCCGAAATGGCGCCCGTCGCCACCTCGGCCCGCGCTGCCACCAGACGCGCGCGGTTGCGGTCCATCTCGGCGTGGAAGCGGGCGAATTTCAGGCCCATCGTCACGGGTTCCGCATGGATGCCGTGGCTGCGGCCGATGCAGACGGTGTCCTTGTGTTCCATCGCGCGGCGCTTGAGGGCCGCGAGCAGCCCGTCCATGTCCGCGAGCAGGATGTCGGCCGCGCGCACCAGCTGCACGTTGAAGGTGGTGTCGAGCACGTCCGACGAGGTCATGCCCTGGTGGACGAAGCGCGCCTCCTCGTTGCCGATGAGCTCGGCCAGGTGGGTGAGAAAGGCGATCACGTCGTGCTTGGTCACGCGCTCGATCTCGTCGATGCGGTCCACGTCGAAGGTCGCGTCCTTCGCCTTCCACACCGCCGCGGCGCTTTCCTTCGGGATCACGCCCAGCGCCGCCTGCGCGTCGCAGGCATGGGCCTCGATCTCGTACCAGATGCGGAATTTCGTCTCGGGCGACCAGATGGCGACCATCTCGGGGCGGGAATAGCGCGGGATCATGTGTCTCTCTCGGGGCCGGTTGTCTGAGGATTGGCGCCCTCATAGACTGCACCCGACCAGGCGGCAAGGGAGCGGTCCGTGGAAGGTTCGCCGGATCTGTGGGATTTCGCGGGCGACTGGCGGCTTTCGCGCCGGATCGACGATCGCCGCGCGGGCACGGCCGCGACCTTCGAGGGCAGGGCGGTCTTTGCGCCAGATGGCGACGGGCTCGCCTATGTGGAGACGGGAACGCTGCACTTGCCGGGCCAGCCACCGCTGGAGGGCAGCCGGCGCTACCAGTGGCGGCCGGGCATTCATGTACATTTCGAGGATGGCCGCTTCTTCCACGCGATCCCGCCGCAAGACCTGCGCCCCGAGGCGTCGCATGACTGCGCGCCGGACCTCTACCATGTGTCCTACGACTTCTCTGACTGGCCCGTCTGGCGCGCGGAATGGCGGGTTCAGGGGCCGCGAAAGGACTACACCCTCGTCTCGGACTACACGCCCGAAAGGTGATTTCGCCTTGCGTGAACGGGGTACCGGGTGCAAAACATCCCGAAACGCAATCGAAGAGGAACCGAGATGGCGACTGCGATGACCGACAAGGTGCTGGCGGACCTGGGCCCCGATCAGGGCACGGCGCTGTGGATCAAGCGGGTGGCGCTGGTGGTGCTGGGCGTGGCGCTGCTGGCCGCGACGGCAAAGATCAAGGTGATGATCCCGCCCTCGCCGGTGCCGATCACGATGACGACCTTCGCGGTGCTGACCATCGGGGCGGCCTATGGCGCGCGGCTCGGGTTCGCCACTGTGTTCGGCTACCTGGCGCTGGGCGCCATGGGCTACGACGTCTTCGCCTCGTCCTCGGCGACGGCGAACGGCATCGCCTACATGGGTGGCAGCACCGGCGGCTACCTGCTGGGCTACCTGCTGGCGACCGCCGCGATCGGTGCGCTGGCGCGGCGCGGCTGGGACCGGAGCGTTGGCGGCATGGCGCTGGCGATGCTGGTCGGCACCGCGCTGATCTATGTGCCGGGCGTCGCCTGGCTGGGCATGCTCTATGGCTGGGACCAGCCGATCCTGGCCTGGGGCCTGACGCCGTTCCTGATCGGGGATGCGATGAAGCTGGCGCTGGCCGCGCTGATCCTGCCGCTGGTCTGGAAGCTGGTGGGCGACGCGCGGACCTGAGCCCCGCCTCTGGCAAGAGAGATCGGACGGGCGCCCCTGCGGCGCCCGTTTCCGTTTCTTCAGGGCACCAGCCCCCACTGGTCGTGGTGGTGTTCGTCCATCGGGTGCCGGCGCACGCCGGTCACGCGCTCTGTGTGGTGCCAGGCCAGCTGACGCCAGTAGGGCTGGATGATCGTCCCGTCGGCAACGAGGATCCCCTCCAGTTCGGCCATGACCGCGCGGCGGGCATCGGGATCGACCAGGCCCAGCGCCAGCCGCAGCAGCTGGTCGAAATGCGGATCGGCAAAGCCGGTCTCGTTCCACATGCCGGTGCTGGCATAGCCAAGCGCAAGCGTCTGCACGCCGAGGGGGCGCATGTTCCAGCCGGTGCAGGAAAACCCGTGGCTCTGCCAGCTGCTCCAGAAATCGTCGCCATGCAGGATGGTGCGCCGCACCTGGATGCCCGCGTCGCGCAGTTGGGCTGCGATGGCATCTGCACTCGCCCGGTTCCAGTCGTCGTCGATCGAGACCAGCTCGTGTTCGTACTCCTCCAGCCCCGCCTCGCGGATCAGGGCAAGCGCCGCGTCGGGATCGGGCTCGGGGCGACCGATATCCGCATAATCGGGGTTCATCGGCGCGACGTGGTGGTTCTCGCCCACCGCGCCCAGGTCGGCATAGCCCAGTTCCAGGATGACGGCGTTGTCCACCGCCAGTTGCAGCGCCCGGCGCACCCGGGCATCGGCATAGACCGGCGCGGTGCGGCGGTTGGTGCGACACACCAGCGTCGCACCCGACAGCACGTCCTGCCGGATCAGTCCCAGGTCGTCGAACATCTGGACGAAGGCACCGGTGCTGTCATGGATCATGTCGATGCGCGCCTCGACGACGGCGCGGGCGAAATCGGACGGGTCGGTGCCCAGATCGACATACTCGATCCGCTCCACCGCCACCTCGCCGCCCCACCAGCCGTCGCGGCGGACCAGCACGGCCCCCTCGCCGGGCAGGATCGCGTCGAGCGTGTAGGGGCCGGTGCCGACCGGGTTCAGCGCGATGTTGGCGCCCTGGGCGTCGAAGTCGCGATGCACGATCAGCGCGGGGTAGTCGGCCATGCCCGGGATCAGCGTCACGTCCGGATCGACGAGCGTCAGTTCCACCGTCAGCGGATCGGGCGACGCGATGGCGCCCTCGCGCGCCTGTCCCGTCGCCGGGTCGATCAGCGAGGCCATGCGGTTCGTCATCGAATTGCCGGGAACGGTGGTGTCGCACCAGCGCCTCAGGTTGGCCACCACATCCTCGGCGGTGAAGGGATCGCCGTTCGACCATGTCACGTCGGGCCGCAGGCGCAGGACGTAGTGCCGGGCATCGTCCGACACCTCCCAGTCGCTGAGAAGCCAGGGCTCCAGCGTGAAATCGGCGGTGTAGCGCACCAGGTTCTCAAGCAAGCCGCGGGCGATGTTGCCCTTCTCGGACCAGTCGAAAAGCCGCGGATCGTCCACCGGAAACACCCGCATCTGGCAGCGCAGGATGCCGGGGGCGGGCAGGGGCGGGGCCTCCTGCGCGCGGGCGGGGGCGGGCAGGCCAAGCGCCATGTGCGCGGCCGGTCCGCTCAGGCCAAGGGCTGTCGCAAGGGTCAGGAACTCGCGCCGGTCCATCCGCCCCGTGCGTGCCGCCCGGGCCAGGGGCGCGATGGCGGGATGCGGCGGTCTTCCGTCTTTCGTTCCGGCCATCCTGCCCTGTCCCCCGTGGCTTTCTGTTAGGCCCCACCCTAGACCAGTCACGCCGCAACCCGCAACGCGTGCGGGCGGCGTGTCGGCGGGAAACCGGGGGCAAAGCGGCAATGTTACCAAAACTTGTCTGGAATTCCCGGCCGGTATCCTTAACCTTGTCGGCGACATTTGACCGACAGGAATGGAAAGACGCATGACCAGCCCCGAGACCGACCGCATCCTTGCCCGCATGATCGAGGCTGCCCGCCGCCGAAGGCTGGGCCGGCGCGGCTTCATGCAGGGCGCGCTTGCGACCGGGATGGGCGTGGGCGCGGCCACCGGGCTGTGGACCGGGCAGGTCATGGCGCAGACGCCGAAACGCGGTGGCATCTTTCGCGTGGGCATCAACGACGGCAATACCGGCGACCAGCTCGATCCCGGCCTGATCCAGTCCATCTTCGAGATCCAGATCTCTCATTGCCACCGCAGCTGGCTGACCGAGATCACCGACACCAACCAGCTTGGCCCCGACCTTGCTACCGGCTGGTCGGCGGCCGAGGGTGCCGCCGAATGGCGGTTCGAGCTGGCGCGCGACGTGACCTTTCACAGCGGTCGGGCGCTGACGGCGGCTGACGTGGTGGCCTCGCTCAATCACCACCGGGGGGCGCAGAGCACTTCGGCGGCAGCATCGCTGCTGGCGGATGTGACGGATGTCCGGGCGGATGGCGATCACGCCGTCATCATCACGCTGGCCGCGGGCAATGCCGATCTGCCCTATCTGCTGTCGGACTACCATATCCAGATCTGCCCCGCGAACGAGGATGGCAGCATCGACTGGCAGTCGGGCGACGGGACCGGGCCCTACCGGATCGTCAGCTACGAGCCGGGCGTCGGCGCCGAACTCGAGCGTCACGAGGGCTGGCATCGCGAGGGGGCCTGGTTCGACGGCATCCGCCTGACGGTGCTGAACGACCCCAACGCGCGGCAGACGGCGCTGGTCACCGGCGAGGTGGACGCCATCGCCACCGTGGATCTGAAGACCGTCGGCCTGTTGCAGAACGCGCCCGGCATCCAGATCGACGACGTGGCCTCGGGCGCGCATGTGACGATGCCGATGTTCTGCGACGTGGCGCCCTTCGACAATCTCGACGTGCGGCTGGCGATGAAATACGCCATCAACCGCGAGGAACTGATCGAGAAGATCCTGTTCGGCTACGGCTCGCTGGGCAACGACCACCCGATCGCGCCCTCGCTGCCCTACTGGGCGGACCTGCCGCAGCGCGAATACGACCCCGAGCGGGCGCGCTTTCACATGGACCGGGCCGGGCTTGGGCCGATCACGGTCGACCTGTCCACCACCGACAGCGTGCTGGCCGGGGGCGTCGATCTCTGCGTGCTGTTCGCCGAGCAGGCCAGAGCCGCCGGCATCACGATCAACGTCGTGCGCGAGCCGGCCGACGGCTACTGGTCGAACGTGTGGCTGAAGAAGCCCTTCAGCCTGATTTCCTGGGGCGCGCGGCCGACGCCGGACGTGATGTTCTCGCTGGCCTACAAGGCCGATGCCGCCTGGAACGAGAGCCACTGGCAGAACGAGCGCTTCAACGAGTTGCTGGCGCTCGCCAAGGCCGAGCTGGACGACACGAAGCGCGCCGAGATGTATGCCGAGATGCAGCTTCTCTGCCGGGACGATGGCGGGACCATCGTGCCCTTCTTCCAGAACCGGGTGATGGCGCGGCGCGACAATGTCATGCACGGGCCGAACATCGCCTCGAACTGGGAAATGGACGGCGCGCGCGCCTATCACCGCTGGTGGTTCGCCTGATCCTGAGGGGCGCGCTTCACAGCGCGCCCACCCGCACCAGCGCGGTGCGGATATCGGCCAGCGCCTCGGGCCCGAGCGGGGCCTGTGGCGCTATCGGGTCGCCGCAATCGAAGCCCTGCATCGCGAGCCCGGCCTTGATCGCACCGGCCAGGTTGTAGCGGGCAAAGACCTCGTTCACGGCCCACAGATCGCGCTGCAACGCCATGGCCTCGTTCCAGTTACCGGCGCGGCACAGATCGTAGAGCCGGACGCTCTGGCGCGGCACGATGCAGGACGGCCCGGCCATCCAGCCCCTCCCGCCGATCAGCATCACGGCGGTGGTGACATGCGAGGACGCGGCGAAGACGCCCAGATCCTCGCCCACCCGGTTCATCACCGTCAGCAGCCGCCCGGTATTGGTCGAGGCATCCTTCAGGTAGCGGATGTTGGGGTGCCGGGCGAGGGCGGCAATGGCCGGCACGCTCAGGTCGGAGCGCTGGAAATTCGGGTTGGTGTAGAGGGTTACCGGCAGATCCGTCGCATCCGCGATGGCGGTGAAATAGGCGACGACGCCGGCTTCCGAAATCGGGAAATACGCCTCGAGCACGGCCAGGATCCCGTCGGCGCCGATATCACGCCAGGCTTTCGCCTGCGCGGTCGCGTGGGTCGTGGCGGTCGCGGCAACCCCCGCGATCACCGGCACGCGTCCGGCCGCCGTCTCGACCACCGTCTCGATCACCGCGCGGCGCTGGGCGAAGTCGAGATAGGCGAACTCGCCGGTCGAGCCAAGCGGCGCAAGGCCATGAACGCCCTGGGAAATCAGGTGCTCGCATAGCCGCGCCAGCGTCTTGCGGTCGATGTTGCCGCGCGCATCGATCGGTGTCGCCACATAGGGAATGACGCCGTGCAGGTCCTTGGGGTCGCTCATCTTTCCTCCGCCGTCGGTGGGCTGCCCAGTTCCTTGCCGATGGCATCCCGTCCACGCTCGGCCAGCAGCCGGGTCAGCCAGTCCGGGTCCATCTGCGGCACCGAAGAGAGCAGCAGATCCGTGTAAGGGTGGTGCGGCGGGCGGAACATGTCGGCTTTCGGCCCCTGTTCCACGACGCGCCCCTCCTTCATCACCACCACCTCATCGGCGATCGCGCGCACCGTGGCAAGATCATGGGTGATGAACATGTAGGACAGGCCAAGCTCGCGCTGGAGCCGGTCCAGAAGCCGCAGGATCCCCTCGGCCACGATCTGGTCGAGCGCGGATGTGACCTCGTCGCAGATGATGAAGGCCGGGTCGGCCGCAAGCGCCCGGGCGATGCCCACGCGCTGCTTCTGGCCCCCCGACAATTCGGAAGGCAGCCGGTCGCGGTACTCGGCGGGGGCAAGTTCGATCTGGTCCAGCAATTCGTCCACCCGCCGCCGGAGCGCGGCCCCGCCCAGGCCCCGGTAGAAGCGGACCGGCCTGCCCACGGTCTCGGCCACGGTCATGCGGGGGTTCAGCGCGGTGTCCGCGGACTGCCAGATCATCTGGATCCGGCGCAGCAGGTCGCGCGGCCGCTTGCGGAAATCGGTCGGCAGGGGCGTGCCGTCGAACAGGATCTCGCCCGCATCGGGTGGCAGCAGCCCCGTGATGCAGCGCGCCGCGGTCGACTTGCCCGAACCCGACTCGCCCACAACCGCCACCGTGCGGCCGCGGTGGATATCGAAGGACACGTCCTCCAGCACGCGGCTGTCGCCGTAGCTGGCCGATACGCCGCGCAGCGACAGAAGCGGCGCCTCGGCCGCGGGCGGGGCAGGGCGCGCGGGCCTGCGGAAGCTGCGCACCGCCCAGAGCGAGCGGGTATAATCCTCTTGCGGGGCATCGAGCATGACGCGGGTGTCGGCCTCCTCGACATGGTCGCCCCTGAGCAGCACCTTGATGCGGTCGGCCATCTGCGCGACCACGGCCAGGTCGTGGGTGATGTAGATGGCGGCGGTGCCGAACTGCTCGACGATGTCGCGGATCGCGGCCAGCACCTCTATCTGCGTGGTGACATCCAGCGCCGTCGTCGGCTCGTCGAAGATGATGAGGTCGGGGCGGCAGGACATGGCCATCGCCGTCATCGCCCGTTGCAGCTGCCCGCCCGAGACCTGGTGGGGATAGCGAAAGCCGATCTCCTCCGGGTTGGGCAGGCGCAGGCGGCGGTACAGCTCGACCGCGTCGGCCTCGCTGTCCTCGCGCGATGCCAGCCCGTGGATGCGCGGGCCTTCGGTATGCTGGTCGATCAGCCGGTGCGCGGGGTTGAAGGACGCCGCCGCCGATTGCGCGACATAGGCGATCCGGGCGCCGCGCAAGCCACGCCGCGTGGCCTCGGGCGCCTGGACCAGGTCCATCCCGTCGAACACGACGCTGCCGCCCGAGATGCGGCAGCCGTCGCGGGTGAAGCCCATGGCGGCAAGGCCCAGGGTGGATTTGCCCGCGCCCGACTCGCCGATCAGTCCCAGCACCTCGCCGCGGTGCAGGGTCAGATCGACGCCCTTCACGATCTCGGACCAGCCATCGGATGACTGCGCTTCGATCCGCAGGTCGTTGATCTGCAACAGGACTTCGCCAGCGCTCATGGCATCATTCCTTCAGGCCCGAGGACAGGTGCAGCATCCAGTCCACCACGAAATTGACGCCCACCGTCAGCAGCGCGATCGCCGCCGCCGGGATCAGCGGCGTGACCAGCCCGAAGGAGATCATCGTTGCCGTCTCGCGCACCATCGACCCCCAGTCGGCCGTGGGCGGTTGCAGGCCGAGGCCCAGGAAGGACAGGGCGGAAATCGCGAGGAACACGAAGCAGAAACGCAGTCCGAACTCGGCCGCTAGGGGGGCTGCGATGTTGGGCAGCACCTCGCGGCGCATGATGTGCCATGTTCCCTCGCCCCGGAGGCGCGCGGCGGTGACGTAGTCGAGCACGACGATGTTGCCCGCGACCGCCCGCGTCAGGCGGAATATCAGCGGCGCGTAGAGCAGCGCGATGATCAGCGTCAGGTTCAGGATAGAGGTGCCGGTGATCGTGAGCAGCAACAGCGCGAAGATGAGTTGCGGGATCGCCATCAGCATGTCCGCGATCCGGCCCAGCGCCTGGTCGACCCAGCCGCCAAGCGCGGCCGCAAGCAACCCCGTGACGACGCCCGCGACAAAGGCGATGCCGGTGGTCAGAAGCGCGATGCCCACGGTGTTGCGCGCGCCGTAGACAAGGCGCGAGAACAGGTCGCGGCCGATCTGGTCGCCGCCCAGCCACATCTGGCCATCCGCGGGCTGGAAGGCGCGGCCCACGACCTCGGCCTCGCCGAAGGGGGCGATCAGCGGTGCGAAAAGCGCCGCGGTGGCATAGGTCACGATGACGATCAGGCCGAAACAGGCGGTCAGGGGCGCATCCCCGAACAGCCGTCCGGCGCGGTCGGGCAGGGCGCGGGCAAGCGCCTCCCGCACGGCCCAGGACAGGGCGATCGCGGCACCAAGGGCGCCAAGTGCCAGCGCAAGGCCGCTCATTTCGGATGCCTCAGCCGGGGGTTGGACAGGATCGCGCCCAGATCCGCGATCAGGTTGAACAGGATGAAGGTGGCCGCGAAGATCAGGCAGCAGGCCTGCACCACCGGAATGTCGCGGCGCGACACGCTGTCCACCAGCAGCTGGCCGATGCCGGGATAGACGAACACCACCTCGACCAGCACCACGCCGGTGATCAGATAGGCCAGGTTCAACGCCACCACGTTGATGATCGGGGCCAGCGCATTGGGCAGCGCATGGCGGGTCACGACCCGCGCGTTCGATGCGCCCTTGAGCCGTGCCATCTCGATATAGGGCGCGGCCAGCAGGTTGATGATGGCGGCCCGCGTCATGCGCATCATGTAGCCCGTGACCACCAGCGCCATGGTCAGCGCGGGCAGGAAGGAACGGTAAAGCCGTTCGCCCAGTTCCATGTCGGCGCTCACGCTCGAGATGGCCGGGAAAAGCGGCGTCTTGACCGCAAGAAGGACGATCAGGACGTAACCGAGAAAGAACTCCGGCGAAGAGATCGAAACCAGGCCCGCCGCGTTCGAGACGCGGTCGAAAATCGTGTTGCGCAGCAAGGCGGCAAGGATCCCCAGACCCAGCGCAAGCGGCACGGCGATGGCGGCCGCCAGCGCGGCAAGAAACAGCGTGTTGGCGAAACGGGGCAGGATCTGGTCCGCGACAGAACGGCCATTCGCAAGCGAGACGCCGAAATCCCCGCGCAGGACGCCACCCAGCCAGCCAATGTACCGCTCATGCGGGGGCAGGTCCAGGCCGAGTTGCCGGCGCAGCTGCGCGACGTTTTCCTCGGTCGCGCCCTGGCCAAGCACCTGCTGCGCCAGATCGCCGGGCAGGAGTTCCACCGCGCCGAATATCATGAGCGAGACGACGAACAGCGTCCCGAGCCCAAGTAGCAGTCGTTTCGCGATCAGCGGCAGGATGCCGGACACGCCAGATCTCCCGTTTCTGGCCGTCTCCTGGCCTGTCCCTCACGCTCTAGGTCGCAAGAGCGCGCCCATGGGGTCAACCCCCGAGAGGGCACAGGTAGCGTGACCGGGCGCGATTTCCGGTCATGGCCGGGTTTTTCGACATGACATCAAAAGCCGATAATCAATATTATGTTAAATATGTGCAATGCCACCGCTGCCGGACCCCACTGGACGCCAACGCGAAAACCCAGCAAAGAAAGCCACATGCGACCCGACATGCAAAGACCGATCCTGATTGCAGGCCCGACCGCCAGCGGGAAATCCGCACTCGCGCTTGCGCTTGCCGAGCGTTGCGACGGGATCGTCGCCAATGCCGACGCGTTGCAGGTCTATGACTGCTGGCGCGTGCTCAGCGCGCGGCCGTCGGACGCCGATCTGTCGCGCGCGCCACATGCGCTTTACGGTCATGTGCCGGCCGCCACCGTCTATTCCGTCGGCGCCTGGCTGCGGGACCTGACGCCGCTGCTCGGGTCGGACAAGCGCTTGATCATCGTCGGTGGCACGGGGCTTTACCTGTCGGCGCTCACGCGCGGCCTGGCCCCGATACCGCCCACGCCGGACACCATCCGCGCCGAAGGTGACGCGCTGCGCATGACGCGTGGACTGGACCCGTTCCGCGCCTACCTGGAACGGCACGACCCCGAGATCTGGGCCCGGATCGACCGCGCCAACGGCATGCGCCTCCAGCGCGCCTGGGAGGTGCACCGCGCGACCGGGCGGCCCTTGTCCGCATGGCAAAAGGATACCGGCAAGCCATTGATATCGCTGGATACGGCCCATCCCTTCGTTCTGGAAAGCCAGCCGGAATGGCTTGCGCGCCGGATCGACGCGCGTTTCGACGCGATGCTGGACCAAGGCGCGCTCGAGGAGGCGCGCGCGAACCTGCCTGGTTGGGATCCCGACAGACCCTCGGCCAAGGCCCTGGGCGGGCCCGAACTCGTGGCCCATCTTCAGGGAAAGATCAGCCTGCAAGAGGCTGTCGAAAAAGGAAAAACCGCCACGCGGCAATTTGCAAAGCGCCAGCGCACCTGGTTCCGGTCCAACATGAAGGCGTGGCGCCGTCTCGACGCCGGTCTGGCGACCGATGCCGAGACGATTTCCGAAATTCTTTCAATGGCTTGAGTAAAGCGCCTCGAACTGGCTCTTCTGCTTCCGGGTCCAGAGCACCGACAGGTGGTAGCCGTCGTCATCCTGCGCCTCGCGGGTGACGACATTCTCCTTGAACAGCCAGGCGCGCGCCCTGCCCTCGGAAAAGCCCAGATCGACCACCTCGGCGGTGACCGGCTCGGACAGCGTCGCCTCGATCGTGGCGAGAAGCTCGTCCACGCCCTCGCCGCTGGTGGCGGACAGCGCGACATGCTGCGCGGTGCGCCCGCTGCGGCGCTGCATCGCGGCCCGATCGTCGTCGGACAAGAGGTCGATCTTGTTCCAGACCTCGATCATGTGGTCCTGGCGTTCCTCGCCTATGCCAAGCTCTGCAAGGATCTTGCGCACGTCGGCGGCCTGTTCCTCGGTTTCGGGATGGGCGATGTCGCGCACATGCAGGATCAGGTCCGCGTCCAGCACCTCCTCCAGCGTCGCGCGGAATGCCGCGACCAGCTGCGTCGGCAGGTCCGAGATGAAGCCCACCGTGTCCGACAGGATCGCCTGCTTTCCGCCCGGCAGCGCGATGCCGCGCATCGTCGGATCGAGCGTCGCAAACAGCATGTCCTTGGCCAGCGTGCTGGCACCGGTGATCCGGTTGAACAGCGTCGACTTGCCGGCGTTGGTGTAGCCCACGAGTGCTATGATCGGGAACGGCACCTTCTTGCGCCCGGCCCGGTGCAGTTCGCGCGTCTTGACCACCTTGGACAGCTGCTTCCGGATCTGCACGATCCGCTCTGCCAGCGCGCGGCGGTCCGCCTCGATCTGCGTTTCGCCGGGGCCGCCGATGAAGCCCAGCGCACCGCGCTGGCGTTCCAGGTGGGTCCAGCTGCGCACCAGGCGCGATTTCTGGTAGCTCAGATGCGCAAGCTCGACCTGAAGCACGCCCTCGCGGGTCTGCGCACGGTCACCGAAGATTTCCAGGATCAGGCCGGTCCGGTCGAGGATCTTGACCTTCCACGCCTTTTCCAGGTTGCGCTGTTGAACAGGGCTGACGGGCCCGTCGATCACGACGAGCCCGATCTCGTTTTCGCGGCAGATCTCTGCCAGCTCCTCGACCTTGCCCGGGCCGAAAAGATGACCCGCGCGCGGGCGCGGAACCGGCACGACCAGGGCGCCGGCAAGCTCGAGCCCCGGCAGCGCCTCGGTCAGGCTGACCGCTTCGTCCAGCGCAAGCCGCGGCTCACGCTCGTATTTCGTTCCGGGCAGTACCGGATGCAGAACCTGGGTACGCAATCAGTTCCCGTCTTCCCCCTCGTAGAGAGAGACCGGTTGAGAGGGCATGATGGTCGAGATGGCGTGCTTGTAGACAAGCTGTGACTGGCCATCGCGGCGCAGCAATACGCAGAAATTGTCGAACCAGGTGATCACGCCCTGGAGTTTCACGCCGTTCACGAGGAATATCGTGACGGGTATCTTCGCCTTGCGGACGCTGTTGAGAAACGCGTCCTGCAGGTTCTGTTTCGTTTCGGCAGCCATTTTTGAGCCTTATCGCTTCTCTTGCCCGCTGTGCGGGATTATCGTTTGCAGTCGGTGACAATGGGTATGGTTTCGCAGATTTCCAGACCCGTGCCAAGGAATCTGTCCCGCAGTGCCGCAATAACGTCACTCGCGCCAGAAGTCCGGGTTGAAAAGCGATATCAGCACCAGGACCTCGACGCGGCCCAGGATCATGGCCGCACTCAGCACCAGCCGCTCGGGCCCCTCGAGCAGACCGTAGCTCAGGTTCGGGATGATCAGTTCCGCCGCCGGTCCCGTGTTGGTCAGGGCCGCCACGCCAAGCGCCATCGCCACGTCGAAATTCGTGCCCAGCGCGGTCAGGATCAGCAGGAGCAGGCTAGAGGCGAGCAGCAGCAGCATGACGAAGACAAAGGCGATCTGCGCGCCCTCGCGACGGATGCGCCGGGCCGTGACCCCTGCCCCGCCCACGGAATTGGGATGGATCATGCGCTGCATCTCGCGCACGCCGTGCTTGTAGAGCGCGTAGACCCGCAGCAGCTTGACGCCCCCGGTGGTGGTGGCGATCCCGCCGCCCATCATGCACAGCGTCAACAGGATCAGCCCGGGCGTCTGCAGGGCCGACCAGTCCTGCGCCGCGGCCCAGTCGCGGCTGTTGAAGCCGGTAGTCGACATGAAGCTGAGCGTGTTGAAAAGCGTCCCCCAGAAAGCCGAGAGCGCGCCCACCACGTCTTCCTGCACCGATACCTCGTAGGCGCCGACGAAATGGCGCAGGAACAGAAGCGCCGTGACGCCCAGCACCGCCACCGCCGCAAGCCGGTATTCGGGGCCGATATCGAACGGCCTGCCACGCACCTGTCGCCAGCCCAGCGTGGTCGAGCGCCGGCTGATGGCGATGACGATGAAGACAAGCACCAGCGCCTCGCCGACATGCCCTGAAGCCGCCTGCGAAAAGTCGCGCAGCGGCGTGATGCCGCTTGTGGAAAGGACCGACATCGCATGGACCAGCGCGACCAGCGCCCGATCCCCCGCCGCCATCAGCCCGAAGGTCAGCGCCAGCGTAAGGCCGGCATAGATCGGCAGCAGCGCCAGCGCGTGATGGCCAAGCCGCAGGCTCGGCGGCTCGTCCGTCCGCAGCGCCCGCTGCGCCTCGCCCTGGCCGCGGGCCATGGCGGCCCGGATCTCGAACCCGCCAAGGTTCAGGGGCTGCAGGATGGCCACCGCCGCCACGAGGATCAGGAAGCCCCCCGCCCAGCCGACCATGCCGCGCCACAGATGTACCGGGTCCGGCAGGCGCTCGGGTGCGTCGAACACCGTCGCCCCGGTTGTCGTCAGGCAGGACACCATCTCGAAATAGAGCTGCCCGAAGGTGAAGGTGGGCGCCAGCGGCACCATTGGCGTGGCCAGCATGACGGGCAGTGCGGCATAGGCCAGAAGCAGCGTCAGGATCTCGCGCCCGGGGCGCATCGCGGGGCGCGCCCGGCTGCTTGCCATGGCGATCATGCTGCCGATCACAAGGAAGAACATGCCATGCCAGAAGAACACCCGCCCGACGAAGTATTCCTCCAGCCACAGCGCGTGCAGCGCCGGTCCCATCATCATCAGCGCCGCGATGATCAGCAGGCAGGCCAGCGGCGGAATGTCCCTCAGCGCGGCTGCCATCTAGAAATAGTCGATGCTGACCTGGAACAGGCGTTCCACTGCGGCCACGTCCTCGCGCAGGGCGAATACGGTCATCGTGTCGCCCTCTTCGATCAGGGTGTCGCCGCGCGGCAGGATCAGCGTGTCGCGCTTGCGGATCGCACCGACCAGCGCCCCTTCGGGCAGGCCCGAATCCCGCACCCGCTTGCCCGCGATGGGGGATGTGCCCAGCACCTGCGCCTCCAGCACTTCGGCCTCGGCGTCGCCGATCGAATAGACGGCGCGGATCCGGCCATGCCGGATATGGCGCAGGATCGAGGATACCGTCGTCGCGCGCGGGTTGATGAAGGCGTCGATCCCGAGCGGCTGCATCAGCGGCGCAAGCGAGGGGTCGTTGATGAGCGCGATCACCAGCGGGCAGCCTTCGGCCTTGGCCCGGGCGCAGGACAGAAGATTGGTCTTGTCGTCGTCGGTCAGGGCAAGGACCGCGTCCGCCTTCTCGATATTGGCTTCCTCCAGCATCTGCACGTCAAGCCCGTCGCCATGCAGCACGATGGTCCGGCTGAGCGCGTCTGCCGTCGCCTCGGCCACATGGCGGTCGCGTTCGATCAGTTTCACCCGCGTCTTGCCCGGCGCCTGTTCCAGCGCCCGGGCGACCGACCGGCCGACGCTGCCGCCGCCGATGATGATGATGCGCTCGGACTTGCGATGCGTCTTGCCGAAGATCTCCATGGTGCGGGCCACGTCCTCGGTCGCGGCCATGATGTAGATCTCGTCGCCGACGAAAAGCTGGTCTTCGGGCTCGGGGGCGAAAAGCCGTTCGTCGCGCCGGATGCCCACCACGACCGCGCGCAGGGTGGAAAACAGCTCGGAAAGCTGCCGCAGCGGCGTATTGATGACGGCGCAATCCTCCTCGATGGTCAGGCCGATCAGCTGCGCCTGCCCGTCGAGGAAGCTTTCGGTATCGAATGCCGCGGGCGCCGCGAGCCGTTGAAGCGCCGCCTGCGCCACCTCCTGCTCGGGCGAGATCACCACGTCGATGGGCAGGTGATCGCGGCGGAACAGGTCGGAATAGATCGCGTCCAGATAGGCCTTGGCCCTGAGCCGCGCCACCTTGCGCGGCACCGAAAAGATCGAGTGCGCCACCTGGCAGGTCACCATGTTGACCTCGTCCGACTGGGTCGCCGCGATCAGCATGTCCGCGTCGCGGGCCCCTGCCCGCTCCAGTATGTCGGGATGCGATGCGAAGCCGGTGATCCCCGTCACGTCGATGGTCTCGGTTATGCGGCGGATCAGGCTCTCGCTCTGGTCGACGACCGTGACCTCGTTGCCCTCGGCCGCCAGGTGGCGGGCCAGCTGTCCGCCGACCTGTCCCGCGCCACAGATGATGACCTTCATGCCAGATCGTCCATTTCGGCCGGATCGCCCACCCGCGCGCCGCCGCGCGCCGTGGTGATGACGTTCAGCGATTTCAGTTTGCGGTGCAGGGCCGAACGTTCCATGCCCACGAAGCTTGCCGTGCGAGAGATGTTGCCCCCGAAACGGTTGATCTGCGCGATCAGGTACTCGCGCTCGAACTGCTCGCGCGCCTCGCGCAGCGGCAGGCCGGCATAGATCGCCGAGATGATGGCATGCGCATTGTCGGCGCCGCCGGTATTGGCCGGGAATTCCGATGCCTCGATCATGCCGCTGTCGGGGCCGAGGATCAGGCAGCGTTCAAGCACGTTGCGCAGCTGCCGGATGTTGCCGGGCCAGGACAGCGTCTGGAGATGCGCCTCGGCATCCTCGGACAGACGCCGCAGGGGCAATCCCTGCGTCGCGTTCAGTTCGGCAATGAAATGACGCGCCAGTTCGGGAATGTCATCGCGCCGCGCATCGAGCGGCGGCACCTCGATCGGGACCACGTTCAGCCGGTGATACAGATCCTCGCGAAAGGCGCCGAGCGCGATCTGGCTCTTGAGGTCCTTGTTGGTGGCCGACAGCACGCGCACATCGACCCGCACCGTGTCGGACCCCCCTGCCCGCTGGAAAGCCTGTTCGATCAGCACGCGCAGGATCTTGGACTGGGTGCCGGGCGGCATGTCGGCCACCTCGTCCAGGAACAGGATCCCGCCATGGGCCTGCTCGAACAGGCCCGGCTCGTGCCCTCGCTCGGGCGTGAAGCGGCCGAACAGCACCTCTTCCATGCGCTCGGGCTCTATCGTGGCGGCCGAGGCCACGACGAAGGGGCCGTTGGCGCGGTCGGATCTGAGATGGATGAAGCGGGCGGCGATCTCCTTGCCGCTGCCGGCGGGCCCGGTCAGCATTACCCGGCCATTGCCGCGCGCCACCTTTTCGAGCTGCGATTTCAGGTTTCTCAGCGCGGCCGAGGATCCGATCATCTCGGTCGCGGTCACGTCGCGGCGGCGCAGCTTCGCGTTTTCCCGCCGCAGACGCGAGGTTTCCAGCCCGCGGGTGATCACGACCATCAGCTGGTCGATGTTGAAAGGCTTCTCGATGAAGTCGTAGGCGCCCTGCTTCACGGCCGCGACCGCGATCTCGATGTTGCCATGACCCGAGATGATGACCACCGGGATCGCGGGATTGTCCCGGCGCACGGATTTCAGGATGTCGATACCGTCGAGCTTCGAGTCCTTCAGCCAGATGTCGAGGATGATCAGGTCGGGCGGCTCTCGGTTGATCTCGGTGAACGCGCTGTCGCTGTCCCAGGCAAGCCGCACGCTGTGGCCCTCGTCGCGGAGGATGTCGCCGACCAGCTCGCGGATGTCCCGCTCGTCATCCACTACAAGAATGTCACCCATGGCATCCGCCCCCCGATCTAGTCTTTTTCATGCAACATGCGCCTCTGGCGCAGGCTCGCCCGCAAGCCGGTCCTCGCCGATGGGCAGCACGATCCGTGCCTCGGCGCCCAGATGCCCGTCGGGGGCGAAACAGGGCGCGTCCATCAGTTCCAGCTGGCCGGAATGCTCCTCGATGATCTTGCGCACGATCGACAGTCCCAGCCCGGTGCCCTTCTCCTTATGCGTGACGTAAGGCTCGAACAAGCGGGTGCGCTGCGCCGGCAGTCCGGCGCCATTGTCCTGGATCTGGATGAGAAGCGCGCCCTCGATATCCGTCACCAGTACCCGGATCTCTGGCGCGTAGCCATCAGAGCCGTTATTTTTGACATGCTCGTCAATCGCTTCCGTCGCGTTCTTCAGAAGATTGGTCAGCGCCTGGCTCATCATCGTCTCGTCGATGCTGGCCATCACCGGGTGCGTCGGCGCCTCGAGCGCGAAGCGGATATCGGACCTTGCGCTTTCCTGAAGCAGCACCGCCGATCGGATCACCGCCATCAGGTCGGCGATGCGACGCTCCGGCGCGGGCATCCGCGCGAACTTGGAAAACTCGTCCACGATCCGGCGCAGATCGCCGGTCTGGCGGATGATCACGTCGGAATACTGCTCCAGCGTCTCGCGCTGGTCGCCGACGATGGGGCCGAACTTGCGCCTGAGGCGTTCCGCCGAAAGCTGGATCGGGGTGAGCGGGTTCTTGATCTCGTGCGCGATGCGGCGCGCGACGTCGCCCCAGGCGGCCATGCGCTGCGCCGATACCAGGTCCGACACGTCGTCGAAGGTCACAACGAACCCCTCGACCTGCCCGTCAGAACCGGCGCGGGTGGACATGCGCACCAGCAGCACCTCCTCGCGACCGCCGCGGACCAGCCGGACCTCGCCCTGGGTGACGGCACCGATCCGCCGCTCCAGCCGGTCGAACAGGGCCGCGAATTCCGGGATCGCCTCGGCCAGCGGCACCGACCCCGGCGCAAGGTCGTGCAGGGCAAGGTGTTCCGTCGCCGCGGAATTCGCCATCTCGATCCGGCCCTGCGCGTCGAGCCCGACCACGCCCGCGGTCACGCTCGACAGGATGCTGTCGAACAGGCGGCGGCGGCGCTCGGTCTCGCGGTTGGCCTCGACCAGGGCGTCGCGCTGCCCCTTCACCTGCCGGGTCATGCGGTTGAACACGCGGCCCAGCATGGCGATCTCGTCCTCGCCCTTGTCCTCGGGCACCTGCACGTCCAGATCCCCCGCGCCCACCCGCTGCGCGGCCGACGCCAGCCGGCCCACGGGCCGCGACAGCCGTTCGGCGAACCACAGGCCCAGCCAGATCGCGGCGAGAATGACGATCAGGGCGAAGCCCAGGTAGATCAGCGCGAACTCGAACAGCAGCCGCCCGCGGTCGCGTTCGAGCTGCTGGTAAAGCCCCACCGTCTCGCGCGTTTCGTCCAGAAGGTTCAGGATGTCGCCGTCCACGTCGCGGGTGACATAGAGATAGCGGTCCGGATAGGCCGAAAGCGCCAGCAGCGCCCGGAACTCGAAGTTGACCGTATCCTCGATGATGACCGTCTCTCCGGCGGCGGCGCGCGCGATCTCCTCGGGCAAGGGGGGCTCGTAGTCGAACAGGTAGCTGCGGTCCCCCCGCGCGCGCAGGTCGCCCGCCCCGTCGATCACGAAGGCCTCGGGCAGCTCGCGCTGCATCTGCACCTGCCCGCGGTTCAGCAACTCGCGGAACTGCGAGGGCGTGATCAGGGGAAAGCGCTCGCGCTGGCCGTTCAGGAACCGCGCGAGGATCTGCGCATCCGCCATCAGGTTCGAGCGGTGCTCTTCCTCATAGGCCTCGGCCGCGGCAAGCGAGTTGCCCACCACGTTGCGCACCCGGTCGGAAAACCAGCCCTCCAGCCCGAAATTGAGCGTCAGCGTGGCGAACACGGCCACAAGGATGGTGGGCAGCAGCGCGATGATCGCGAAGACGCCCATCAGCCGCATGTGCAGGCGCGAGCCCGCGGAATCGCGCCGCCGCGCCCCGAAGGTGGCGGCCACGCGGTGCGCGACCAGGCCCGCGACCAGCAGCACATAGACGAAATCGACCAGAAGGATCGGGCGCAGCAGCCGTTCCTCGAGAACCGAGCCCGCGCCCAGCGCAAGCCCCGTCAGAACGGCAAGAACCGGGCCGAGCGCCACCAGCGTCAGCGTCAGGGTGTTTCGCGTGCGGCGCTCGCGCAGGATTCGGTTGACCGAGTCCGTCAGGCGAAGCGTCTGACTCTGTTGCACTTTTGGAACAGACCTGTGGTTATCCGGCGTCTGTGGCCAGACTACATCATTTTCTTGCCACGTGTCACCGCAATGTCCAGATCCTGTATCTTCTTTCGAAGGGTATTCCGGTTGATGCCCAGAAGCTCGGCGGTCCGCACCTGGTTGCCGCGCGTGGCCGACAGCGACAGCGCGATCAGGGGCAGCTCCACTTCCTTCAGGATGCGGTCGTAAAGCCCCGGCGGCGGCAGGCTGTCGCCATGCAGGTCGAAATACCGCTTCAGATGGCTTTCGATCGCCTGGCTCAGCTTCTGGCTTTTCGCGCCCGTCGGGCTGCTGACGGAACTGGGCCGCGCCTTGATTTCCTGAAGCACGACCGCCGCCGAGATGATCTCGTCTGGGCAGAGCACGGCAAGCCGCTTCATCAGGTTTTCCAACTCGCGCACGTTGCCCGACCAGTCGAGCTTGCGCAGCTCGTCCAGCGCCTCGGGGGCGATGGTCTTGCGCGGCAGCCCCTCGCCTTCGGCGTTGCGCAGGAAGTGGCGCGCAAGGTCGGGGATGTCGTCAAGCCGGTCCCGCAGGGGCGGCAGGCGCACCGGCACCACGTTCAGCCGGTAGAACAGGTCCTCGCGGAAGCGGCCCTCGTTCACCAGCGTGCGCAGGTCCTGGTGGGTCGCGGCGATGATGCGTGCATTGGCGCGCAGCGTCTCGCGCCCGCCGACGCGGGAATATTCGTTGTCCTGAAGCACGCGCAGCAGCCGCGTCTGGGCCGCCACCGGCATGTCGCCCACCTCGTCGAGAAACAGCGTGCCCCCCGCGGCCTGCTCGAACTTGCCGGCGCCATCCGGGCCGGGCTGGGCGGCGGTGCCGAACATCTCGACCTCGATCATGTCCGACGGGATCGAGGCCATGTTGATCGCCACGAACGGCCCGTTCTTGCGCAGGCCGAAATTGTGCAGCGCACGGGCGACCAGTTCCTTGCCGGTGCCGCTCTCGCCCGAGATCATCACGCCCAGATCGGTCGTCATCAGCCGCGCCATGATGCGATAGACGTCCTGCATGGCCGGGGAACGACCGATCAGCGGCAGCGGCTGCGCCTTGTCCTCCGGCCGCTCCTCGCCGGTTCCCGTCCCGCGCCGCTTCTGGCGGGTCAGCGCCTTGTTGACCTGGCTCAGAACCTCGCGCAGGTCAAAGGGCTTGGGGATGTATTCATAGGCGCCCACTTCCGTCGCGCGGATCGCGGTCATCATGGTGTTCTGCGCCGACATCACGATCACCGGCAGGTCGGGGCGCTTGCGGTGGATCGCCGGCAACAGGTCGAGCGCATCGCCGTCGGGCATCATCACGTCCGACACGACGCAATCCCCCTCCCCCTCCTCGATCCAGCGCCACAGGGTCGAGATGGTGCCGGTCGAACGCACCCGGCAGCCGGCCCGGGTCAGGGCCTGGCTCAGAACGGTGCGGATGGTGCGGTCGTCATCCGCGACGATCACCGTGCCTTCCATCAGTCACTCTCCCCTTGGGTGGCGGCCGTCTCGGGCGCCAGATCCTCTTTCCAGACCGGCAGGCGGACGCGGAACTCGGTGCGGCCGGGCTGGCTGTCCACCTCGATCACGCCGCCATGGTCGCTCAGCACCTTCGAGACCAGCGACAGGCCCAGCCCCGTGCCGTTCGCCTTGGAACTGACGAAGGGGTCGAAGATGTCGCGGATCAGCGTCTCGGGGATGCCGGAGCCGTTGTCGATGATGCTGATGAGCAGCGGCAGCCCCTCGGCCTTGCGGCCCGGAAGCGACAGCTTGACCCCGGGCTGATAACCCGTGCGCACCCGCACGATCCCGCCCACCTGAGGGCAGGCCTCGGCCGCGTTCTTCAGCAGGTTCTGGAACACCTGCATCAGCTGGTCCGGATCGCCCGCCGTGAATGGCAGCGAGGGGTCATAGGTCTCGACGAAGCGCAGATGCCGCCCGAAGCCCGCCTCGGCCGCGCGCTTGGCGCGGTCCAGCACGTCGTGGATGTTCACGGGCTTGCGCAGCGTCGGGCGCAGGTCGCCGAATTCCTCGACCCGTTCCACCAGCTTGCCGATGCGGTCGGTCTCTTCCTGGATCAGGCGGGTCAGTTCCTGGTCCTCCTCGTCGAGGCTCATGGCCAGAAGCTGCGCCGCGCCGGAAATGCCGGCCAGCGGGTTGCGGATCTCGTGCGCCAGCATCGCGGCCATGCCGGTGACGGATCGCGCGGCCGAGCGGTGCGCCAGCGTGCGATCCATCTGCGTGGCGATGCCCGTGGGATGCAGCAGCAGAAGCACGTTGCCGGATCGGTCCTGCACCTGGGAGGCGTGGATCGTGTAGCTGCGCGCGTGCTTGTCCTGCCAGGACAGGTCCACGTCGTACTGCACCACCGACGCCACGCCGCGCCGCGTCTGGGAGACCCCCTCGAGGATCGGGCTCGAGCCGCCGATGAACGCCGCGAGCGGCTTTCCCGCCATCTGCCGCAGCGAGGTGGAGAACTGGCTTTCGGCCGCCCCGTTGCACGAAAGGATGTTGTCGTTCGGGTCGAGCAGCAGCGCCGGATAGGGCACCGCGCTCCAGATCGGGTCCTGGTCGATCGTCATGCGGCCCTCCGCGGTGCCGGCGCATCGGCAAGATGGGCAATGGCCGCCAGCACTGCCTCGGGCCGTTTCGCGGTCAGGATCTCGCGTCTGAGTGCTGTCGGCGTGTCCAGCCGGTCCATGTACCAGCCCAGGTGCTTGCGGGCGCAGCGCAGGCCCAGCTCCTGGCCGTAGAAATCCAGCATCGCCTCGTAATGTTCCGAAATCATGTCGGAAAGCGCGGCTCCTGCGGGAATGTCGGGGGGCGGCGTGCCGTGCAGTTCCGCCGCCACTTCGGCCAGCATCCAGGGCGCGCCCTGCGCGCCGCGCCCGATCATCACGCCGTCGGCGCCCGAGGCATCGAGCGCCTTGCGCGCGCTGGCCGCATCCACGATGTCGCCATTGGCGACCAGCGGCACCGTCACCGCCTCCTTCACCGGGGCAATGGCGGCCCAGTCGGCCTGGCCCTTGTAGAACTGGCAGCGCGTGCGCCCGTGCACGGTGATCATCGCGACCCCGGCCGCCTCGGCCCTTGCGGCGATCTCGGGCGCGTTCAGGCTGTCGTCGTCCCATCCGAGCCGCATCTTCAGCGTGACCGGCACATCGACGGCCGCAACCACCGCCTCGATCAGCGACAGGGCGTGATCGGGTTCGCGCATCAGGGCCGAACCCGACCAGCCATTCGTCACCTTCTTGGCGGGGCAGCCCATGTTGATGTCGATCACGCGCGCGCCCTCTCCGGCGCACAGGCGCGCCGCCTCGGCCATCCAGCGCGCTTCCCGCCCGGCGATCTGTACGGATGTGTTGGCGACCCCCAGCCCCAGGGCTGCTCGGGCACGCGCCGCCGGTTTTTCCTGCACCATCTCCTGGCTTGCCACCATTTCAGACACCACAAGCCCCGCACCGAAGCGTGCGACAAGGCTTCTGAACGGAACATCCGTGATTCCAGCCATCGGTGCCAGAAAAACAGGCGGGTCATAGCTGCATGCACCCAAGGTGATCGGCAATTGATTATTCCTTGTGCAGTTTGCCTGAATACATAGCCGGATGTGGACGTTTCAGCAATCCGCTTGTGCCCGCATGGCGGCTCTGATTTTGATACATGCACCATTCTTGACGAGGGGCCGATGGATTTTGCCGCTTTGATCGTCGCCGCCGGCAAGGGAGTGCGCGCGGGCGGCGGGATGCCCAAGCAGTATCGCGACCTGCGCGGGCAGGCGGTTCTGGCGCGCACCATCGCGGCCTTTCTCGACCACCCCTTCTGCCGTGCGGTCCAGGTGGTGATCGGCCCCGAGGACCGCGCCCTTTACGACGCGGCGACAGCAAGCCTGCACCCGGCACGGCTGCTGCCCCCCGTCACCGGCGGCGACACGCGCTCGGCCTCGGTCCGGCGGGGGCTTGCCGCGCTTTCCACCATGGAGCCGCCGGCGGTGCTGATCCATGACGCCGCCCGCCCCTTCCTCGGCCACGCGGTGATCGACCGGGTGCTTGGCGGCATCGGGCCGGGGCATGCGGCCTTTCCGGCGCTGCCCATCGTGGATGCGCTCTGGCGGGCCGAACATGGGCAGGTCACGGCCCCCCACCCGCGCGAGAACCTGTGGCGCGCGCAGACCCCGCAGGGCTTTCTCTATCGCGACATCGTGGCCGCGCACGACGCTGCCCAGGGCCCCGCCGATGACGATGTCGCCATCGCGCGGGCGGCGGGTCTTGCGGTTTCGGTCGTGTTGGGGGATGGAAACAACTTCAAGATCACGCTGCCGCAGGATTTCGACCGGGCCGAGAGATTGTTGAGGGAAGAGATGGACATACGCACCGGGAACGGCTTCGACGTGCACGCCTTCGCGCCGGGGGATCAGGTGATCCTGAACGGGGTCCGCATCCCTTTCGACAAGGCGCTTTCTGGGCATTCCGATGCCGATGTCGGCATGCACGCGCTGACCGACGCCATATTCGGCGCTCTGGCCGAGGGGGATATCGGCCAATGGTTCCCCCCTTCGGATCCGCAGTGGAAGGGGGCCGCCTCGCACATCTTTCTCGAAAAGGCGGTGGAGCGGGCGACGGCGCGGGGCTTCCGCATCACCAGTCTCGACTGCACCCTGATCTGCGAGGCGCCCAAGATCGGCCCGCATGCGGCGGCCATGCGCGAAAGCCTGTCGCGCATCACCGGGGTGGAGGTCGAGCGCATCAGCGTCAAGGCCACCACCACCGAGCGGCTGGGCTTCCCCGGCCGCGGCGAGGGGATCGCGGCATTGGCGACCGCGACGCTGGTCGGCGCATGATCCGGGCGATCGTCACCTTCGGCTATGTCGGTCTGATCCCCAGGGCGCCGGGGACCTTCGGCACGCTTGCGGCGCTTCCCGTGGGCTATGCGCTGCATGTGCTTGGCGGCTTCCCGCTGCTGGTGATCGCGACGCTTGCGGTTTTCGTCCTTGGCTACTGGGCGACGGTCCGGGCGATCGCGGATGACCCCACGGCCGATCCGGGCTGGATCGTGGTGGACGAGGTCGTGGGCCTGTGGATCGCGCTTTTCCCGCTGTCCTTCGGGCTCTGGCATGCGGGGGCGGCCCCGATGCTGTTTCCCTGGCCGGGCTGGGTCGGCGCCTTCGTCATGTTCCGCCTGTTCGACATCCTGAAACCCTGGCCCGTCAGCCGCGTCGACGCCATGCACGGGGCGGCGGGCGTGATGCTCGACGATGTGGCCGCGGGCGTGATGGCGGCGCTGGTCGTGGCGCTGGCCGCCTTCATCGCACACGGGATGATGGGCGCATGAGCCGCGCCGCCGAGGTGCTGGACGCCTGCCGCGCGCGGGGCTGGCATGTGGCGACCGCCGAAAGCTGCACGGGCGGGCTCATCATGGGGGCGCTGACCGATGTGGCGGGCTCGTCCGACGTGGTCGAGCGCGGCTTCGTCACCTATTCCAACGCCGCCAAGATCGAGATGCTGGGCGTCCGCCCCGAGACGCTCGACGCGGTCGGCGCCGTGTCCGAGGATGTCGCGCGGCAGATGGCCGAAGGCGCACTGAACCGTTCCCCCGCGGATATCGCCGTCTCGGTCACCGGGATCGCTGGCCCGGGCGGATCGGCTTTCAAGCCCGAGGGGCTGGTCTGGTTCGGGCTGGCGGCAAGGGGGCGCCCTGCCCTGACCCTGCGGCGCGAATTCGGGGCGATCGGCCGGGCGCATGTGCGCGCAAGTTCCGTGGAACAGGCGCTGGACCTGCTGCTGGCCGCGGCCCGCGATCAGCGCCTGCCGTAAAGTGCCGCCGCCCGCGCCTCGAAGGCGCGCACGATGCGCTGCATCGCCTCGTTGAACACCACGCCGATGATCGCCTGCAAGGTGCGCGAACGGAACTCGAAATCCACGAAGAAGCGGACCCGGCAGCGATCCTCGCCCAGGGTCTCGAATTCCCAGTGGTTGTTGAGGTAGCGGAACGGCCCTTCCAGGTACTCAACGTCGATCTTGCGCGCCTCGGGGTTCAGGGTCACGCGGCTGCCGAAACGTTCGCGGAACACCTTGAAGGATACGATCAGGTCCGCGTCGATCCGCTGGCCGTCGGGGATGTCCGTCACCTGCCGGATCCGCGCCGCGCTTACCCAGGGCAGGAACTGCGGATAGCTTTCGATATCGGCCACCAGCGCATAAAGCTGGTCGGCGCTGTAGGGCATCTCTCGGTTTTCGCTGTGCTTCGGCATGGGCGTCTATATGGCGGGTGGCTATCGGGTTGACAAAACCCCGGTTTGTCGCAGGCTGCGCCCCGGTACAGGCAAGGGGGTTCGAGTGCAACCGGATCATTCCACTTACGTCATCGACGAGATGATCTCGGCCAAGTCGATCGCCGCCCGGGTCGAGGAACTGGCGCGCCAGATCTCGGCGCATTTCCGCGGCACGAACAAGCTGGTGGTGGTGGGGCTTCTGCGCGGCTCTTTCGTCTTCATCGCGGACCTGGTGCGCGAGCTGGACCTGCCGGTCGAGGTGGATTTCCTCGAAGCCTCCTCCTACGGCAACGCCACGGAATCGAGCCGCGAGGTGCGCATCCTGAAAGACCTGCGCGGCGAGATCGAGGGCCGCGACGTGCTGGTGGTCGAGGACATCGTCGACACCGGCCACACGCTGAAACACGTTCTCGACATCCTGCGCACCCGGCATCCTGCCCGGCTGGAAGTCTGCGCCCTGCTCGACAAGCCCGCCCGCCGCGAGGTGGACATAAAGGCCACCTGGACCGGCTTCGAGATCCCCGACGAATTCGTGGTGGGCTACGGCATCGACTACGCGCAACGGAACCGCAACCTGCCGCATATCGGCAAGGTGCGGTTTTTATAAATACTTTCCTGGAGTTTCTTTAAATTCCAGAAATATTTTTTCTTGCTCTTTTGGCAACTTAATATTTTTATGCAGCCATTCAATTATTTTAATAACATCATGAATATCTTCCATATGTAGCTTCTTATTGCGGATTTGTTTTTCCAGTATTGATGTAGGCGATGATGAGCCGGAGATAAAAAAGGCGAAGGATGTGTCGCTAATATTATCAATACCTTGAAAGATAATATTACCGTTTATGCTCGTGGTAGAGAAATCCAATTTCGCCATATCCTCGTAAATTTTTGATATTTTATCTGAAATAGATGTATTTTTCGAGCTTTTCTCTGAGTTTGTGCTTTGAATTAACTGCTCTAATCGAAGAACAAACTGGTCTATTTTTATGATGTCTTCAGCCTTTGTAAGATTTCCAAATGCATTATATCTGCTACTAGGGCTTGTAAATCTTTCAATTCGATCCAAGAATTTTAACGGACTTTCTTCCAGATAGTACTTTTCTTGAAAACTATCTGGCCTATTAAAGTAGAAATTTAATTCAATTATTTGACATAATTTTGTATATAGTGCCTTTAATCCGTGGTTATATTCCTTGACCGGTTTATTATTTATTAAAATCAATGACTTCATATACTTCTCGAGTGATTGCCCTGCGCTCCAGAAAAAATTATGGTTAAGCTTGATATGAAAGCAGTACCTTGCAAGTAGATAGTCTTTTTGGGCCGGCTTATAAAAGGATTCGAATATGACTCGATCCTTAAAACTTTCTGGCTCATAGTATCTCGCAACCACTAGAAGTTTAACCGCCCAGCTTCGCGAGCCGGGCCGCCCTTAGCCGCGCGAAGTCGTCGCCGGCGTGGTAGCTCGACCGCGTCAGCGGCGTGGCCGAGACCATGAGGAAGCCCTTGCCATAGGCGGCCTTCTCGTAGGCGGCGAATTCCTCGGGCGTCACGAAACGGTCCACCGCGTGATGCTTCTTCGTCGGCTGGAGATACTGGCCGATGGTCAGGAAATCCACGTCGGCCGCGCGCATGTCGTCCATGACCTGGTGCACGGCCTGCCGGTTCTCGCCCAGGCCCACCATGATGCCCGACTTCGTGAACATCGACGGATCAAGTTCCTTGACCTTCTGCAAAAGCCGCAGCGAGTGGAAATAGCGCGCGCCGGGGCGCACTTCGGGGTAGAGCCCCGGCACCGTCTCGAGATTGTGGTTGAAGACGTCCGGCTTCGCCTCGACCACCGTCTCAAGCGCCGATGCGGGGCATTTCAGGAAATCGGGCGTCAGCACCTCGATCGTCGTCTCAGAGTTCTTGCGGCGCACGGCGCGGATGGTCTGGGCGATATGCTCGGCCCCGCCATCCTCCAGGTCGTCGCGGTCCACCGAGGTGATGACGACGTGCTTCAGCCCCAGCTTTTCCACCGCGACCGCCACGCGCCCCGGCTCGAACACGTCAAGCGCGTCGGGCCTGCCCGTCGCCACGTTGCAGAAGGTGCAGCCGCGGGTGCAGATCTCGCCCATGATCATCATGGTGGCGTGGCCCTGGCTCCAGCATTCGCCCACATTGGGGCAGCCGGCTTCCTCGCAGACGGTGACGAGCTTGTTCTCGCGCATGATCCGGGCCGTCTCGCGGTAGCCGGCGCTGGTCGGCGCCTTGACCCGGATCCAGTCCGGCTTGCGCAGGATCGGCGCATCGGCCTTTCGCTGCTTTTCCGGGTGGCGCTGGGTGCGGTCTTTCAGGTCTCGGGTCGTCATGCGTGCCTCCGGCGGCGGTGTGCGACGGCTTCTAGCAGGGACCGTCGCGAATGTCAGGTGCCCATGCCCGGGACGCGCCGGGCACGGGCCTGTCACCGATCAGAAATGGATCGCCCGGCCATAGGCGTCCAGTACCGACTCGTGCATCATTTCCGACAGGGTCGGATGCGGGAAGACGGTGTTCATCAGATCCTCTTCCGTGGTTTCCAGGCTGCGGCCCACCACATAGCCCTGGATGAGTTCCGTCACCTCGGCGCCGACCATGTGCGCGCCCAGAAGCTCGCCGGTCTTCGCGTCGAACACGGTCTTGACCATGCCCTCGGGCTCGCCCAGCGCGATGGCCTTGCCGTTGCCGATGAAGGGGAAGCGGCCGACCTTGATCTCGTAGCCCAGTTCCTTGGCCTTCGCCTCGGAGTAGCCCACGCTTGCCACCTGCGGGTGGCAATAGGTGCAGCCGGCGATGGCTTCAGGCTTGATCGGGTGCACGTCGTTCTTCCCGGCGATCAGCTCGGCCACCATCACGCCCTCGTGGCTGGCCTTGTGGGCAAGCCAGGGCGCGCCGGCGATGTCGCCGATGGCATAAAGCCCCTCGACCCCGGTGCGGCAATATTCGTCGGTCACGACATGGGTGCGGTCGATCTTGACGCCCAGCTTCTCCAGGCCCAGCCCCTCGACATTGCCGACGATGCCCACGGCGGAAATCACCGTGTCGAATTCGTGGGTCTCGGTCTTGCCGTCCTTCTCGACATGGGCGGTGACCTTGTCGGCGGCGCGGTCGAGCTTCTTGACCGTGGCCTTTTCCAGGATGGTCATGCCCTGCTTGGTGAACTGCTTCTTCGCGAAGGCCGAGATCTCGGCGTCCTCCACGGGCAGGATGCGGTCCATCACCTCGACCACGGTCGTCTCGGCGCCGAGCGTGTTGTAGAAGCTGGCGAACTCGATCCCGATGGCGCCCGAGCCGATCACCAGCAGCTTCTTGGGCATGTGCGGCGGTTGCAGCGCGGTCTTGTAGGTCCAGACCCGCTTGCCGTCGCCCTCCAGCCCCGGCAGCTCGCGCGCGCGCGCCCCGGTGGCAAGGATGATGTTCTTGGCCACCAGTTCCTCGGTGCCCTTGTCGGTCTTGACCGCGACCTTGCCCTTCGCGGGGATCGTGGCCTCGCCCATGATCACGGTGACCTTGTTCTTCTTCAGAAGGCCCCCGACCCCGCTGGAAAGCTGCTTGGCCACCCCGCGCGAGCGCTTGACCACCGCGTCGATGTCATAGCCGATGCCGTCCGCCTTCAGTCCGAATTCCTTGGCGCGGTGCATCAGGTGGAACACCTCGGCCGAACGCAGCATCGCCTTGGTCGGGATGCAGCCCCAGTTCAGGCAGATGCCGCCCAGATGCTCGCGTTCCACGACGGCGGCGTTCAGCCCCAGCTGCGCGGCCCGGATCGCGGCCACATATCCGCCCGGTCCGGCCCCGATCACGACGATGTCGAAGGATTTGCTGGCCATGGTGAGTCCTCTCTGCGAAAAATTGGCTTAGTGTTAAACCATCTGGCGCCGTGTTTCCACAGCGCAGGCTATGCGCCGGGTTCGGAACCGCCCTGCATCTGGCGCACGACCGCGCCGTAGCCACCGTCGTCCAGCAATGCCTGTTCCTCTGGCGTGGTCTTTCGGCCCAGCGCCCCGTTGCGATAGGGAAAGCGGCCGAAACGGCGGATGATCTCGCGGTGCGCGCGGGCGTGAAGGATGTTGTCCGTCCCCGGCATGGCGCGCTCGAAAT
Organism: Halovulum dunhuangense; assembly: GCF_013093415.1. NCBI lineage: Bacteria > Pseudomonadati > Pseudomonadota > Alphaproteobacteria > Rhodobacterales > Paracoccaceae > Halovulum > Halovulum dunhuangense. Next base: position 1,934,956 of record NZ_JABFBC010000001.1, read on the forward strand.
GCGCGATGCCCGCGTCCTGCAGGGCCAGATCCTCGGCATGCATGAAGGGCAGGTAGAAGAACTGCCGCGCGGGTGGGTCGATCTCCATGTCCTCGCCGCGGGCGATGGCGTCCCTGGCGACGCCCAGCGCCAGCGCATCGGTCGCGAATGCCCGCCCCTCGCCGCGAAACAGGTTGCGCGGGAACTGGTCGAGCAGGATCAGGTTCGCAAGGCTTGCCCGCGCGCCCCCCGAAAAGGGCGCCCTGCCCGCCGCGTGCGCCTTTTCCCAAAGCGCGGCGAAGCGGCGCCGTATCTCGGCGTCGAGCGCGTCGTCCTGCCGGTACCACTGCTCCGGCGTCGTCTCTTCGAGCCAGAAGGCAAGGATGTCTTCGTGCGTGCTGTGCTGTTCCATGCCTGGCATGGTGCCCATCGGGGCCGGAAACGCAATCCCTCAGGCGCGCGCGGCTGCCTCGTCCGCCTTTTCCTGTGCAACCTCCTGCGCCACTTCCAGCGCGACCGGGGTCGCCTGGTGGAACACCGGCGAATAGGCGGTGGTGTCCTCGACCGCGGGTGCCGGGCGCTGGGTCATGCGGTAGAGCGCATAGACCATGACAGCGGCAAAGAGCGTGCCGAGAAAGACGAAGAACCCGACCGGGCCGATCCGCGCCATCAGCAGGCCGATCACGATGGGGCCCATGATCGCGCCCAGCCCGTTGGCGAACAGAAGCCCGCCCGAGGCGGAGGCCATGTCGCCCGGCTCCAGGAAGTCGTTGGTATAGGCGATCATCAGCGAATAGAGCGGGTTCGCCATCGCGCCCACGATGAAGCCCACGATGCAGACCACGGTGAAATCGCCCAGAACCGGCAGCGCAAGAAGCGAGGCGGCCGCCCCGATCGCGGTGCCCCCCACGATCAGCTTGCGCCGGTCCATCCGGTCCGAGATCCAGCCCACGGGATACTGGAACAGCAGGCCGCCGAGGTAGATCAACCCCACCAGCAGCGAGGTCTGCGCCGTGGAGAACCCGGCCTCCGAGGCGTAGACCGCGCTCATTCCGAAAATGCCCGAGAACACGCCCCCCAGCAGGAAGCAGCCGACCATGCCCAGCGGCGAGATATGGAACAGCTGCGCCAGCGTCATGGGCTTCGTCGCCTCGAAGGCCGGTGCGGGGGTCTTCGACAGCAGGATCGGCGCGAAAGCCACCGACACCAGCACCGACATGATGACGAAAAGCGTGTATTCGGCCGGATCTGCGATGTTCAGCAAGCCCTGCGCCGCGATGATGCCCACCATCTGCACGATCATGTAGAGCGACAGCGCCTGGCCCCGCGTCTCGTTGGTCGACGCCCCGTTGAGCCAGCTTTCCGACACGATGTAGACCCCGCAGAAGCATAGCCCGACGATGAAGCGCATCAGCGCCCAGCTGACGGGATGCGGGATCGCCGCATAAAGGATGAAGGCCGCCGAGATCAGCGAGGCCAGCGCCGCGAAGACGCGCACATGGCCCACCTGCGCGATCAGTGCCGGCGTCAGCTTGGAGCCCGCCAGGAAGCCAAGGAAATAGGCCGACATCACATAGGACATCGTGCCCGCGTCATAGCCCTCGATCGCGCCGCGCACGCCTAGTAGCGTACCCTGCAACCCGTTGCCCACCATCAGGAAAAGAAGGCCCAGCAGAAGCGGCCACGAGGTGCGCAAAACGGTCAGCATGAAAGTGTCCTGTCAGTCTTTCGGCCGCGGCAGCGGCATCCCGCCCTGGCCCCGGCAAGGCCAGTGCATCAGGCGTCGGGCAGCAGCAGCGAACTGTCGCCGTAGGAAAAGAAGCGGTATCGGCCCGCGATGGCATGGTCATAGATGCGGCGGATGCGGTCCACCCCCATCAGCGCCGAAACCAGCATCATCAGCGTGGATTTCGGCAGGTGGAAATTCGTCATCAGCCCGTCGGCCACATGGAATGCGAATCCCGGCCGGATGAAGATGTCGGTATCGCCCCGAAATGGCGCGATCGTGCCGCCGCGGGCGGCCGCTTCGATCAGGCGCAGCGCCGTGGTGCCGACCGGGATAACCCGCCCGCCGCGCGCCCTGGCGGCGGCGATGGCGGCGGCGGCTTCTTCCGTCACCTCGCCCCATTCGGCGTGCATCCGATGCAGGGCGATGTTCTCGACCTTGACGGGAAGGAAGGTGCCCGCACCGACATGCAGGGTGACGAAGGTGCTTTGAACGCCCGCCTCGGCCAGCCGCGCCAGCAGCGCGTCGTCGAAATGCAGCGATGCGGTCGGGGCCGCCACCGCGCCGCGCACCCGCGCGAACACCGTCTGGTAATCCTCCAGGTCCTGTTCGTCGGCGGCGCGCCTGCTTTCGATGTAGGGCGGCAGCGGCATCTCTCCGGCGGCTTCCAGCGCCGCGTCGAAATCCGGCCCCGTGCGGTCGAAGCGCAGCGCCACCATCGCGCCGTCGCGCGAGATCACCTCGGCCGACAGATCGCCGGCAAAGCGGATCACGTCGCCCGCGCGCAGGCGCTTGGCGGGCCGCGCCAGCGCGTCCCAGCTGCCGTCGGGGCGGGCATGGGCCAGCATCACCTCGACCTGCGAGACGCCGTCGCCATGCGCGCTGTCGCGGGTCCGCGTGCCGCGCAGGCGCGCCGGGATCACGCGGGTGTCGTTGAAGACAAGCAGGTCGCCGGGGCGCAGGAAATCGGCCAGGTCGGCCACATGCGCATCCGCGATGCCATCGCCCCGCGCCACCAGCAGCCGCGAGGCCGGGCGCGGCCGCGCGGGGCGCAGCGCGATGAGTTCCTCGGGCAGCGCGAAGTCGAAATCGTCGAGGGTAAGATCGTCCATGGCGCGGGTTTCAGCCACCGGGGGCGTCCGGGGCGCCCTGGGCGAATATCTCGCGGATGGCGCCGGGTGTCAGGATGGAAAGCGGATTGACCGAGATCTGCGGCTCGCTCGCGCTGCCTGTAATCCGAAAGTTGGCCCCCAGCAACCCCTCGCCGGGCCGCCCGCCCAGCAGCCGGCCGATCAGCGGCAGGCGCTCGAACATGCCGTTCAGCGCATAGAGCGGCGACAGCACGCCGTTCATGTCAAGCCGGCCCGCCACCGTGTCGTAGGTTCCCGAAATCGTCACGCCCAGATCCGGGCCGACCGCCCGCGCGCCGCTGACCGTCACGCGCCCGTCGGCAATCGCAAATCGCCCCTGCGCATCGGCAAAGGCGATCCCCTCGCCGCCCGCGGCCGCACGGCGCGCAAGACCCTCTACCGTGGCACCCTCCAGCAGACGCGCCAGGGTCGCATCGCTCAGGACCCGGCTGCCCTGAAGCGAGAAGACGCCCGACAGCGCCCCGCCGCCGGGGGCAAGCGAGACGCGCAGCGTGCCGCCCGCGGCATTGCGGAAAAGCCCCGCCGCGCGCAGGGCTGCGCCGCCATCCTCGCTTTGCAGGAACACCTCGCCCCCCTCGCGCAGAAAGCCCGAGAGCGGCGCCCGCCCGTTCACCTGCGCCGTGAAGCGACCCAGCGGCGCCTGCCCGGTCGCAAGGCTGCCGCGCAGATCCGTCAGCCGGATCGCGTCGGTCACGATCACCTCGCGCGGCGCGAAGTCGAGCGCGACACCCCCGCCGCCGCCGCCGCCGCCCAGCCCCGCCATTGGGGGCAGGCCGCGTCGCAGATCGATGCGCCCGCCCTCGATCGCGACCTTGGCCGGGTTCCCCGCCCGCCAGCGCAGCGGCGCATCGAGCCAGCCGCCAAGCGCCAGCCGCGACAGGCGCGCGCCCTCAAGCCGCTGCCCGGAGATGTCCAGCGCCCCCTCGATCCGCAGGCCCGGGGCACCCAGGCGCAGATCCTCGACCGTCGGCGCGGGGCCAAGGCGGCCCGCAAGTTGCAGGCTGCCTTCGGCGGCGGCCGATTTGCGCCAGCCCAGCGGCGGGATCGACAGGGCCAGCCCCGAAAGCGGCAGATCGACCGAATATGCAGGCGGCACGCCCTCGGGGCCCAGGGTCAGCGCGAAGCGGCCCGTGCCTTGCCCCTCAAGGCTGCCTTCCGGCAACGGAATGCCCAGCCCGGCGACGGACAGGGGCGTCACCACCAGGCTTCCGGTCACCGTCGCCGGTCCGGCATCGGGGCCAAGCGGCCGGGCAAGGCGCGCCTCCAGCGGCACGTCGTCCAGCCGCACGGTCCCCGCGATCTCGAGCGTGTCGTTCGTGGCGTTCAGCTTCAGCGTCTCTGCCGCCAGCACCCGGCCCGGCACCAGCGACCCCGAGCGGACATCGCTCAGCGTCGCGCGGACATCCGCCTCCACGTCCCGGTCCGTCAGCCCGTCGCGAAGCGGCAGGCGCAGGGTGGCGACCACCTCGGCGCGGCCGGTGGCCATGTCCGTGCCCTGCCCCGCGCGGCTTGGCAAGCGCAGCGGCGGGTTGTCCACCAGCGCCAGCAGCTGCGGGATCTGCCCTGACCCCTCCAGCCGTATCTCCGCCACCGACGGCCGGGCCCGCGCATCGGCAACCAGCATGCGGCTGCCCGCCAGATCGACGCCCGCGCCCTGCCCGGGCCCGGTGTGCCCCGCATCGAGCACCAGTTCGAACCGTCCGTCGATCAGCTGGCCCGTGCCGCGCGCGCCCACCAGCGCGGGCATCCGCGGCAGGATGCGCGCGACGCCGTCCCGGAAGCCGAAATCGAGGCCGATCTCCCGCGCGCCCCCGCGCTGGCGCAGGTGCAGGCTTGCCTCGGTCACAAGCCCCGCCTCAAGCCGCTCGTCCAGCCAGGTGCGCAGGCGCGGCCGCAACTCGGCGGGCCAGAGCGGCATGAGCCGGTCACGCGGCAGGTTCACCGCCCCTGCGTCCAGCGCAACGTCCCAGCCTTCGGGTTCCGGCCGGGCGCGGCCCGACAGGCTGACACGGGTATCGCCGTCGCGCAGTGACAGCGTGCCGATCTCGATCGTGAAGGGGCTGCGCGTGAGCCGCGTCACGGCGCGACCGTTGCGAAAGACGATCGGCGCGCCCTCGGTGCCCGCCAGCGCCACCTGGTAGAGATCGAGCTGGCTGACCAGCGCCGCGACCGCCCCCGTGGCATCGCGGTCCACCAGCACGACCCCGTCCGCGCGCAGGCTGCCGCGCTCGGTCACCAGATCGAGCGAGTCGAGCCGGAACCGGTCGCTGCGCGGGTCGTACGAGAAATAGACCGATGCCGCGTCGAAGGCGATCTCGCGCTCGGGCGTCGGGCGCAGGGCACCCGCGCCCATCCGAAGCGCGCCCGACAGCGCCAGCAGGTTGCCCGCATCGCTGAATTCCGCGGCAAGCGCCCCCGAGACCGGCGCGTCCACCAGCGCGAGAAACTCGAGCAGCGCCACCTGCGCCGCGACATCCCCGGGCCGCGCATTGTCGAAGCGGACCGCGTAGCGCGTGATCCCCGCCGCCTCCTGCCGCTGGATGGTGGCCTGCACCGGCACGGACGCCCCCTGCCCGTCGCTGAGCGTGGCAGTGACCGACGCGTTGAGCCGCCCGGCCCCGCGTTCGAGATAGGCGCTTGCGTCCCGCGCCACCCAGCGCCGCCCGGCGCGGCCGTCGTGATAGGTGATGTCGGCCCCGACCAGGTCCACCCGTTGCAGCCGCGACAGCGCCTCGAGCCGCCCGAAGATGGCGGCGGCGTCCAGCATGGCTTCGAAATCGGCGCCGCCACCCCCGCCCGCGCCCAACAGCGGCACCGGCGCACCGGCGCCCGCGCGATCGGCGCTCAGCGTCAGGGCCCCCGTTTCGGCCCGGATCAGGTCCAGCGCGATACCGTCGAGCGCGATGGAGGTCGGCCGCAGCGCCCCCTGCAGGCCGCCAAGCACCTGGAAGCCGGTGGCGATCCGCGGCAGCGACAGGCTCGGCCCCTCGCCGCCCCCGATGCGCACGTCGTTCAGCGTCAGTCCCGCAGGGTCCGCGCCTTCGCCCAGCGTGAAGCCGACAGAGCCGACGGTGATCTCCTCGGCGCCGATCCGCTCTGCGATCCAGTGCTTGAGCCGCGGGTCGATGGAGTTCAGCACGAATTCCCGCCCGTCGAGCAGCGCCAGCACCACCAGCGCGAGGATGGCCGTCAGGCTGACCAGCTTTGCCACCAGCGACCCCGTCTCGCGCAGGCAGAAGGCGCAGAACCGCGTCAGCCGCCCCTGTGCGGGGCGTCTGCGTCCGCGCCGCGCCGTGGTGGCGGCGATCTGTCTGCGGGCTGCCTTCAAGCCTGTACGATCCTCTGGCCGCTTCCCGCCCCCTCAGCGGGGGTGGTCAAGCTCTTGCCGGGCATGGCCCCGGTGCCATATCCAGCGGCAGGATCCACTCTAACCAAGAGGTGCCCCATGTCCAATACCGGCCCGCAACCCGGCGAAAATGCGCCCGACTTCACCCTGCCCCGCGACGGGGGGCAGACCGTCTCGCTGGCGGATTTCGCCGGCAAGGCGCTGGTGCTCTACTTCTACCCCAAGGACGACACCGGGGGCTGCACCAAGGAAGCAGTCGCGTTTTCCGGCCTGCTGGACGACTTCCACGCCGCCGGGGCCGCGGTGCTGGGCGTGTCCAAGGACACGGTCGCGAAGCACGAGAAATTCGTGGCCAAGCATGACCTGACCGTGCCGCTTCTGTCGGATGCCGAAGGCGATCTGTGCGAGCGCTATGGCGCCTGGGTCGAGAAAAGCATGTATGGCAAGTCCTACATGGGCATCGAGCGCTGCACCTTCCTGATCGGGCCCGACGGCACCATCGCCCGTGTCTGGCGCAAGGTGAAGGTTCCCGGCCATGCCGAGGAGGTGCTGGACGCGGTGCGCGCGCTGTGAGCGCGGCGCTGCCCGCAAGCCTTGCCGACTGTGCCGTGGCGGTGCTGGGCACGGCGGATGCCAGGGCCAAGACGGCCCTGTCGCGCCGCTGCGCCGCCGCCTGGTTCGAGGGGCGCGAACAGGGCAGGCCCATGCCGATCGGCACAGCCCGCCCGCCCGACAGGCCCGCGCGTCCCGCGAAGCCCGAACTTCTGGACCCGCGCGACGTGCCGCGCCGGCGCCCCGGCTCGGCGGCCGGCCGGCTGGCGATCCTGCACGCCATCGCCCATATCGAGTTGAACGCCGTCGACCTGCACTGGGACATCATCGCCCGCTTTACCCATGTGCCGATGCCCGCGGGCTTTTACGACGACTGGGTGAAGGCGGCAGACGAGGAATCAAAGCACTTCGACCTGCTGTCGGACCGGCTTGAAGCGCATGGCGCCTTTTACGGCGCGCTGCCCGCCCATGCCGGGATGTGGCGCGCGGCCGAGGACACGGCGCAGGATCTGGAGGCGCGGCTGGCCGTGGTGCCGATGGTGCTCGAGGCGCGCGGGCTCGACGTGACCCCGGGAATGATCGCGCTTTTCGAGAAGGCGGGCGATGCCGATACCGTCGCGGCGCTCGAGGTCATCTATGCCGAAGAGGTGGGCCATGTCGCCTATGGCTCGAAGTGGTTCCACTTCCTGTGCGGGCGTCACGATCACGACCCGAAGGACCGGTTCCACGACCTTGTGAGACGCTATTTCCACGGCGCGCTGAAGCCGCCCTTCAACGTCGAGAAACGCGCCGAGGCCGGTCTGCCGCCCGACTTCTACTGGCCCCTTGCCGAAGAGGTGTGACCGCCGGGTGCGCGGCATTTCGCCGATCCGCCCTGAACCATTCCCCTGAATGGTTGCGTGACCGGAACCGCTTCTCTACACGAGAGGGCATAACAAGAAATCGTGAGGCCGCAGCAGGCGGCACCCCACACACAACCGGGAAGATGACTGAGCGATGACAGCGGAAACCACCCCCGCAAGCCATGCCGGCCAACCTGCGCGTCCGACCGCACGAAAAATCGTCATCCAGACGCATCACGCGACCCGCGAAATTGCCCTGACCCCGTCGCGCATGGCGCTTCTGGCCGGTGCCGCGGTGCTTGGGCTGGGCTGGACGCTGACCGCGACCGCGGGTTTCGTGGTCTCGGCGCTGTCGCCCGAGGGTGCGGTGCGCGGCGAACTCGAACTGGTCGAGGCCGCCTACGAGGATCGGATCGCGACGCTGGACACGGCGCTGGCCGAAGCGACCCGCCGCGCAGACGACACCGCCGCGCGGCTCGATCTTGCGCTGGGCCAGATCGTGACCCAGCAGGCGATGCTCCAGGAGGCGCTGGCCTCGGAGACGGAACTCAGATCCTCCATCGGCGCGATGCGCGACAAGCTGGCCGAGGCGGTCGCCGCGCGCGACAGCGCCGAGGATCGCGCCCGCGAGCTGACCGCAAGCCTGACGGCCGTGCGCAATGCCGCCGACGGCGCCGGTTCCGCCGAGGAAATGGAGATCGTCCTCTCGGCCTTGTCCGATGCGCTGCACAATGCGGTGCGCGAGCGCGACACCCACCGGTCGGACCTGACGCGCCTCGAGTCCGAGATCGCGACCATGGAACTGCGCATGCAGGTCAATGCCGACCGGCAGGAACGGCTGGTCGCCTCGCTCGAGGATGCGGTGCAGGCCTCCTTCGGCCCGCTCGAGTCGATGTTCGAGAAGAGCGGGCTGAACGTGGACACGCTGATTTCCGGCGTGCGCCAGAGCTACAACGGCATGGGTGGCCCCGAGACGCTGTTCCGCGCCAGCCTGGGCGGGTCGGATCCGGAACTGGACGAGCGGTTTTCGGCGCTGATGTCCGACATGGACCGCATGAACATGATGCGGATCGCCGCGGCCAAGATCCCCTACACGATGCCGGTCCGTGTCGCCCACCGCTTCACCAGCGGCTTCGGCACCCGGCGCGACCCGTTCAATGGCGGCCGGCGCGCCCATAACGGCGTCGATTTCGCAGCCGGGCGCGGCACCCCCATCGAGGCGACAGCGGACGGTACCGTCACTTTCGCCGGATGGCAGAGCGGCTATGGCAACTTCATCAAGATCCGCCACGCCTACGGCTTCGAGACGCACTACGCGCATCTCAACAAAATTCACGTCAAGGTCGGAGACCGGATTGCCCGGGGCGATCATATCGGCGATATGGGTACCACGGGCCGCAGCACCGGCGTCCACCTGCACTACGAGGTGCACCTCGGCGGCAAACCGGTCAATCCGATGACATACATAAGGGCTGGCAGAGATGTTTTCTAAGAGCAAACCCGAACCGACGACGACCGAAAGCTCCGCGCCCAAGCCGCCGAGCCCGCCGAGCCCCTCGGCCACGGGCAGCAGCGCCCCTGCGTCCACGAGCCCGACGCCGGCCAAGCCCAAGCCCGCACCCTCCGTCCTGGCCTCTGACCTGGTGATCACCGGTCACATCAAGACCACCGGCGACATCCAGATCGAGGGCACCGTCGAGGGCGACATCCAGGCCCATCTTCTGACCGTGGGCGAGAACGCAACCGTCAAGGGCGAGATCGTCGCCGACGACGTCGTGGTCACCGGCCGCGTGGTCGGCCGCGTGCGCGGCCTGAAGGTGCGCCTCACCTCCACCGCCCGGGTCGAGGGCGACATCGTCCACAAGACCATCGCGATCGAAAGCGGCGCCCATTTCGAAGGCTCCGTCCAGCGCAACGACGACCCGCTCAAGGGCGACAGCAAGGCTGTGCGGGGCGGCAGCGCGGAGTAAGCTGACGCTTCAATCGGGGACACCTCTCAGTGAAACCGATTGAAGCGATCACCTTTCGCCGAGTCCTGCACGCCCTAGAATATGGGTCGGGCGCAAGCCCGACCCATTTTTGTACATCAGATTTCTGTTCGCCCAGCGCCAGAAATTCAGTACAAGTTGATCGGTTTCGGTATAGAATATCCGCTGGAACGGCTGATGTTTCTCAAGTATATACTTTAAGCTTTCAAATAGCCCCTGCTTCTTCAATTCCCAGTATTGGTCTGTCAGGCAGAGCTTTGCCGGATAGTGGTAGTGGTAGGAATGTGTTCCGTTATTGAACACACCATGAAGAGCATTCTCGTCAGCGCCACCAAAATGTGAGCAGACCACCGGAAGTGTGATCTGGTCCAGCCACGGCCGTTTGGGCTGGTCGAGCACAATTTCGTGTTGGGAACGATCCACCAGACATGCAAAGTGCATCCACTTCTCATGGAATTGCGCTGGGTCTTCGAAGCCAAAGCAACCGGCATTGTAGTAAGGAAAGCTGTCCTTGATATCCTCTCGGGCGTTCGCCTTCCGCGGGGTTTCAGAGCAGACTTCATAGACTGCCCGCCAGTACTCTTCCGTCGAAAACTTCTGGTCCTGTCCCTGAACGGGGAACATGTGTCCGCCCGGTGATACCAGAGGATGCGAGAAATCAAACTTCAGTTCAGATACATCGGCAGTAATGATTTGATCGGAATCAAAAAATATAAATGGTCTTCCTGCTGGCAGTTCACGGAGGCAGCAGATCTTATTTCCTTCTGGGTAGCTTTGCCCCCAGATTTCATTTTTAAATGGGACGATGTGACAACCACTTTTTACAAAATAATCCAATATTTGTGGATTGATGTTGTCGGGTTCATTGCTCCAATTTTCTCCCCGACGGGGGATAAGTATGTAGATATCGACTTTATCACCGCAGAAGTATCGGGCAGTTTCTACAAAGAGGACGGCCTCATACTGAAGACGACCATTCTGAGCAATAATCGCAATTGTAAGCTTCATAATACCCTTTTCAGAGGTAGTAAGTATCAATCCTCGCCGCGCGCCTCGGCCCGGCTCTTGCCGGCGACGTCCATTGCCAGCACGGCGGCCATGAAGGCGTCCAGGTCGCCGTCCAGCACCCCTTGCGTGTCCGAGGTTTCCACGTTGGTCCGCAGGTCCTTTACCATCTGGTAGGGTTGCAGGACGTAGGAGCGGATCTGGTTGCCCCAGCCGGCGCTGCCCTTGGCCTCGTGCTGGGCGTTGATCTCGGCGGTCCGCTTGTCCAGCTCCATCTGGTAGAGCCGCGATTTCAGCGCCTTCATGGCGATGTCGCGGTTCTGGTGCTGGGACTTCTCGGAACTCGTCACCACGATGCCCGTGGGCAAGTGGGTGATCCGGACCGCGGAATCCGTCGTGTTGACGTGCTGACCGCCCGCGCCGGACGAGCGGTAGGTGTCCACCCGGATGTCCGAGGGGTTCACCTCGATCTCGATGTTGTCGTCCACCACCGGATAGACCCAGACAGAGGCAAAGGACGTCTCGCGCGAGCCCTTGCCGAAAGGCGAGATGCGCACCAGCCGGTGCACGCCACTTTCGGACTTCAGCCAGCCATAGGCGTTGGGGCCGGAAATCTTGTAGGCGACCGACTTGATCCCGGCCTCGGATCCGGGTTCCTCGGACTGAAGCTCGACCTTGTAGCCATGCTGGTCGGCCCAGCGGATATACATGCGCTGAAGCATCTGCGCCCAGTCGCAGGCCTCGGTGCCACCGGCGCCGGCATTGATCTCGAGGAAGGTGTCGTTGCCGTCCGCCTCGCCGTTCAGCAGCGCCTCGATCTCGGCCTGCTCGGTGCGCTTGCGCAGCTCGGCAAGGGCCGCCTCGGCCTCTTGGACCACCTCGACGTCATCCTCGGCCTCGCCCAGTTCGATCAGGTCGCGATTGTCCGCCAGCTCCTGGGCAAAGCTCTTGTAGCGGTCGATCGCGTCCGAAAGCTGCTGGCGCTCGCGCATCAGCTTCTGCGCGCGGCCTGGATCGTTCCACAGCTCGGGATCCTCGGACATGGCGTTCAGCTCTTCGAGCCGATGCTCGGCCGTGTCCCAGTTGAGACGCTGGCGCAGCAGGGCCAGCGATTTCTCGATTTCGCCGATCTGGTTCTCTGTCTCTGCGCGCATGGGGGTCTTGTTTCACCTGGCCTGAACATGACGGGCGACCGGTCCGGGTCGCCCGCGCCTGTTCTTAATCGTCCCCGCCGGGGGCGGCAAGGGCGCGAGGCTAGTAAAGCCCGCCCGAGGACAGCTCTCCGAAGGAAGGGTTGGTCGGCACCACCCGCTGCTGCCCGTCCTGGCCCGTCTGCATGGACGCGCCGCCCTGCGCGCTGGAGAACAGCGGCAGATCCGCGCCCATGGCAAAGCCCCCGTCGATATAGGTGCCGAACTGGCCGATGGCCGGCTGCTCGCCCGCGCGGAACAGTTCCGCGACCACGTTCGAGCCCGATGCGTCGTCGGGCAGCCGCTGGCCGGTGAAGCGGTCGATCTTCACGAAGACCGTGTCGGGCGGCTGCGGGATGCGGAAGGAGCCGTGATCCTCCAGCGCCACGCGCATGAAATCGGTGAAGACGGGGCCGCACAGCGTGCCGCCATAGGCGCCATCGCCCATCGGGCGCGGCGTGTCGTAGCCGATATAGCAGCCCGCCGTGATGCGCGGGGTGTAGCCCACGAACCAGGCGTCCTTGGCGTCGTTGGTGGTGCCGGTCTTGCCCGCGATGGGCACGCCCAGCGTCCCCACGGTCGAGGCGGCGGTACCGCGCGCCACCACGCCCTGCATCATCGAGGACAGCTGATAGGCGGTGACCGGGTCCATCACCTGCTCGGCGGTGTCCCAGATCCAGGGCATGTCGGCGGGCGTCGCTTCCTGGCCCTCGCAGCCACGGCAGCCGCGCTGGTCGTGCTGGTAGATCGTGTTGCCGTATCGGTCCTGCACGCGGTCCACCAGCGTCGGCTCCAGCCGCTTGCCGCCATTGCCGAACATGGCATAGGCCGCCACCATGTTGAAAAGCGTGGTCTCGCCCGCGCCCAGCGAATAGGACAGAAGCTCGGGCATGTCCTCGTAGATGCCGAAGCGCTCGGCATAGGTGCTGACGCGGTCCATGCCGATATCCTGCGCGATGCGCACCGTCATCAGGTTCCGCGACTGTTCGATCCCGGTACGCACCGGCGTCGGGCCGTAGAAACGGTTGGACGAGTTGGTCGGACGCCAGACGCCCGCGCCGGTGTCCACTTCGACGGGCGCATCCACCACGATCGAGGCGGGCGTGTAGCCGTTGTCCAGGGCTGCGGCATATACGAACGGCTTGAAGGCCGAGCCGGGCTGGCGGGTGGCCTGCGTCGCGCGGTTGAACACCGAATGCTGGTAGGAAAAGCCACCCTGCATCGCCAAAACGCGCCCGGTCTGGGTGTCCATCGCCATGAAGGCGCCCTGGATTTCCGGGATCTGGCGCAGCGACCAGCGCTGGAAGGCGCCATCCTCGACGATTGCCGTCACGAGCACCACGTCGCCCACCTGGTAAAGATCCGAGGCGGCGCCGGGACGGCCGCCCTCCCTGCCCTCGCCGGCGCGGATGCGGGTGATCCAGTCGGCGTCGGAAAGTGCCAGGAAATGCCCGTCCTCGTCATTCTCCACGCCCTCGATGCCGATGCGGGCAGAGCTTTCGCCGACCTCCAGCACCACCGCCGGGATCCAGCCCACCACGTCGCGCGGCACGCGGGTTTCGGCCAGCGCCACGCGCCATTCCTCCTCGCTGTCTAGCGCATCGGGGGAAATCTGCGCCAGCGGGCCGAAATACGTCCCGCGCGAGCGGTCGAAGCGTTCCAGCCCGCGGCGCAGCGCCTCGGCGGCGGCGGCCTGAAGCTTCGGATCCACCGTCGCGCGCACCGTCAGGCCGCCGGTGAACAGCTCTTCCTCGCCGCCCTCCAGCCGGGTCGAAAGCTGGCGCCGGATCTCGTCGGTGAAGTAGTCCCGCGGCGGCAGCGCGTCGCGCGCGGACGGGATATCGCCCGACTGCACCGTCAGCAGGTCCGAGGCCCGCGCCGTCTCGTAGGTGTCGCGGTCGATATAGCCGTTCTCCAGCATCTGGCCGAGAACGTAGTTGCGCCGGCCGATCGCCTCTTCCTTCTCGCGCACGGGGTGGTAGTTCGACGGCGCGCGCGGCAGGGCCGCGAGATAGGCCACCTCGGCGGCCGTCAGTTCCTCCAGCGACTTGGAGAAATATGTCCGGGCGGCGGATGTCACGCCATAGGAGTTCTGCCCGAGGAAGATGTCGTTGAGGTACAGCTCGAGGATCTGGTCCTTCGATAGCGTCGCCTCCAGCCGGGTGGCGAGGATGATCTCCTTGATCTTGCGCACGGCGCTGCGCTCGCCCGACAGAAGGAAGTTCTTCATCACCTGCTGCGTGATGGTCGAGGCGCCGCGCAGCCGCCCGCCCTGCGCCGCATCGACCACGGCCGAGGCGATGCCCATGATGTCGAAACCGGGGTGGTTGTAGAAATTCTTGTCCTCGGCGCTGATGAAGGCGACCTTCACCAGGTCCGGAATCTCCTCGATCGGCGTGAAAAGGCGCCGCTCGCGGGCGAACTCGTCCATCAGCAGGCCGCGGCCCGAATAGATCCGGCTCAGCGTCGCGGGTTCGTAGCGCGACAGCTGCTCGTGATCGGGCAGATCGCGGCCATAAAGCCAGAACAGCCCCGCCAGCCCCGCCGCGGCCATGAACAGGCCCAGCGTGGCCCAGGTAAAGATGAAGCCAAGGAAATTCAGTATCAGTCGCATCCGCGTCTTCCGCCTGTCGCTGCTGCCGCCGCCTCGCCGGCACGGGATTTGGCGCAGGCACAGGCCTGCGCAGGCTACCAAGTCTACCCGGCCCTCAGCGCTGCATCAACGCCAGGAAGGCCCGATCGGCGGTCATCCACTCATCTATCCCGGTCACGATTGCGGCAGAAAACCGCCGCTGCCACGCTGGCGAGACCATGTCGGCACGGTCGCCCGCGTCCGAGAGAAAGCCAAGCTCGATCAGCGCCGACGGCATTTCGGGCGCGCGCAGGACCTGGAAATCCGCAGCCCGCAGGGGGCGCGACCGGATGACGCCCGTCGCATCCGACAGGGACTCGACCAGTCGTTCCGCCGCCATTCGGGAGCGCGTGCCATTGGCGCGGCTCTCCAGGTCCATCAGCGTGCGTGCGACATCGTCGAGCACCTCGCTCGGCCGCAGCCCGGCGGCGCTGTCCGAGCCGTTCTCCAGCCGGGCGCGGCGCGCACTCTCGCTGTCGGAAGCCTCGGAGGAAGAGACGTAGAGCGTGGCGCCGGACGCCTGTCCTGCGGTCACGGTGTTGGTGTGCAGCGACAGGAACAGGGCCGCGTCGCTGGCCCGCGCGAAACGGACACGGTCGTCGAGCAGCACGAAACGGTCATCGCGCCGCGTCAGCGCCACCTCGTAGCGGCCGGTGCGCTCCAGTTGCGCGGCCAGCTCCAGCCCGGTGGCAAGCGCGATGTCCTTCTCCGCGATCTCGCCGCGCAGCGCGCCCGGATCGATGCCGCCATGGCCGGGGTCGATCACGATGCGCGGCAGCGACGATGCCGCGGGCGGCGGTGGGGCGATCCGGCCCAGCACCTCGGGCCCCGGCGCCAGCCGTGCGGCGGCCGCCAGTTCCGCCCCTGACGCGCGTTCGAGCGCGATGCGCAGGGCGCCGCCGGGATCGATCCCCGCCTCGGCCACCGTCATCGGCCGCTCGAGCGGGGCGATCAGGCGCGACCAGCGCGCGTCGATCCGGCCCGCGCGCAGCGGGCCCGGCCCAGCCGGGGCAAGCCGCCCGGCGATCCGCAGCTCGGGATCGGCCACGTCCACCACCAGCCGGGGCGGGTCGGCAAGGACGAAGGCGCGGAAGGGCAACGGCGCGTCCAGATCGAGACGCAGGACCAGGCCGGAAAAGCGCGTCTCCTGAACGGCGGTCAGCACCACCTCTGCCCGCGCCGTGGCGGTCCCGCCCAGCAGCCCGAGGATCAGGGCACCGGCCTGCCGCCGTGTCATCCCGTGCATGTGCTTCGCCCGTCTGTTGCCTCGCTCCCCGTCAGTCGCGGGGTTGGCCCGTCTGTAGCACAGCCGGCCCGGGAAAAGAATTCGATTGTGCTGGCCATGCCCGCGCGGTTATCGTGCAAGTATCGCGCGGATCCTGGATCCCTGCGTTGTGTTATTTGTCGCTCGGCCCGGGCGCTGCATGGGCAGACACTGCCCTTGAGCCCCGACGAGACGCGACCGGCGCTTGCGCCAGTGGAAATCCGGCAATGGCCGGCGGATTGAATTCGCACCCCGAAACGGGTGCTGGAGATGGTAACGCGATGAACCGCGCAGGGCTATTGAACAGGACAGCAGGGCCGCCACCAGGCACCCGGGCGTCCGTTCAGGCCGCGCGGTCCTTAGCCTCAATACATGAACGCCCCGCCCCTTCGTCAGCCGTGGCTGCCGGGGGGCTTGCGCGTTTCAGAAGGACAACATGGCAAAGAAGATGCTTATCGATGCCACGCACGCGGAAGAGACCCGCGTTGTCGTGGTCGAAGGAAACAAGGTCGAGGAGTTCGACTTCGAGTCGCTGAACAAGCGGCAACTGGCAGGAAACATCTATCTGGCGAAAGTGACGCGGGTCGAGCCCTCGCTCCAGGCCGCCTTCGTGGATTACGGCGGCAATCGCCACGGTTTCCTTGCCTTCTCGGAAATCCACCCCGACTACTACCAGATCCCGGTCGCCGACCGCGAGGCGCTGCTGGCCGAGGAGGCCGCGCTCGACCGCGCCGAGGACGAGGAAGAGGCGGCCGAGAAGTTGCGCAGCCGTAGCCGCTCGCGCCGGCGCCCGCGCAGCCAGCCGGCCCGCGACGGCGCGGCCACTACCGCGGATGCGGTCGTCGTGGCCGACCCGGCCGACGCGGCCGAGGGCGAAGAGCCGGAATCGACCCTGGTCGAGGATCTTCCCGAAAGCCGCGAGCATGCGCACGCGGCGCAGGCTGTCGACCCTGCTGAAACGCCGGAGGATCAGGCCGCGGCAGAGCCGGCCGATCGCGATGCCCCTGAAGCCGAAGCCGAGATCGACACTCTGGGCGCCGAAGAGCCGCGCGAGGAAATGGCCCCGCGCCGCCCGCGCATGCGCCGCTACAAGATCCAGGAAGTGATCAAGGTGCGCCAGATCATGCTGGTGCAGGTCGTCAAGGAAGAGCGCGGCAACAAGGGCGCGGCGCTGACCACCTACCTGTCGCTGGCCGGGCGCTACTGCGTGCTCATGCCCAACACGGCGCGCGGTGGCGGCATCAGCCGCAAGATCACCAATGCCGCCGACCGCAAGAAGCTGAAGGAAATCGCCTCGGACATCGTGGTGCCGAAGGGCGCTGGCCTGATCATCCGTACCGCCGGCGCGAACCGCACCAAGACAGAGATCAAGCGCGACTACGAATACCTGCTGCGCCAGTGGGAACAGATCCGCGAACTGACGCTCAAGTCCATCGCCCCCGCGCATATCTACGAGGAAGGCAGCCTCATCAAGCGTTCGATCCGCGATCTCTACAGCCGCGACATCGACGAGGTGCTGGTCGAGGGAGAGGCCGGCTACCGCGAGGCGAAGGACTACATGAAGATGCTCATGCCTTCGCACGCGAAGAACGTGAAGCTCTACAACGAGATGCTGCCGCTCTTCTCGCGCTTTCAGGTCGAAAGCTACCTTTCGGCCATGTTCAACCCCACGGTGCAACTGCGCTCTGGCGGATATATCGTGATCGACGTGACCGAGGCGCTGGTCGCCGTGGACGTGAACTCGGGCCGCTCGACCAAGGAAGGCTCGATCGAGGAGACGGCGCTCAAGACCAACCTCGAGGCGGCCGAGGAAGTCGCCCGCCAGGCGCGGCTGCGCGACCTGGCCGGTCTGATCGTGATCGACTTCATCGACATGGAGGACCGGCGCAACAACGCCGCCGTCGAGAAGCGGCTCAAGGACAAGCTGAAATCCGACCGCGCGCGGATCCAGGTCGGCCGCATCTCGGGCTTCGGCCTGCTTGAGATGAGCCGCCAGCGCCTGCGCCCCGGCATGCTGGAGGCGACCACCGCCCCCTGCCCGCATTGCCACGGCACCGGGCGCGTGCGCTCGAACGACTCGATGGCGCTGGCGATCATGCGCGAACTCGAGGAGGAAGGCGTGCGCCAGCGCTCGAAGGAGGTGCTGGTCACGGCCCCGGTCGAGATCGCGAACTACATCCTCAACACCAAGCGCGAGCATGTCGCGATGATCGAGGGCCGCTTCGGCCTGTCGGTGCGGATCGAGGGCAACGCCGCCATGATCAGCCCCGAATACAAGATCGAGCGTTTCTCCACCGCCACCCGCGTGGTGCCGCAGATGCTGGCCGCCGCCCCGATCCGGGCCGAGGCATTCGCCGATCTGGAGGAGGTCGAGGAGCCCGAGGACGAGATCGAGGCGGAAGCCGAGGTCGAAGCCGCGCTCGCCCCCCGTCCCGAGAAGTCCGAGACGGGCGAGCAGTCCGGCAAGAAACGCCGCCGCCGTCGCCGTCGCAAGGGCGGCAAGCGCGAGGATGGGGCCGAAGTCGAAGACGGCAGCGAAGCCGCCTCGGAAAACGGCGCCGATGAAGCGGTGACCGCCAAGGACACCCCGGAAGGGACCGAGACCGCAGCCCCGGCCGAGACCGAGGAGAAGCCGAAGAAAAGCCGCAGCCGGACCCGCAGCCGCAAGCGCAAGGAACCCGAGGCCGCCGAAGCCGCGGAGCCGGCAGCCGAGACCGCCGAGCCGGTAACTGAGTCCGCCGAGCCGGCAGCCGAGGTCGCCGAGCCGGTAGCCGAGGTCGCCTCTGCGTCTGACGACGCGGCGCCGGCGCGGGAAGAAGCCGCGGCCGAACCTCAGACCGCCCCGGCGGAAGCTGCCGCCGAGACCGCGGCAGCGCCAGAGCCGCAGGCCGCAGAACTGGCGAAACCCGCCGGGCCGAAGCCGCGCAAGCCGCGGGTCCGCGCTTCTGCCAAGGCGACGATCGAGAAGGTGATCGGCGGCACGCCCGAGGAGACAGCGGAAGAACCCGCTGCCGAAATCGAGGCCGCCCCCGAGGCTGCCCCCGCACCCCAGGCAGAGCCAGAGGCAGGGACGGCGGCCGGGCAGCACGAAGCCCCCAAGCCCGACGCGCCCAAGCGCCGCGGCTGGTGGTCGCGCGCCCTCAGCGGGTCCTGAGCCGCAAATCGGGCGCGGCGCGGCTCAGGCTGCGCCGCGCCGCTGGAACCAGGCCTTCAGCCGTTCCGCCCCCTCGATCATGTCCGCGGTCGATCCGGCATAGGAAAACCGCAGGCTGCGATGTCCCCGTTCGGGGTCGAAATCCAGCCCCGGCGTGACCGCCACCCCAGCGTCTTCCAGGATCTCGGCCGCAAGGGCGCGGCTGTCCTCGGTCAGGTCCGACACATCCGCGTAAAGATAAAAGGCCCCGTCGGGCGGCGCGATCCGGGCAAAGCCCGCTTTCGGCAGTTCCGCCAGCAGATGCGCGCGGTTGGCGCGATAGGTTTCCAGGTTCGTCTCCATCTCGGCCCCGCAATCCAGCGCGGCCAGCGCCGCAACCTGGCTTGCATGGGGCGCGCAGATGAACAGGTTCTGCGCCAGCCGTTCGATCCGTCGGACATGATCCTCGGGGACGACCATCCATCCGATGCGCCAGCCGGTCATGCAGAAATACTTGGAGAACGAGTTGATGACATAGACGTCGTCGCCCGCCTCGAGCGCGGTCACGGGGCGGGTGCCGTAGTCGATACCGTGATAGATCTCGTCCGAGACGAAGCCGATGTCGCGGGCGCGGGCGGCCTCCATCAGCGCCGACAGGGCCGCGTGGTCCAGCATCGTGCCGGTGGGGTTCGCGGGGCTTGCCACCAGCGCGCCCTGCACATCGCCCGTCAGGTGATCCGGCGTCAGCTGCCAGCGGCTTTCCGCCCCGGTCGGGATGCGCACCGGCGTGAGTCCAAGCGCCTTTAGGATGTTGCGATAGCTGGGATAGCCCGGATCGCCGATCGCCACCCGGTCGCCGGTCTCGAACAGCGACAGGAACGCCAGTTGGAACCCGGCCGACGAGCCGGCCGTCACCACCACGCGCGAGGGCGCCAGGTCGACGCCGTACCATTCGCCGTAAAGCCGCGCGATCCGCGCGCGAAGCGCGGGCAGGCCAAGCGCCTCGGTATAGCCGAGCGTCCCCTGCTCCATCGCGCGGGCAAGGGCTTCGCGCGCGGCCTGTGGCGCCCCGGTCGCGGGCTGGCCCACCTCCATGTGGATGATGTGCCGGCCCGCGGCTTCCATCGCGCGGGCTGCGCCGAGCACGTCCATCACGATGAAGGCATCCACATCGCCACGGCTTGATGTTCGCATGGTTTTCCTCTTGGCTCTGCCCGAACGGTTCGGGAGGGTGTCGCAATTTTCCGCACGGTCCTGCAAGGGGCGATCGCATGCCTTGCGGCGCTGGCGCTGGCCGGGGCCGCCGGCGCGCAATCGCTGATCCGTGACGCCGAGATCGAGGCGACGCTGGAGCGTATCGTCGATCCGATCCTGCGTGTCTCGGGGCTGAGCCCGGCGCAGGTTCGCATCTACCTGATCGACAATCCCGATCTGAACGCCTTTGTCGCGGGGGGCGACAACATCTTCCTGCACACCGGCCTTCTGCAACGGCTGGAGACGGTGGACCAGGTCCGCGCGGTGGTTGCGCATGAGGTGGGCCACATCACCGGAGGCCACCTGTTCCGGCGAAACGAGCAGATCCGCGCCGCCTCGGGGACCGTGGGCCTTGGCGTCCTGCTGGCCATCGCCGCCGCCGCCAGCGGAAATGCCGAGCTTGCGATCGGCGCGGGCCTGACATCCAGCCAGGTGGCCGAACGCTCGCTTCTGTCGCACAACCGGGCCGAGGAAGCCTCGGCCGACCAGGCGGCGCTGCGCTACATGGAAGCGGCGGGCGCCGACCCGCAGGCGATACTCGAGGTGATGGCGCTGTTTCGGGGCCAGGAATACGGCGCCGACATGTTCGCCGATCCCTATGTGCGCACGCACCCGCTGTGGTCCGACCGGCTGCGCTTCATGCGCGAAGGGGTGGGTAATGCGCGCCCGGGCACCGCGCCCGATCCAGGTACGGCGCGGCTTCATGCCCGGATGCGGGCGAAACTCGACGGATTTCTGGAACCGCCGTCGGAAACGCTGCGCCGCCGCCCCGACGACGGATCCGAGGCAGCCCTCCTGGCCCGCGCCATCGCCTGGCACCGGCTGCCCGACATCGCGCGCGCGCGGGCCGCGATGGCGGTGCTGCTGGCGGCGCATCCCGACGACCCCTACTACCACGAGCTTGCCGGCCAGTTCGCTCTGGAGTCGGGCCGTGCGCGGGATGCCGTGGCCGCCTACAGGCGCGCGGCAGAGCTTGCGCCGCACGAGCCGCTGATCCTGTCGGGGCTGGGGCGCGCGCTGATCGCGCTCGACACGCCTGCCGCGACCGAAGAGGCGTTGCAGGTCCTGACAAGGGCGCGGCGGATTGATAAGGCTGATGCGCGGGCGCTGGCGAACCTTGCCATCGCCTATGCGCGGCTGAACCGGCCCGCGGATGCATCGCTCGCCACCGCCGAGCGCTACATGCTGTCGGGACAGCTGCGCGATGCGGGCATCCACGCCGCACGGGCGGCCCGCGCGTTTCCGCAAGGCGCCCCCGGCTGGCGCCAGGCAGAGGATATCCTGCGCGTCGTGCGGCGCGCCACGTCGTCGGAAGGAAGATAGACCATGAAGCTGACCCCCCTGTTCCTCGCAGCGGCGCTTGCGCTGGCCGGCGCCGCCAGTGCGGGGCCCTTCGACGACCTGTCCCCGGCCGACCGCGACGCGCTGCGGGCGGAAATCCGTGGCTACCTGCTCGACAACCCCGAGGTGCTGATGGAGGCGATCGCCGTGCTCGAGCAGCGCAACGCCGCCGCCGAAGCCAATGCAGACGCCGCCGCCATCGCCGCCCATGCCGAGGCGCTGTACTCCGACGGTGTCTCGCACGTCATGGGCAATCCGCAGGGCGACGTGACCATCGTCGAGTTCCTCGACTACCAGTGCGGCTTCTGCAAGCGCGCCCACCCGGAAGTGATGGACCTGCTCGCCCAGGACGGCAACATCCGGCTGATCCAGAAGGAATTCCCGATCCTGGGCCCGGTGTCCGAGACTGCCTCGCGCGCTGCACTCGCGGTGCTTCTGGATCAGGGCAGCGAGATCTACGAGGCCTTCACCGACGCGATGATGCGCTTTGACGGGCAGCTGAACCCCGGCGTGATCCGCGGGCTTGCGCGCGATGCGGGCGCCGACGTGGCGGCCATGGAGGCGCGGATGCAGGATGCCGACATCACCCGAATCATCGCGGAAAATCGCAGCCTGGCCACGGCGCTCCAGGTCTCGGGCACGCCGACCTTCGTGCTGGGCTCGGAACTGGTGCGCGGATATCTGCCGCTGCCGCAGATGCAGGAACGCGTCCGCAGCGTGCGCGAGGCGATGTGACCGGGGGCCGGCCGTGCTGGCGCGACAGGGCTTTCCCTCGGGCAGGCTGGCCCTTATAAAACGGCAGTCCTGACCAGAGCGGCGCAGGAAACCTCTCGAAAAGAACCGGGGTAAGGATGAGCAAGAACAACCACCAGTCCGATGTCGAATTCATCGCGGCGCTTGCCGCGCTGCTGCGGGAGCATGACCTGACCGAGGTCGAGGTCCGCCGCGAATACGGCGAGGACGACACGCTCGATGTGCGCGTGGCGCGCACACCCGCCGCCGCGGCCCCGATCCTGCATCAAGCGGCCCCTGCCCCGGCAGCCCCCGCCGCCGCCGCGTCCGCGGCGCCCGCCGCCGCCCCTGCCGTGTCCGAGGATCCGGCGCAGCACCCGGGCGCAGTGACATCGCCCATGGTCGGCACCGCCTATCTTCAGCCCGAACCTGGCGCCGCGCCCTTCATTGCCGTGGGAGATACCGTCAAGGAGGGGCAGACGGTCCTTATCATCGAGGCGATGAAGACCATGAACCAGATCCCCGCGCCGCGTTCGGGCAAGGTCAAGCGCATCCTGGTCGAGGACGGCTCGCCGGTGGAGTTCGGCGCGCCTCTCCTGATCCTCGAATAAGGCGGGGCAAGGATGTTCAAGAAGATCCTCATTGCCAACCGCGGCGAGATCGCGCTTCGCGTGATCCGCGCTTGCAAGGAAATGGGCATCCTCTCGGTCGCGGTGCATTCCACGGCGGATGCCGACGCCATGCATGTGCGCATGGCCGACGAGAGCGTGTGCATCGGCCCGCCGCCCGGCACCGACAGCTACCTGTCGATCCCCTCGATCGTGTCCGCCTGCGAGATCACCGGCGCCGAGGCGATCCACCCAGGCTATGGCTTCCTGTCCGAGAACGCCGCCTTCGTGCAGGTGCTCGAGGATCACGGCATCACCTTCATCGGCCCCTCGTCGGAACATATCCGCATGATGGGCGACAAGATCACCGCCAAGGAAACCATGCTGAAGCTGGGCGTGCCCTGCGTGCCCGGCTCCGAGGGCGGCGTGCCCACGGTGCAGGACGCCCGGCGGATCGCGGCCGATATGGGCTACCCCGTCATCATCAAGGCCACCGCGGGCGGTGGCGGGCGCGGCATGAAACTTGCGCGCAGGCCCGAGGAACTGGACATGGCCTTTTCCTCGGCCCGGTCCGAGGCCAAGGCCGCCTTCGGCAATGACGCGGTCTACATAGAGAAATACCTCCAGCGCCCGCGCCATATCGAGATCCAGATCTTCGGGGACGGCAAGGGTCGCGCCGTCCACCTGGGCGAGCGGGACTGCTCGCTTCAGCGGCGCCACCAGAAGGTGTTCGAGGAATCCCCCTCGCCGGCGATCGACGGCGAAACCCGCGCGCGCATTGGCAAGGTCTGCGCCGACGCCGTGGGGGCCATGGGCTATTCCGGCGCCGGGACGATCGAGTTCCTCTACGAGGACGGCGAGTTCTATTTCATCGAGATGAACACCCGCCTTCAGGTCGAGCATCCCGTGACCGAGGCGGTCTATGGCGTGGACCTGGTCCGCGAACAGATCCGCGTCGCCGCCGGCGAAGAGATGAGCCTGCGCCAGGAAGACCTGATCCCCAACGGCCACGCCATCGAATGCCGGATCAACGCGGAAAAGCTGCCCGAGTTCCGCCCCTCTCCGGGCCGGGTCACGGCCTTTCACGCGCCGGGGGGACTTGGCGTGCGGATGGACAGCGCGCTTTATCAGGGCTATTCGATCCCGCCCTATTACGACAGCCTGATCGGCAAGCTGATCGTGCATGGCTCTGACCGGACCGCGGCGCTGGCGCGGCTGCGGCGCGCACTCGGCGAGTTGATCGTCGACGGGGTCGAGACGACGACGCCCCTGTTCCACGCCCTCCTGGACGAGCCGGACATCCAGTCCGGGAACTACACGATCCACTGGCTCGAAAAATGGCTCGAAGCGCATAGCTGAGATGGGATAGGATCGGGGGCAGGATGAGAGATGACATCACGCCCCCGCTGACCGCACGCCTGCTTCTGGAGGCCTATGTCGCCGGGATCTTCCCGATGGCCGACGGGGCCGAGGCACGCGACGTTTTCTGGGTCGATCCGCAGCTGCGCGGCATCCTGCCGCTCGACGGGCTGCATGTGTCGCGCAGCCTGCGCAAGCGCATCCGCCAGGGCGGGTTCGAGATACGCGTGAACAGCCGCTTCGCCGAGGTGCTGGACGCCTGCGCCGACCGCGAGGAAACCTGGATCAACCGCCAGATCTTTTCGCTCTACATGGACCTGCACCGCACCGGCTATGCCCATTCGGTCGAGGTCTGGATGGACGGAAAGCTTGTGGGCGGGCTTTACGGCGTGGCGCTCGGCGGGGCGTTCTTCGGCGAAAGCATGTTCTCGCGCCGCCCGGACGCGTCAAAGATCGCGCTGGTCTGGCTGGTGGCGCGCCTGCGCGCGGGCGGGTTCACGCTGCTCGACACGCAGTTCGTCACGGACCATCTGGAAAGCATGGGCGCCGTGGAAATCACGCGCGCGGAATACCAGCGGCGTCTGGACAAGGCCCTTCGCCGGCCAGCCGATTTCTGGCGCCTGCCCCTGTCGACGGACGCTCAGTCGGTGGTGCAGCTCAGCACCCAGACATCGTAACGCGGATGGTCCAGCGCCGAAAGCGCGGGGCTTGATGCCAGCATCCAGCCGGTAAACCGGTCCGTATCGTCCCGCTCGTCCCGGATGCGCAGGAAGGCATAGGCATCGGCTTCTGGGCTTTCGGCCGGAAAGCGGCAGGCTTCAAGCGAGACGATCAGCCGCTCGAAGCGCAGCGTCTCGCCGACGGCGATGGTGAAGTCGCTCACCTCGTTGGTCAGCGTGTCGAGCCCCCGCAGGCGCGCCGCGCCCGCCACCCCGAACCGGGCGGCCTGCTCTTCGGTAAAGGTGTCGGCCGGATCGCTGCCCAGAAGTCCCTCGATCTCGGCCTCGAGGCCGAGCCCCTCCTCCACCGGTTCCTCAAGGGGCATCGCATCGCCCCCGTCCTGCGCCAGCGCGGCCAGCGGCAGGAGCGCGAGGGCGAGCGTCAGGCCAAGCCTGCGATGCATCACTCGGTCTCCCCGGTGTCGTTGGTGACGAAGCGCATCATCAGGTTGAGAAAGCTGACCGAGCTTTGCGTCAGCAGGATCTCGTCGCCCTCGGCCAGCATGAACTCGGATCCACCCGGCGTCAGTTCGACGTAGCTGCCCCCGAGAAGCCCCTCCGAGGCGATCTTCACGTCGGAATCGTCCGGAACCATGATCCCGTCATCGACCGTAAAGACCAGGTCCGCGCGATAGGTGTCGGGGTTCAGGTTGAGCCCGGTGACCGAGCCGATCTTGACCCCCGCCATGCGCACATCGGTCCCGACCGATACCCCCTCGGCCGAAGTGAAGCTGGCGCGCAGCGCGTAGCGCCCGTCGCCGTCGCCGAACAGGTCGGCGGACTGGTTGGCCACGAACAGAAATCCGCCTGCGACCAGCAGGACGCCCGCGCCCAGCAGGGTTTCCGTGACGCTGTTGGCCATGTCAGGACTGCTCCGGGCTCCAGGCTTCGTAATCGGTGCGCGCCTTGGGCACCGGAGCGTACAGGCTTCCGGGGGGATGATAGGCGGCCGGTGTCCCCGTCATGTTGGGCTGATGCGGCTTTTCCCACGCCTTGCGGGCCAGCGGCGCGCGCGTCGGCGGCTCCTGGAAGGTATGGTGCAGCCAGCCGTGCCACTCCGGAGAGACGCGGCTTGCCTCCGCCTCGCCGTTGTAGATGACCCAGCGCCGCGCACCGTCCTTCGACTGGTAAAAGACGTTGCCCTGCTCGTCGTCGCCGACCCTTGTGCCGTTGCGCGAGGTCCAGAGCCGCGTGCCCAGGGTCTGGCCGTTCCACCAGGTAAAGATCTCGGAAATCAGGCCCATATCCAACCCTTCCTTCTCGTGTTGACCCTTTCTAAGGCGGGGTCTGCCCGAGGTCCAGTGCCTAGGCAGGCTGCCGCGCAGTCACCTCGATCTCGATCTTCATCGCCGGGTCGATCAGCCCCGCCTCGATCATCATTGCAGCCGGGCGTGCCGTGCCGAAGGCCGCCCGCAGCGCTGGCCAGCACGCCTCGAAATCGTTCTTGTCGGCCATGACATAGGTGACGCGCACCACGTCGTTCAGGCTGGCGCCCGCCTGGGCGAGTGCCGCGCCGATGTTCTTCAGCGCCTGTTCGGCCTGCGCCAGCGCGCCCTCGGCAAGCGTCATCGTCTCGTAATTCATGCCCGTGGTGCCCGAGACGAAGACCCAGCCGTCGCAGACGACCGCGCGGGAATAACCGATCTCGGCCTCGAACCGCGACCCGGAAGAGATCAGGCGACGTGTCATGGAAGTCTCCGCAGGGGTTGAAGTTCAATCAAAAAGGGCCGCTGGATGCAGCGGCCCCTGTTGCGATGTCACGTTGTCTCAGCCGGCCGAGGCAGGCTCCTTGCGCTTGTCCGCATAGATCAGCAGCGGCTCGCCCTGGCGGTTGATCGCTTCCTCGTTGACGACAACCTCCTCGACGCCCTCCATGCCCGGGATCTCGAACATGCAGTCGAGGAGCACTTCCTCGAGGATCGAGCGCAGGCCGCGCGCGCCGGTCTTGCGCTCGATCGCGCGCTTGGCAATCGCGATCAGCGCCTCTTCGGTGAAGGTGAGATTGACGTCCTCCATCTCGAACAGGCGCTGGTACTGCTTGACGAGGGCGTTCTTCGGCTTGGTCAGGATGGTGACGAGCGCCTCCTCGTCCAGGTCGGACAGGGTGGCGATCACCGGCAGACGGCCGACGAATTCGGGGATAAGGCCGAATTTCAGCAGATCCTCGGGCTCCAGCTCCTTGAAGACGTCGCCGATCCGGCGGTCGTCATCCGCCTTGACGTTGGCGCCGAAGCCCATCGCGCTGCCCTTGTTGCGCTGGGCGATGATCTTGTCGAGCCCGGCAAAGGCGCCGCCGCAGATGAACAGGATGTTGGTCGTGTCCACCTGCAGGAATTCCTGCTGCGGATGCTTGCGCCCGCCCTGGGGCGGCACGCTCGCCACGGTGCCTTCCATGATCTTGAGAAGCGCCTGCTGCACCCCCTCTCCCGACACGTCGCGGGTGATCGAGGGGTTGTCGGACTTGCGGCTGATCTTGTCGACCTCGTCGATATAGACGATGCCGCGCTGCGCCCGCTCGACATTGTATTCGGCCGATTGCAGCAGCTTGAGGATGATGTTCTCGACATCCTCGCCGACATAGCCGGCCTCGGTCAGGGTGGTCGCATCGGCCATGGTGAAGGGCACGTCGAGGATGCGCGCCAGCGTCTGCGCCAGAAGCGTCTTGCCGCAGCCGGTCGGGCCGATCAGCATGATGTTCGACTTCGACAGCTCGACATCGGGGCTTTTCGACGAATGGCTCAGCCGCTTGTAATGGTTGTGCACCGCGACCGAAAGCACGCGCTTGGCCTTTTCCTGGCCGATAACGTAGTCGTCGAGTACCGCGCAGATCTCCTGCGGGGTCGGCACGCCGTCGGCGGATTTCACCAGGTTGGACTTCGTTTCCTCGCGGATGATGTCCATGCACAGCTCGACGCATTCGTCGCAGATGAACACGGTCGGCCCCGCTATCAGCTTGCGCACCTCGTGCTGGCTCTTGCCGCAGAACGAACAGTAAAGCGTGTTCTTGCTGTCGCCGCCGCCGGTCTTGCTCATGGTTCCCTCCTGGGCCCGGGTATCGTTCTCGTCAGCAGACGCTGGGCCCCGTCCGAGTCATATCATATTGTCCAAGGCGCATTAGGCAATGCGGGAAGGGGAATGACAAGGGACGCCACCGGTTTTTTGGCGGAACAATCCCTTGAGGTCCGTGACTTTCCCCGCATCGGCAGGGCCCGGTGCTTTCCTGCGCCCTTGCGCCGCAAGGACCACCATGGACGCCCCTGCGCCTGCCGTCGCCCGGCGCGGCTGGATGTTCCGCCGGACCGGGTGCTGCCTCAAGCGATGGCATGCTCCGCCGACACGCGCAGCGCGTTTCCCGGCGACGCCCAGCGGTGGGCAGGCCGGCCGTCCCGTTTCCGCCCGTCGTGGCAGAGGTGGGGATGGCCGGGCACGGCTGCAAGCCCTGCATCCGCGCCGTGGATCGCGTGCGCCAGAGCGGCCCCCGGGGGCCACCCGGCCTATCCCGCAAGCGCGCGGCGCGGCGCCTCGACCTGCGGAGCCGCATAGCTGAAGACGGAGAGTGCCTTGACCAGGCGTTCCGCATCCCGCTGGAGGCCCTGTATCTCGGCGTTGGTCTCGTCCACCATGCCGGCATTCTGCTGGGTGAGCCCGTCCATCTGGGTGACGGCCTGGTTTATCTCCTGCAGGCCCATGGCCTGTTCGCGCGCGGCATGAGAGATGTTGCCCACGATCTCGGTCACGCCCTTCACATGGCCCGCGATCCCGTTCAGGGCGGCGCGGGTCCGTTCGACCAGCGCGACGCCGCTGCGCACCTGCTGATCCGAGGATTGCACCAGGGCCTTGATCGTGCCGGCAGCATCGGCGCAGCGCTGCGCAAGGCCCCGCACCTCGTGGGCGACTACGGCAAAGCCCCGCCCGGCATCGCCTGCGCGCGCCGCCTCGACACTGGCGTTCAGCGCGAGAAGATTGGTCTGGAAGGCGATCTCGTCGATCAGCGTCACGATCTTGACGATCTCGGACGAGCCGTTCTCGATTTCGCGCATGGCGGCGCTGGCCTCGCTCACGACCTGGCCCGAGCCGTCGGTTTCCTCGCGCATCGCGACGACCAGTCGCGCAGCCTCTCCGGCGACGCTGGCGGTGGAGCCCACGCTTTCGGTCAGCTGGTGCAAGGCGGCCGAACTTTCCTCCAGGCTGGCCGCCTGTTGCGCGGTGCGGTCCGACAGGCGGTTCGTGCCATCGGTGATGCGTTGCGCTGCCGCGCCGATCGCATCGGCGCCCCTGGTAACGGTAGAGATCGCCAGCGACAGCCCGCCCAGCGCCTGGTTCAGCTTGACCGCGATGGCGCCGAACTGGCACGGCGCATCCTCGGGCATGCGCACGCCCAGATCATTCGCGGCAAGGCCCTCGACCACCAGTTCGATGGCGGCGATCCCATCGGCGATCTGCTTGTCCTGTTGCGCCTTCTGGGCAGCGATATCGGCGCGGGCCAACTCCAGCCGCGAGAGATACTCGGAAATGCCCATCCCGGCATCGAGGAACGCCGCGCGGATCAGCACGGCCACATCCTCCCGCAACTCATTCAGGTCGGGCCCCGGCCCGCGCCTGAACCACCCCTGCGGCACGCCATCCGCCTGTGCGCGGTCGATCATCTGGCGTACCAGATCCTCCAGCACCACGGCATAGCCGGCCAGGTACTTGTCGGGTTCCAGCCCGATGGAGGCATGGATCTGGCCCACCCTTCCGACGGCCTTTTCGTAATGCGCGTCGAAATTCGCCTCGGCCATCATGAGCCAGTGTTCGCGCTGGCGGTCCCGCGCATGCGCGATCCGCCCCGGAGACGCGAACTTGCCTTCAAGGTCCGGACGCGTGGCAAGCCTTGCGTAGAAGGTTTCAAGCGCCGGGCCCATGATCTCGCCGATCCGGGGTTTCAGCGCGGCAAGACGTTCCCGCGCGGGCGCGTCCATTCCGATGAAATCCAGTTGATCCTGGATGCGATTGTCTTTTCCGTCCACGTCCTGTCCCCGCAAATCCATGTCTGCGGGAACCTTCTTATCGGCGCGGCGTTACCCAATGGTTACGCCGCGCATCGACAAGTCAGCTGTCGGCCTCGCCACGATTGGTGACGATCTCGTCCACGATGCCCCAGTCGCGCGCGGCCTCGGCGGTCATGAAGTTGTCGCGGTCCAGCGCCGCCTCGACCTTTTCCAGTTCCTGCCCGGTGTGGCGGACATAGATCTCGTTCAGCCGATGCTTGAGCGCCTGCGTCTCGCGCGCGTGGATCATGATGTCGGTGGCCTGGCCCTGGTAGCCGCCCGAGGGCTGGTGCACCATGATCCGGGCGTTGGGCAGCGCAAAGCGCATCCCCGGCGCGCCCGCGGCCAGCAGCAGCGACCCCATCGAGGCCGCCTGCCCGATGCACACCGTCGAGATCTTGGGCCGGATGTACTGCATGGTGTCGTAGATCGACAGGCCCGAGGTCACGATACCGCCGGGGCTGTTGATATACATCGAGATTTCCTTCTTCGGGTTCTCGGCCTCGAGGAAGAGCAGCTGCGCCACGATCACGGTCGCCATGTCGTCATGGACGGGGCCGGACACGAAGACGATCCGCTCCTTCAGCAGCCGCGAGAAGATGTCATAGCGGATCGAGCCCCGCGCGGTCGTTTCGTCCACGGTGGGGATGATGAAGCTTTGCAGCGGCGAAAGCGGGTCATGCATGGGTGTTCTGCCTGTCCGGGGGGCCGCTGGGCGCGGCCCGGTGATCGGTCCCCTCTAGGAATAGTGCCGCGGCCGGGGGGCTGCAAGGGTCGCGGCGTACGGACCGGTCGGCGAATGCGGAAACGCGCGGGCCACGGGCCCGCGCGTTTCCCTGTCCGATCCGCCCGAGGGCGCGGGATCACTCCTCGTCGAGCGCCTCGATGGCCTTCTGCAGCTCGTCCTTGGAGACGGGCTTCTCGGTCACCTTGGCCTGTTCGAGGATATGATCCACGACCTTGTCCTCGAAGATCGGCGCGCGCAGCTGCTGCTGGGCGCCGGGGTTCTTCTGGATGAACTCGAAGAAGGCGCGTTCCTGGCCCGGATACTGGCGGGCCTGCTGGAACATGGCCTGCTGGAGTTCCGCGTCGGTGACGGTGATCTCGGCCTTGTTGCCGACCTCGGCCAGCAGCAGGCCCAGCCGCACGCGGCGCTCGGCCAGCTTGTTGTGCTCTTCGGTCGGCTCGATCGCGCCGTGGTCGTGGCCCTGGTGCTCGGGGTTTTCCTCGTGCCACAGCTGGTGGGCGATCTGGCGCGCCTCGGTCTCGACCAGGCTCGGCGGCAGGTCGAAGCTGACGGCGGCATCCAGCGCGTCCATCAGGCGACGCTTGAGCACCTGGCGCGCGGCGCCGGCATATTCCTCGGCCAGACGCTCGCGGATCTGCGCCTTCAGCGCCTCGAGATCGTCCATCCCGAACTTCTTGGCCAGCTCGTCGTCGATCTCGGCGGGCTTCGGGGCCTTCACGTCCTTTACCGTGCAGGAAAACACGGCTTCCTTGCCGGCAAGCTGCTTGGCCTGGTAGCTTTCCGGGAAAGTGACCTTGACCTCGAGCTCCTCGCCGGCCTTGGCGCCGACCAGCTGCTCCTCGAAGCCGGGGATGAAGCTGCCGGACCCCAGCACCAGCGGGTAATCCTCGGCCGCGCCGCCGTCAAAGGCCTCGCCGTCGATCTTGCCCACGAAGTCGATGACGATCTGGTCGCCGTCCTTCGCCTTCGAGCCCTTGCGGCGCGACTCGAAGTTGCTCGCCGACCCGGCAAGATTCTCGAGCGCCTCGTTCACGGCGTCGTCCTCGATCTCGGCGACCAGCTTTTCCAGCTCGATTCCGGTGAAGTCGGTCTCGGGCACCTCGGGAAGCGCCTCGTAGGTCAGGGCGACCTCGACGTCCTGGCCCTCTTCCCAGTTCTCGTTGGTCATCTTGACGTCGGGCTGCACCGCCGGACGGTCGCCCGTCTTCTCGAAATGCTCGCGCATCGCGGCATCGATGCTTTCCTGCATCGCCTCGCCCAGCACCGACTTGCCGAACATCTTCTTCATCAGCGCGGCGGGCGCCTTGCCCTTGCGGAAGCCCTTCATCTGGAAGCCCTTGCGCGCTTCCTCCAGCTTCTCGCTGACCTTGGCTTCCAGTTCGGCCGCCGTGACGGTAATCGAATAGCCGCGTTTCAAACCTTCGTTCAGGGTCTCGGTGACCTGCATGTGTCCTTCTTCCTCATACCTGGTTTTTGGTGCGGGTGGAGGGATTTGAACCCCCACGCCTTGCGGCACCAGAACCTAAATCTGGCGTGTCTGCCAATTTCACCACACCCGCGCACCAAGATCGTCCGCCGGTCGGGCTACCGGAAATCGGCGCCCTTCTAGCAAACACACCCGGGGGGCGCGAGGGAAAAATGCGCGCCGCGGGCCGCTATTCACGCAGTGCCCTCGCGCCGTGCGAAACCGCTGCCAGAACGCGGGGCAGCGCATCGGGAAGATCCTCGGCGATCAGGCCCGGACCGAAGGCGCGCGCGCAGTCCGCATGTAGCACGGCGGCACTCGCCGCGGCCGCGATCGGCGGCAGTCCGCGCGCCAGAAGCCCCGCGATGAAACCGGCCAGGACGTCGCCCGCCCCGGCGGTGGCAAGCCAGGGCACGGACCGCTCGTACAGCGCCGCCGCGATCCGGGTGGCGCCGGTCCGGTCGGCGATCACGGTATCGGGCCCCTTCAGCAGGACCGTGCAGCCCGCCCGCCGCGCCGCCGCCGTGACCGCGTCGACCTTCGAGAAGGCCGGACCGCGCCCGGGCGGCGCGGCGAGGCTTGCGGTGATATCGGGAAAGAGCCGCGCGAACTCGCCCATATGCGGTGTCAGGACGACGTTCTCGTGCAACAGATCGAACAGCGCCTCGGGCCGGTCGGCCCAGCAGCTCAGCGCATCGGCATCAAGCACCGTGGCGCGACCCGCCGCCAGCGCCACCCGCGCCAGCCCTGACGCCCGCTCGACCCCGAGGCCCGGACCAAGCAGCAGCGTGTCGAGGCGCGGATCCTCCAGTGCCGTGGCCAGCGCCGCGGCATCCCCTATCCCGCGCAACATCACCGCATCGAGCCGCGCGGCATGTTCGGGCAGCGCGTCGCCCGGCGCGCCGATCGTGACCAGCCCCGCACCCATCCGCAGCGCGCCGCGCGCCGCAAGCCGCGCCGCCCCACCATGCGAGGCAGGGCCCGACAGCACCAGCACATGCCCGTGTTCGTACTTGTGCCCCTGCCCTTTCAGCACCGCCTCCGGCGTTGCCTCGGCCAGGCGCACCACCGTCTCGGGCGCGACCCCGTCGGGCCCGAGACCGATATCGACGATGGCCAGCGCGCCGCACAGCGTCGCACCGGGCAGCAGGTAGTGACCGATGCGCGGGCGGTGAAAACTGACGGTCAGGTCCGCTGCCAGCGCATGGCCAAGATCGCGGCCGCTGTCGCTGCAGATGCCGCTTGGCAGATCCACCGCCAGCCGGAAGGCGCCGCTTCGGTCGATCGCGTCGCGAATCCCCGCCATGTCCGCGGGCAGGCCGCGGCTCAGGCCGGTGCCGAAGAGCGCGTCCACCACCAGATCGACCCCGCAGGCCATCGATGCGGCGATTTCCGGCCGGCGCCACGGCGCAGCCTCGCCCCATCGCGCCAGGTTTGTCGCCGCATCGGGCGGCAGCCGCGCGGGATCGCCCCAGAGCCTGACCTCGACCTGCCAGCCGCGCGCCCGCAACAGCCGGGCGACGACAAGGCCGTCCCCGCCATTGTTCCCCGGGCCGCACAGTACCAGCGCCCGGTGCGGCGCATGGGCAAAGGCGGGGCGTCTGGCCAGAAGCGCATCGACGACGCCGCGTCCGGCGCGTTCCATCAATTCCGCGCCACTTGCCTGTCCGCGCGCCATTGCGTGCTGCTCCGCGGCCCGCATCTGCCCTGCGCCAAGCAGTTCCATCCCGGAAAAACCTTCTCATTCTGCCTAAGAAATGTGCAAATTGCACAATTATGAGGCATTTACGCCGAAAGGGCCGCCTGCATCCATCCGCCACCAGCCTAGCGATTTGAAAAGCCCCCGACGAGGTGCTTTTTCCGTCGGGCACCCGGCGCGATCCGGCGCGGGGAGGAATGCGGGAGCACGAGATGAAAAAGATCGAGGCGATCATCAAGCCCTTCAAGCTCGACGAGGTGAAGGAGGCCCTTCAGGAGATCGGCGTCCAGGGTCTCTCGGTGATCGAGGCCAAGGGTTTCGGTCGCCAGAAGGGCCATACCGAGCTTTATCGCGGCGCAGAATATGTGGTCGACTTCCTGCCCAAGGTGAAGATCGAGGTCGTCATCTCCGACGACCTGGTCGACCAGGCGATCGAGGCGATCATCGCGGCCGCCAAGACGGGCAAGATCGGGGACGGCAAGATCTTCGTCTCCGAGGTGCAGCAGGCCATCCGCATCCGCACCGGCGAAGAAGGCCCCGACGCCCTCTGACGCCGCTTCCCATCCCGAAACCACGAACCATCAACTTGGGGAAACCTACCATGACCGACAGCTCTTCGATGCTGCGCACGATCAAGGACGAGGATGTCGAGTATGTCGACATCCGCTTCACCGACCCGCGCGGCAAGCTTCAGCACGTGACCGTCGTCGCCGACCTGGTGGACGAGGACTTCATGGCCGAGGGCTTCATGTTCGACGGCTCCTCGATCGCCGGCTGGAAGTCGATCGACAAGTCCGACATGAAACTGATGCCCGACGCGTCCTCGGCCTACATGGACCCGTTCTACGCCGAAAAGACGCTCTGCGTGCATTGCGACGTGCTCGAGCCCGACACCAACGAGGCTTATGAGCGCGACCCCCGCACCACCGCCAAGAAGGCCGAGGCCTATCTGAAATCGTCGGGCATCGGCGACCAGTCCTACTGGGGCCCCGAGGCCGAGTTCTTCATCTTCGACAACGTGAAGTACTCCACCTCGATGAACAAGGTGGCCTTCGAGGTCGACGCGCATGACGCGGCCTGGAACACCGACACCGACTACGAGATGGGCAACCTCGGCCACCGTCCGGGCGTCAAGGGCGGCTACTTCCCCGTGCCCCCGATCGACCATGCCCAGGACCTGCGCGGCGAGATGCTGTCGACCATGAAGCGCATGGGCATGAAGGTGGACAAGCACCACCACGAGGTCGCTTCGGCCCAGCACGAGCTTGGCCTGATCTTCGGCACGCTCACGGAGCAGGCCGACAACATGCAGAAATACAAGTACGTCATCCACAACGTGGCGAACGCCTACGGCAAGTCGGTGACCTTCATGCCGAAGCCGATCGCGGGCGACAACGGCACCGGCATGCACGTCAACCAGTCGATCTGGAAGGATGGCAAGCCGCTCTTCGCGGGCGACAAGTATGCCGACCTGTCGGACGAGGCGCTGTGGTACATCGGCGGCATCCTGAAGCATGCCAAGGCGCTGAACGCCTTCACCAACCCGTCGACCAACTCCTACAAGCGCCTGATCCCGGGCTTCGAGGCGCCGGTTCTGCTGGCCTACTCCGCGCGCAACCGTTCGGCCTCGATCCGCATTCCGTGGACCGAAAGCCCGAAGGCCAAGCGCGTGGAAACCCGCTTCCCCGATCCGTCCTGCAACCCCTACCTCGCCTTCTCGGCGCTGCTGCTGGCGGGTCTCGACGGGATCAAGAACAAGATCCACCCCGGCGACGCGGCCGACAAGGATCTCTACGACCTGCCGCCCGAGGAACTGGCCGGCATCCCCACCGTCTGCGGCTCGCTGCGCGAGGCCCTGCAGTCGGTCGAGGCCGATCACGAGTTCCTGCTGGCCGGCGACGTGTTCACCCGCGACCAGATCGAGGGCTATGTCGAGCTGAAGTGGGAAGAGGTGTACCGCTACGAGCACACCCCGCACCCGGTCGAATACGCGATGTACTACAGCTGCTGAGCGCAGCACTCCCCAGACCACTTCAGGGGCCCTTCGGGGCCCCTTTTTCTATTTTACGGCAATGGGTTCCGGGCTGGTCTTGCCAACCGGCGGCAACATGCGCCTAGCGCTGCGGCCGCGGGCCGCGGAAGCGTTCCGGCAGCGGCGCGGCGTGATCGTCGGACCCCTCCTCCAGCCGCGTCTCGAGCCAGTCCTCCAGCTCCACCAGATCCTCCGGCAGGGGCTGGCCGAGCGCGCGCATCTCGGACAGCTTCTCGCGCAGCCGTTCCTGGGCGACATGCGCGTCCTTCGGGGTGGCGGCGATTTCCTCCAGCAGCGCGTAGATGCTGGCCTTGAGCGTCTCGAAAGCCATCACGTCACCCCGCGCATCTGCGGCAGAACGGCGTCGCGGGCAGCAGGTCGAGGCGCTCCTCCGAGATGTCGTCGCCACAGGTGACGCACTGCCCGTAGCTGCCATCCTCGATCCGGCCGAGGGCTGCGCGGATCATCTCGATCTCCTTGCGGCCCGAATTTCCCAGCCGCTCCATCACCTCGTCATCCTCGCGCTCTGTCGCCCGATCCTCGTCGTCCTGGGGTGCGGGGGCGTCCAGCGCCTCCTCGATCTCGAGCAGCCGTTCGTTCAGCTCCCCGAGCCGCGTCTCCAGCGCCGCCCTGCGTTTGTCCCATTTGCCCATGTCGTCCTGCTCCTTTTCGCATGTCTCGCCCCAGCCTTGACCGGCTGGCGCGCGGCGGACCTTGATCCCGATCAACAGCCTGTCAACGAAAGCGCAGCCCGGTCAAGAGCGCCGCGTGATCCGAGCCGAAGGCATCGATCATCCGCGTCTCGGCCAGAAGTTCCTCGGACACCAGAACATGATCGAGCGGCAGGCCCGGCCAGAAGGCGGGCCGCAGAAAGGTCAGCCGCAACCCCGGCACGGCCCGCGTGCCGGTCGACTCGGCGATGCGCTTCAGGCTGGCGCCCCAGGCGGGGATGTTGAAATCCCCCGCGATGACGACGGGCTCTTCCAGCTCCGCGAGGATCCCGGCCACCCGTTCCGACTGCGCCGCCTGTGTGTGTGGCCAGGGCCAGGGCAGGTGCAGCGTCACGGCCGTCACTTCCCCCGCCGGCGTCGAAAGCCGCGCCCAGGCCACGCCCTGCCCCCGGGCGCAGCCGGGGCTGCCGATCATCGGGTGGCGCGACAGAAGCGCCACGTCGCCCACGCCCGCGAACTCGCAGAGCACCTGCGTGGGATAGCGCAGCGCATCCAGGATCGCGCGGTTGGGCCGGCTCACCTCCTGGAACGCCACGATATCGGCGCGCGCGGCCTCGACGCCGGCGACAACCGCCTGCGGCGTCGGGTTGTCGAAACGCAGGTTCTGGCTGAACAGCGTCAGTTCGGGCGGGCCGATGGGATCGGCCGGCAGCACTGCGGGCGCAAGGCCTGCGGCGGCCAGCATCGCGCCGGTCAGCGCGATGAACCGCGCCGTCATCGCCCGGAACACCAGCGCAAAGGCGAACAGCGCGCCAAAGGCCACCAGCGCATGCAGCCGAAAGGCGCCGAGCGTATCCAGCGCCGGGTGCCGGTCGCCGAAATAGCCGGCGATCACGGCCACGATCCCTGCGGTGGCGATGGCCGTGGTCAGGCCGCGAATGGCGTCGAGCATGGGATTCTCCTCCTGCTGCCGCGATGATTGAGGGATCGCAGGTGGAATGTCACCCGTGGCGGTTCGGATCCGCAGCGATCGGCGCAGCGCGACGCACCCGCCGCCTTCGGGCGCTATTGCGGGGACCGGGCCCAGATGTTCTAATGGCGCCAGCAAAAAACACAAAATCGAGCATGATCATGGCCGCAGACGATCTTTTCGCCGGGGGGGCAGACGATGCCACCTATGATGCTTCCTCGATCGAGGTTCTCGAAGGGCTCGAGCCGGTGCGCAAGCGCCCCGGCATGTATATCGGCGGCACCGACGAACGCGCGCTTCATCACCTTGTGGCCGAGGTGCTCGACAACGCGATGGACGAGGCGGTGGCGGGCCATGCCAACCGGATCGAGGTCGAGCTGCATGCCGACGGATCCTGCACCATCCGCGACAACGGGCGCGGGATTCCCGTGGACCCGCATCCGCGCTTTCCCGACAAGTCCGCGCTCGAGGTGATCCTCTGCACGCTGCATGCGGGCGGCAAGTTCTCGG
Organism: Halovulum dunhuangense; assembly: GCF_013093415.1. NCBI lineage: Bacteria > Pseudomonadati > Pseudomonadota > Alphaproteobacteria > Rhodobacterales > Paracoccaceae > Halovulum > Halovulum dunhuangense. The sequence continues at coordinate 1,972,902 of NZ_JABFBC010000001.1, forward strand.
GCAAGGCCTATCAGACCTCGGGCGGCCTGCACGGCGTGGGGGTTTCGGTGGTGAACGCGCTTTCCGACCATGTCCGGGTCGAGGTGGCGCGCAACAGGACGCTCTATGCGCAGGAATTCTCGCGCGGGATCCCGCAGGGGGGCTTGCAGACGCTGGGGCCGACGCCCAACCGGCGCGGCACGACCGTCACCTTCCATCCCGACCCGCAGATCTTCGGCGCGGGGTCGCGGCTCAAGCCCGCGCGCCTGCTGTCGATGGCGCGATCCAAGGCCTATCTCTTCTCGGGCGTGGAAATCCGCTGGAAATGCGCGGCCGAACTGGCCGACGACCAGACCCCCGAACAGGCGGTGTTCCACTTCCCCGGCGGACTTTCGGATTACCTGAAGGAACGGCTCGAAGGGTCTGCCACCTATAGCGAAAAGCCGTTTGCGGGAAAGGTTTCCTTTGCCGAGAAATTCGGGGCCTCCACCCCCGGCTCGGTCGAATGGGCGATCAACTGGACACCGTCGCGCGACGGGTTCGTGCAGTCCTACTGCAACACCGTGCCCACGCCCGAGGGCGGCACGCACGAGGCCGGTTTCTGGGCCGCGATCCTCAAGGGCATCCGCGCCTATGGCGAGCTTGCCTCAAACCGCAAGGCCGCCAACATCACCCGCGAGGACGTGCAGGCCGGCGGCTCCGCGATGATCTCGGTCTTCATCCGCGAGCCCGATTTCGTCGGCCAGACCAAGGATCGCCTGTCCACGGCGGAAGCGCAGAGGCTGGTCGAGCAGTCCGTCCGCGACCATTTCGACAACTGGCTGGCGGCGGACACGAAATCGGCGGGCGCGATCCTCGACTACCTGGTGCTCAAGGCCGAGGAGCGCCTGCGCCGCAAGGCAGAAAAGGAGACATCGCGCAAGTCCGCCACCAAGAAGCTGCGCCTGCCCGGCAAGCTGGTCGATTGCTCTTCGAACAGCCGCGAGGGGACCGAGCTGTTCCTGGTCGAAGGCGACAGCGCGGGCGGCTCGGCCAAGATGGCCCGCCTGCGCGAGATCCAGGCGCTGCTGCCGCTCCGCGGCAAGATCCTGAACGTGCTGGGCGCGGCATCGTCCAAGATGGGCCAGAACCAGGAGCTGAACGACCTGTGCCAGGCGCTTGGCACCGGGCTCGGCTCGAAGTTCAGCGTCGAGGATCTGCGCTACGAGAAGATCATCATCATGACCGACGCCGATGTGGACGGCGCGCATATCGCGGCACTTCTGATGACCTTCTTCTTCACCCAGATGCGGCCGATGATAGATCACGGCCATCTCTATCTTGCCTGCCCGCCGCTCTACCGCCTGACGCAGGGCGCGCACCGGGTCTATGCGATGGACGACGCGGAAAAGGACATGTGGCTGGAACGCGGCCTTGGCGGGCGCGGCAAGATCGACATCAGCCGCTTCAAGGGCCTGGGCGAGATGGACGCCAAGGATCTGAAGGAAACCACGATGAACCCCGCCACCCGCAAGCTGATCCGCGTCACCATCGACGAGGACGAGCCGGGAGAGACCTCGGGCCTGGTCGAGCGGCTGATGGGCAAGAAGCCGGAACTGCGCTTCCAGTACATCCAGGAAAACGCCCGCTTCGTGGAAGAGCTGGACGTCTGACGCACGGCGCAGGGCAGGCCATAATCCTGCCCAATCCCCCGGCCAGCATCAGGTCAAACGAACGGAGTGACCCGCCCATGCGCCCTGCCCTGACCGCCGCCATCCTTGCCCTTTCCGCGCTGCCGCTTCGGGCGGACGTGACAGACTGGAAGATGGTCGGCACCTGGGACATCTCGCACTATTCGAGTTCCGAGGGCTGCCTTGCCTATGCCGAGTTCGCGAACGGCACCGCCTTCTTCATCGGCTTCGACCTGTCCACGGGCGACCTGCTTCTGGACGTGACGCTGATGAACGGTGCGTGGCGCTCCATCGTGCCGGGCAGCGATTACACGGTGCAGGCCGTCTTCGGGGCCGAGACGCCCTGGGAACTGGCAATGATCGGAGAGGATTTCGACGGCACGCCCGGGCTGATGATGCTGGTCGATGCGACGTCCGACCAGGCCGCGCTGTTCATCGAGGAATTCAGCAAGACCTACGTGATGGCCTGGCGCTACAACGGCGCGCCGCTTGGCAGCTTTCCGCTTGCAGGTTCCCGCGCCGCCTTCGAGGAGGTGCTGGCCTGCCAGCGATCCTGGACGGTGGCGGCCGCGCCTGCGGACCCTTTCGCTGCGCCCGTCACGGATCCGTTCCGCTGAAAGGGGGCGTTGCCGCCCCCTGCCACAACGGCTTCAGAAGTCGAACAGATCCTCTAGGAAGCCGCCGCGCTTCTTCTTGCGGTAGCCCTCGTCGGTGTGGCCATGGCCGCTGCTGCGGTAGTCGTCGCGCGCCTGGTGCCGGGACGGCGCCTGGGACGGCGGCGGCGGGGGCATCTGGCCCTGCGCGGCGGAACGTTCGATGATCTTGTCCAGTTCCCCGCGGTCGAGCCACACGCCGCGGCAGGCGGGGCAATAGTCGATCTCGACCCCGTTGCGATCGCTCATCACCAGCGTCGTTCCATCAACCGGACATTGCATCGGAATTCCTTTCGATTGCCTGCCCCATGCGGGGCGATGCCCTCGATATCGGTGCGATCCGCGGCGGTTCAACCCGTGGGCCGGCGCTAGGCCGGAAACTGCGCGTAGCAGGCGGAAATCGCGGCATCGCGCCGCGCCCGCGCCACCGGCAGCCGTGCCCGCATCGAGGCGAGCTTGCGCTGTTCGGCCTCGATATCCAGCGGCACCGGCGTCTCGACGGTGCGGAAGCGCGTCTCCGAGCAGCCGGTCAGACCCACGCCCACCCGGCCCGTGCCAAGGCCCACGCCCGTGCACAGCACCGGGCGCTGGTAGGGGACGACTTCGCGATCCACCCCGTAGCCGCGCGCGATGTTCGCCTCGGCAATCGCGATGGCGGCCAGCAGGCCATCATGGTCGCGCTGCGCCTGGCTCACGCATTGTTCGAGCGGGCTCGCGCAGGCCGCAAGACCGAGACAGCACAGAATCCAGAAACGTCGCACTGAAAGCTCCTTTGAAACGAGGGTGCATGATGCGCCATTCGGCGCGCCCCCTCAACGGCCCTCTGGCCGAAGCAAGGGTGGCATCTGTCACCCCTGGAAGCAGAATGAATAGCAACTTCATGCGTTTTGAGGCATCATCTTCACCATTCCGTGAGGATTGGAGGGGGGCGGCATGGCAAAGGCGAACAAGGGCAAGCCCGGCGGCGGAGGTTCGGGCGAGATCATCGGAACGGACGGGCCGGATCTCCTTTCGGGCACATTGGGCGCGGACATCCTCCGCGCGGGCGCTGGGGACGACACGCTTTTCGGGCTCGACGGCGACGACGCGCTTTACGGAGAGGCGGGCAACGACCTGATCTCGCCGGGCCTTGGCAACGACCTGATCGACGGCGGCGAGGGAACCGATTTCGCCACCTACGACGTGATCTTCGACAGCTGGACCCTGACCGAGATCACGCGGGGCAAGAACAAGGGCGCTCTCGAACTGACCTACCAGGCCGGCGGCGTCAGCTACACCGATACGCTTGTGAACATGGAGTACGTTTTTCTCGGCGACGGATCGGTGCTCGATCTTGCGGGCGGCGGAGGCGGCGGTGGCACGCCCCAGACCGGGCTGATCACCTTCGAGGCGGACCAGACCACGACGGTGCCGGAATCCACCCTCTTCGGCATCGTGGTGCAATACGGCTATCACATCGTGGGCGAGGCGCAGGATTTCGTCGTGCTCCAGTTCAGCGCGCCGCAGGGCGACGCGAGTGCCGGCGTGCAGGAAACCGCCGGGGCGCTACTGGATCACGACGGCGACGACGATTTCGAGTTCCGGGTTTTCAGCGATGCCGATGGCACCACCCACGAGATGAACCTGTCGAAGGGCGGCGCGAGTTTCGATGTGGCAAGCCTGAAGCTGACCGGGCTCGACGCGGGCGAGACGGTGGAACTCGCCGTCGCCGATGCAGGCGGCGCGATCCTCGAGACGCGCACCTACACCGCGGGCGCCGACATCGCGGACGGGATGCTTGCGGTCGGCGCCTCCGATATCGGCCAGCTTGTCCTTGTGGCGGGCGCAGGCGACGCCTTTTATGTCGACGATATCCTGATCGCCTGAACGGGTCCGGCGCGGAGCACTTTCCCTGCGCCGGACCCGCGGCTCAAGCGTGGCCCGTCACTCCTGGATCGATTCGAGAAAATCCGCCACCGCCAGCACGCGCCCCCGCGTTTCCAGAACCGAGCCGTAGCTGCCGCTGCCGGCCGCCGCCTGCGCATCGAACACCGCGCCGTAGACCGGCATCGGCCCGCCATGCGCGCGCACCCCGGTGCGCCCGTCGATGATGTGGATGACCTGAAGCATCGGAAACGCGCCTTCATTGCGCTGGCTCAGCGTCGTCAGGTCCGGCGGCGCCACGGTGATCAGCTCCGCCAGCGGTCCACCGCCCTTTCCGTTCGATCCGTGGCAGCTTGCACAATACTCGATGTAGTTGTCCCTGCCCACGCTGTGATCCTGCGCCAGTGCCGGCATCGCGGCCAGCACGCCCAGCACCGCGGATATCGCGAGTCTCATGTTCCTTACTCCCCCCCTTTGCGCCGAACGGCTTGGGGGCATGCTGGCGCGTCGCAGCGGGGGCGGCATTGACATGGCTCAACCATCGCGGCCTGTCCCGCTTGCCACCGGTGCCGCGGTGGCCTAGGTCTCCGGCCGCGCGTCCGCGCCAAGAAACACCACCGAAGAAGGCTTTTCCGATGAAACAGAATCCGCTGGGCCGCACCGGCCTGACCGTGCCCGAGATCTGCCTTGGCACGATGACCTGGGGCTCGCAGAACACCGAGGCCGAGGCCTTTGCCCAGATGGATTACGCGATGGATCACAGGGTGAACTTCTTCGACACCGCCGAGCTTTACGCGACCGTGCCCGTCACCCCCGAGACACAGGGCCTGACCGAGGAGATCATCGGCAACTGGTTCGCGCGGACGGGGCGGCGCAACGAGGTCATCCTCGCCTCGAAGATGGCGGGCGGCGGGACGAAGCACATCCGCGAGGGGCGGCCGATCCTGCCCGAGGACATCCCCACCGCCATCGAGGGGTCGCTCAAGCGGCTCAGGACCGACCGCATCGATCTCTACCAGATGCACTGGCCGATGCGGGGGCATTACCACTTCCGCAAGATGTGGGCCTATGATCCCAGCCATCAGGACAGCGCCGCCGTGCGCCAGAACATCGCCGACGTGCTGGGCGTGCTGGCCGACGAGGTGCGGAAGGGCCGCATCCTGCATATCGGCCTGTCCAACGACACCGCCTGGGGCGTGATGCAATACCTGAACGAGGCAGAGCGCGCGGGCGGCCCGCGCGTGGCCAGCATCCAGAACGAATATTCCCTTCTTTACAGGAACTTCGACACCGATCTTGCGGAAGTGGCGCATCACGAGGATGTCGGGCTTCTGGCCTATACGCCGCTGGCGGCGGGGCTTCTGACCGGCAAGTACAGCGGCGGTCAGGTTCCGGCGGACTCGCGCGCGACGATCAACAAGGGGCTGGCGGGGCGGATCACGCCGCAATCGCTGGCGGCCTCGGACGCCTATGTGGCGCTGGCGCGCGCGCATGGCCTGGATCCCGCGCAGCTGGCGCTGGCCTTCTGCATGAGCCGGCCCTTCATGACGTCGGTCATCATCGGCGCCACGAAGATGGACCAGCTTGCCACCGCGATAGGTGCGGCCGATGTCACGCTCGGCGACGAGGTGCTTCAGGGCATCGCCGATCTGCACAAGGCCTATCCGCAGCCCTACTGATGGCACGGTTCTACTTCGCCTATGGCTCGAACCTGCTGACCGAACGCCTGGCCGCGCGCTGCCCCGGCGCGCGGCTTGTTGGTGGGGCGTGGCTTGCCGATCATGTGGTCGCCTTTGCCAAGCGCGGCTGGATGGACGGGTCTGGCAAGGCGACGGTCCTGCCCCGGCCGGGGGCCGTCGCGCCGGGGGTCGTCTACGAACTGGCAGAGGGCGAATTCGCCACGCTCGATGCGATCGAGGGCGTGGGGCGGGGTTGCGACCGGATCGACGGGGTGCAGGTGGGGGCCTGGCGCGCAAGCCTTTATGTCGCCACCGCGCCAGAGACGGGCTGCCGCCCCTTCGACTGGTACAAGGCGCTGATCCTGGCCGGGGCCGCGCAACACGGCCTCGACCCGGCCGGATTCGCGTCCCTGCGCGCCGCCCCGCATGACGTGGACCGGGACGCCACGCGCACCGGGCGCATCGCGGCACTCGAGGCGTTGCGCGCCGCGGGATTTCACGACTGGGAAAGCCTGCTGGCCTAGCCCGCCTGCTCGCGCAGCTCTTCCAGCTCCAGCCACTCCAGCTCGGCCGCCTCGAGCGCGGCCTGCCGCTCGGCCAGCGCCTGGGTCGCCTTGGCGAATTTCTGCGGCGCCGTGGTGTAGAGATCGGGATCGGCCAGGAACTCCGAAAGCTTGGCGATCTCGGCCTCCAGCCGTTCGATCTGCCCCGGCAACTCCGAGAGCCGCCGCTCCTGGTTGTAGCTGAGCTTCGCGCGCTCGGCCTTCGGCTTTTCACGCGGGGGGGCTGCGGGCTTCGGCCTTGCCGCGTTCACCGGTTCGGGCAGCCGGCCGCCCTGGGCCAGCATGTCGGAATAACCGCCCGCATAGACCGTGGCCCGCCCGTCGCCCGTCATCAGGATCGAGGTTGCCGCCACCCGGTCAAGGAAATCCCGGTCGTGGCTGACCAGCAGCACGGTGCCGTCGTAATCGTCGATCTGCTCCTGCAACAGGTCCAGCGTCTCGACATCCAGATCGTTGGTCGGCTCGTCGAGGATCAGGAAATTGCTCTGCCGCGCCAGGATCCGCGCCAGCAGCAGCCGCGCCCGCTCGCCGCCCGACAGCGCCCGGACCGGGCCGCGCGCCTGCGCCTCGGTGAAGAGGAAATCCTTCAGATACCCCACCACGTGGCGCGGCGTGCCGCGCACCATCACCTGGTCGGAATTCCCCGACACCCCCAGCGTCGGATCCAGCGTCAGGCTGTCCCACAGCGTCGCATCGGGATCGAGCGCCGCGCGGTTCTGGTCGAACACCGCCATGTCGAGCCCCGTGCCCAGCCGGACCCGCCCGGCATCGGGGTCCATCTGCCCGGTCAGCAGGTTCAGAAGCGTCGTCTTTCCCGCCCCGTTCGGCCCGATCAGCGCCACCCGGTCGCCGCGGTGGATGCGCAGGTCGAAATCCTGCACGATCGCCCGGTCGCCGAAGTGCTTGGTCACGCCCTCGGCCTCGACCACCAGCTTGCCGGACTTGGGACCGGACGCGAATTCCAGCGCCGCGGCCCCCGTGCGCCGGATCTGCGCCGCGCGGTCGGCGCGCATCTCCTGCAGGCGCCGCACACGACCCTGGTTGCGCTTGCGCCGGGCGGAAATGCCCTCGACCGCCCAGCGGCCCTCGGCCTTCAGCAGCCGGTCCAGCTTGTGGCGGGCCTGGTCCTCTTCGTCGAAGATCTTGTCGCGCCAGTCCTCGAAGGCGTCGAAGCCCTGCTCCAGCCGCCGCACGACGCCGCGATCGACCCAGAGCATGCTGCGCGTCAGCGCCCGCAGGAACGCCCGGTCGTGCGAGATCAGCACGAATGCCGCGCGGGTCTGGCGCAGCTCCGCCTCGAGCCACTGGATCATCCCGATGTCCAGGTGGTTGGTCGGCTCGTCGAGCAGCATCAGATCCGCGTCCTGCGCAAGCAGCCGCGCCAGCGCCGCGCGCCGCCGCTCGCCGCCCGAGGCGCGGTCGCAGGCAAGCGATCCATCCAGCCGCACCCCTTCCATCGCGATGTCGGCGCGGTAATGCTCGGCCTCGGGCAGGCCCGCGCGCACGAAATCGCCCAAGGTGGCGAAGGGCGTGAAATCCGGATCCTGCTCCATGTAGGCGACCGACTTGCCCGGCGGCACGAAACGGGTGCCGGCATCGGGCTGCACCAGCCCCGCCATGATCTTGAGAAGGGTGGATTTTCCCGACCCGTTGCGCCCGACAAGGCCGATCCGGTCGCCCGGTGCGACGGACAGTTCGGCCCCGTCCAGCAGCGGCACGCCGCCGAAGCCAAGGGTGATGTCGGAAAGCGTCAGAAGCGGTGGTTGTGCCATGTGGCCCCTATGGCGTCTTGGCGGGCGACATTCAAGCGGCGTCATCGCGGCGTTTGCATCGGCGGCGTCCCGCGCTAATCAGGTCGGGCATAACGATCAGGAGCAAGCATGCCCGTGGCCCCCTTCGGGCGGAACCTTTCCGCCGCCTTTCCGCCCCCTGTGATGGAGGCGCGCGCCTGGGCGCAGTCCGCCACCCTGCCCCCGGACATGCCGCTTCTGAACCTGAGCCAGGCCGCCCCGGTGGACCCACCGCCCGAGGCGCTGCGCCAGGAGATCGCCCGCGCCGCGCTTGAGGATCCGGGCGCGCATGTCTACGGCCCGGTGCTGGGCATGCCCGAGTTGCGCGAGGAGATCGCGGCGCGCTGGTCCGCGCTCTATCGCGGGCGCATCCATGCGCGGCAGGTCGCGATCACCGCCGGCTGCAACGAGGCCTTTGCCGCGGCGATCGCCTCGGTCGCCGATCCGGGGGATGCGGTGATCCTGCCGGTGCCGTGGTACTTCAACCACAAGATGTGGCTCGACATGAACGGGATCGAGACGCGGCTCCTGCCCTGCGGCGCAGGCATGCTGCCCGACCCCGAACAGGCGGCGGCGCTGATCGATGACCGCGTGAAGGCGATCGTGCTGGTCAGCCCCAACAACCCCACCGGCGCCGAATACCCGCCCGCCCTGATCGCGGCCTTTGCAGCACTTGCGCGGGCACGCGGCATCGCGCTGATCCTTGACGAGACCTATCGCGATTTCCATTCCGCGGGCGACGCACCGCACGCGCTGTTCGCGGGCGACTGGGCGGATGTCCTGATCCATCTCTATTCGTTTTCCAAGGTGTTCCGCCTGACCGGGCACAGGATCGGCGCGCTCATCGCCTCGGAACGGCGGCTCGCGCAGATCGAGAAGTTCCTCGACACCGTGACCATCTGCCCCAACCAGCTTGGCCAGCGCGCGGCCCTTCACGGCCTGCGCCACCTGGGCCCGTGGGTCGCCGAGGAACGGGCCGAGATCCTGCGCCGCCGCGCCGCGGTCGAGACCGCCTTCACCACCCTGCCCGGCTGGCGGCTTCTGGGCAGCGGCGCCTATTTCGCCTATCTCGAACACCCCTGGGACCGCCCGTCGGATCAGGTGGCGCAATGGCTGGTCGCGGCGGCGGGACTTCTGGTCCTGCCGGGCACCATGTTCGGCCCGCGCCGCGACCGGGGCGGCGATGGCAGCGCAGAGCGGCAGTTGCGCATCGCCTTTGCCAATGCCGATGGCGACGGTATCGCGGAACTTGCACGCAGGCTGGCGCAGGTCGCGCCGTGACGCTTGCGCCCACGCCTCTTGCGATGCCGACACCCTCGGCCTAAGACTGCCCGACACCGCGTGAACGCACGCCATCAGGACAGGGATGACCCATGCTCAGAGCCTTTCGATCTTCAAGCCGCGGCAAGGGGACTTCGATCGTCGTCTGGGCGCTTCTGGGCCTGCTCATCGTCGGTCTGACAGGCTTCGGGCTGGGCGGCGCGGTTTCCGGCCTGTCGGGCCAGAACGTGGCCAATGTCGGCGACCAGCGCGTCTCGCGCGAGGAATTCGTGCGCCGGCTGTTCCAGCAGCTCGACGCCGTCGGCGCGCAGACCGGCCAGCGCCCGACCATGCAGCAGGCGCAGCTTTTCGGGCTCGACCAGCAGGTTCTCTCGCAGCTCATCACGCAGGCGGCGCTGGACGGCAAGGCCGCCGACCTGGGCCTTTCGGTCGGTGACGAGGTGGTGCGCGAGGAACTCATGGCCGAACAGAGCTTCCAGGGCGCCAACGGCTTCGACAGCGCCACCTACCGCTTCTTTCTCGACCGTGCCGGGCTGACCGCCGCCCAGTTCGAGGAGCAGGTCCGCCGCGATACCACCCGCGCGCTGATGCAGTCGGTCGTCACGGACGGCACCTCGATGCCGCGGATCCTGGCCGAGACGGCGCTGGCCTTCGACGGAGAGCGCCGGACCGTGCGGCTTCTGACCATCGAGGAGCGGCATCTGGAGACGCCCGTCGGCACCCCCGACGATGCGGCACTTCGCGCCCAGTACGAGGCGAACCCTGACGCCTATACCACGCCCGAGACGCGGCGCGTCGCCTATGTGGCCCTCACCCCCGAAATCATGGCCACCGAGGTGGAGATCACCGACGATCAGGCCCGCGCCGCCTATGACGCCCGGTCGGACAGCTTCAACCGCCCCGAGCGTCGGCTGGTCGAGGTGATCGCCTTCGGCACCGAGGCAGGCGCCGCCGAGGCAAAGGCCGCGATCGACGCCGGCACGATGAGCTTCGACGACATCGCCGCCGAGCGGGGCCTGTCGGCGTCGGACCTGTCGCTCGGCCCGGTCCGGCGCGAGGATCTGGGCGCGGCCGCCCGCGAGGCGGTGTTCGGCGCCGAGGGGCCCGGGATCATCGGTCCGGTGCAGACCGATCTTGGCCCGTCCCTCTACAGGCTGAACGCCATCCTTCCGGCCCTCGCCACGCCTTTCGAGCAGGTGCAGGACGAGTTGCGCCAGACCCTGGCCGAGGAAGAGGCGCGCGGCCGGATCGTCGACTGGTTCGACCCGGTCTTCGACCTGATCGCCGCCGGCGCCACGCTGGAAGAGATCGACGCCGAAACGCCGCTCGAATTCGGAACCCTGGAGTTGACGGCCGAGATGGGCGAAGGCCTGGCCGGCGACATGGATTTCCGGCAGGAGGCCTTCGAGCTGGAACCGGGCGAGGCGCCGCGCGACATCATCGAGCTTGAGAATGGCGGCATCGCGGCGCTGCGGGTGGACGAGGTGGTGCCCCCTGCCCTGCGCCCCTTCGAGGAGGTGCGCGCCCAGGTCGCCACGGACTGGGCCGCGGCCGAGCTTGCCCGCAGGCTAGAGGCGCGCGCAGCCGAGTTGCAGGCGCTGCTGGAAACCGGGCGCACGCTGGACGCGGTCGCGGCCGATGCGGGGCTGACACCGCGCAGCCCGGCGCCGCTGTCGCGCACCGCCCAGCCCGAGCCGGGGCTGCCCGCGGGCATCGTGGACACCGCCTTCGGCATCGCGGCCACGGGCGAGAGCACGGTCATGGCCGGCCCCACCGCCGCCCATGTCGTGCAGCTTGACGAGATCGCGCCCGTGGACACCGCCAGCGAGGCCTATCGCCAGCAGCTCGATACGCTGTCCGCCGCGCTGGACGCCGAACTGGGCCAGACCCTGTTCCTGGGCTTCGCGCAGGACCTGGTGACGGCCGCGGCGCCCACGGTGAACCAGCAGCTGATCGCCGACACGCTGGCGCAGTATCCGTGATGCAGATCCAACCCGCCTTCGAGGATTTCGCACCCATCCACGAGGCCGGCCGCAACCAGCTGGTCTGGGCGCGGCTGGTGGCGGATCTCGATACGCCCGTCTCGCTGATGCTGAAGCTGGCGCAGGCCCGGCCCGACAGTTTCATGCTCGAATCCGTGACCGGCGGCGAGGTGCGCGGGCGCTATTCCGTCATCGGAATGCGCCCCGACGTGATCTGGCGCTGCCGCGGCACGGGGGCCGAGATCAACCGCGACGCGCGCTTCGATCCCGACGCCTTCGTGGCGGACGAGCGCGATCCGCTCGCCTCGTTGCGCGCGCTGATCGCGGAAAGCCGGATCGACATGCCCGCCGACCTGCCCCCCATCTCGGCCGGGCTGTTCGGCTATCTGGGCTATGACATGATCCGGCTGGTGGAACGTCTGCCGGGCGTGAACCCCGATCCGCTGGACCTGCCCGACGCGATGTTCCAGCGCCCCACCATCGTCGTGGTGGTGGACGGCGTGAAGGGCGAGGTCACCGTGGTCAGCCCCGTCTGGGCCGCCGCCGGCCAGTCGGCGCGCGCGGCCTATGCCCAGGCGGCCGAGCGGGTGATGGACGCTGTGCGCGATCTCGACCGGCCCGCCACGTCCGAGACCCGCAACCCCGGCGACTGGCTGGATCCGGGAGAGGCGGTGTCGAACACCACCCGCGAGGGCTATCACGCCATCGTCGAGCGGGCGAAGGACTACATCCGCGCCGGCGACATCTTCCAGGTGGTGCCGTCCCAACGCTGGGCGCTGCCCTTCGATCTGCCGCCCTTCGCGCTTTACCGGGCGCTCAGGCGGACCAACCCCTCGCCCTACATGTTCTTCTTCAACATGGGCGGTTTCCAGATCGTGGGCGCCAGCCCCGAGATCCTGGTGCGGGTCAAGGGCCGGACCGTGACCATCCGCCCGATCGCCGGCACCCGCCCCCGCGGCGCCACCCCCGAGGAGGACAAGGCGCTGGAGCAGGATCTGCTGTCCGATCCCAAGGAAATGGCCGAGCACCTGATGCTGCTGGACCTGGGCCGCAACGATGTCGGCCGGGTGTCGAAGATCGGCACGGTGGACCCCAACGAGCAGTTCATCATCGAACGCTACAGCCACGTCATGCACATCGTCTCCAACGTCGAGGGAGAGCTTGCGCCCGAGCATGACGCGCTTTCCGCGCTGCTGGCGGGGCTGCCGGCGGGCACCGTTTCGGGCGCGCCCAAGGTGCGCGCCATGGAAATCATCGACGAGCTGGAAAGCGAGAAGCGCGGCGTCTATGGCGGCGGCGTGGGCTATTTCTCGGCCAACGGCGACATGGATGTCTGCATCGCGCTGCGCACCGGCGTGGTCAAGGACGGCACGCTCTACATCCAGGCCGGCGGCGGTGTGGTCTATGACAGCGACCCCGAGGCCGAGTTCCAGGAGACGGTGAACAAGGCCAAGGCGCTGCGCCAGGCAGCGCGCGAGGCGGGGATCTTCGTCACCCGCCGCGGCGCCAACTGACGCTCAGCGCAGCACCGCCGAAACGGGCGCGAGCGTGACCGAGCGCGCCTCGTTGCTGCCGGTCCAGGCTGCGATGGCGTCCATCGTCTCGGGGCGCAGGCGGCCCACCACGATCACGCTGCCCCCGCGCGACGCGTCCAGCACGCCCCGCCCCAGTTCCAGCGCGATGTTGGCCGCCCCCGGATTGTCGTCGATCACCCGGTAGACCACGTCGCTGTAGACACCGGCCTCGTCCGCGATCAGCGGCACGTTGTTGAGCCCGGTGCCGCGATGGGTCAGCAGCCCGTGCCCGGTCACCGTCAGCGCCTCCAGCACCGCGTCGGTCAGGTCGCGGTCCCGCGGCATCGGGCCGTTGATCGGATCCATGACCGCGGTCGCCAGCGGCACCCGCTGGAACACCTCGGCCAGAAGCGGCTCGACGGCGGCGGGCGACATGCCCTCCGTGACGCCAAGCGCGCCTTGCGAGGGCAGGACCGCGACCACCTCGACGCCGGCGTCGCGATAGGCGCTGGCGACGCTGCCCGCGTTCTGGATGTCGGCGGTCACGCCCATGGTGACCGGCACGCCCAGCGACGACACGAGACCGCGCAGCAGGCTGTCGGCCCCCTCGTCGATCAGGATCACCGCCATCAGCGTCTGGCTTCCGACGGCCTCGAAGGCGACCGCGTTCTGCGCCAGCGCGTCACCCTCGATCAGTTCGGCCGCGGCGTCGTCGCTGATCGTGCCGACCTGCGGCACGGCGGCGCTTTCGACGTTCACGCTGGGTGCGGCTTCTGCCCCCGGTGCGGCCATCTGGGGCGCGGGCTGGGGGGCGGACGCGATGCGCGAAGGCGCCGCATCGTCCGACGGGCCAAGGGCGCCGCTGTCCCCGCCCGGCGCGGGAGTTCCCAGGCTCGGGCCCTCGGGGATCGGCGGGGCCGCCGCTTCCGGTCCTGCCTCGGGCGCCGCGGGTTCCGGCACTGCCGGTTCAGGCGTGGGCGCTGGCTCGGGCTCTGAGGCGGGTGCCGGCTCGGGCTCTGGCCGGGGTGCGGCCTCTGGCCCGGCCTCGGGCGCCGCCTCTCCCGCATCGCGCATGGCCGCGATCGGGCCGTTCTCGCTGGGCACCAGCACGGCCACCGCGGCCAGCACCGCGCCGACGGCCGCCATTCCCAGAACCACGCCGAAAAGATACCGGATCATTCCTGCTCCTATCCCGGCGGCTGCCTTTCCCGCCGATTTCGTCCCTGCCCCTCTTGACCATGCTCGGGCCTGCCGCGCATGTATAGCCAGCGTTCGGACTATGCGGAATGTCTGGCCGCTTATGCAAGGCGATGAGGGGCCTGATGCTGCTTTTGATCGATAACTACGACAGCTTCACCTACAACCTGGTGCATTACCTGGGCAGTCTGGGGGCAGAGGTCGTGGTCCGCCGCAATGACGCGCTCGACGTGCAGGCGGCGATGGCGATGCGCCCCTCGGGCATCGTGCTCTCGCCTGGGCCCTGCGATCCGGACCAGGCCGGCATCTGCCTTGCGCTGACCCATGCCGCGGCCGAGACCGGCACGCCGCTTCTTGGGGTCTGCCTCGGCCACCAGACGCTGGGCCAGGCCTTTGGCGGCAAGGTGGTGCGCCACACGGAAATCGTGCATGGCAAGCCCGGCATCATCCATCACAAGGGCCAGGGCTTGTTCGAGGGCCTTCCCTCGCCCTTCTCGGCCACGCGCTACCACTCGCTTGTCGTCGCGCGCGAGGGGCTGCCGGACTGCCTCGAGGTGACCGCCTGGCTCGAGGACGGCACGATCATGGGGCTGCGCCACCGCGAGTTGCCGCTTCAGGGGGTGCAGTTCCATCCCGAGTCGATCGCCTCGGAACATGGCCACCGGCTGTTGCGCAACTTCCTCGAGACCGTGGCGGAACCGGCATGAGCGACCCCCTCAAGCCGCTGATCGCGCGCGCGGCCGAAGGCGCGCTTACCCGCGAGGAGGCCGAGGCCGCCTTTTCCATCCTGATGGAGGGCAACGCCACCCCGGCCCAGATCGGCGGTCTGCTGATGGCGCTGCGCGTGCGCGGCGAGACGGTCGAGGAATACGCCGCCGCCGCCGCCGTCATGCGCCGCAAATGCGTCAAGGTCCGCGCCCCCGAGGGTGCCATCGACATCGTCGGCACCGGGGGCGATGGCAAGGGCACGCTCAACATCTCGACCGCCGCCGCCTTCGTCGTGGCCGGCGCGGGCGTGCCGGTCGCCAAGCACGGCAACCGCAACCTGAGTTCGAAATCCGGCTCGGCCGACGCGCTGTCGCAGATGGGCATTTCCGTCATGGTCGGCGCTGCGGTGGTCGAGCGCGCGCTTGCGGAGGTCGGGATCGCCTTCATGATGGCGCCGATGCACCATCCGGCAATGCGCCATGTCATGCCCGCCCGGCAGGAACTGGGCACGCGCACCATCTTCAACATCCTCGGGCCGCTGACCAATCCCGCCGGCGTCAAGCGCCAGCTGACCGGCGCCTTCAGCCGCGACATCATCCTGCCGATGGCCGAGACCTTGGGCGCGCTGGGGTCCGACCGGGCCTGGCTGGTCCATGGCGCGGACGGCACCGACGAAATTTCGATCGCGGGCGTGACCCATGTGGCGCGGCTGGACGACGGCCATGTCACCCTGGGCGAAATCCACCCCGAGGATGCCGGCCTGCCGGTCCACGCCTTCGACGCGATCCTCGGCGGCACCCCCGAGGAGAACGCCCGCGCGCTTCGCGCCCTGCTGGCGGGCGAGGCGTCGGCCTATCGCGACGCGGTGCTGCTGAACGCTGCAGCCGCGCTGGTGATCGCGGGCACTGCCGCCGATCTGCGTGAGGGGGTCGCGCGTGCGGCGCAAAGCATCGACAGCGGCGCCGCCGCCGCCAGGATCGCGGCGCTGGCCGAGCTGACGACCAAGGCTGCGGAGGCCGAGAAATGAGCGCGACGGTTCTGGACCGCATCAAGGCCTACAAGCTTGAGGAAATCGCCACGGCGAAATCCGAGCGTCCGCTGCCAGGCGTCGAGACGGCGGCCCGCGCCGCCCAAGCACCCCGCGCCTTCGAGGGCGCCTTGCGCCGTGCGCGCGCCGAAGGGCGCTACGGGCTGATTGCCGAGATCAAGAAAGCCTCGCCCTCCAAGGGGTTGATCCGCGCGGATTTCGACCCGCCCGCGCTGGCCCGCGCCTATGTCGAGGGGGGGGCCGCCTGCCTGTCGGTGCTGACCGACGCGCCCTCTTTCCAGGGGCGGCCCGAATACTTGCAGGCTGTGCGCAAGGCCGTCGATATCCCCCTGATCCGAAAGGATTTTCTATACGATCCCTACCAGGTGGCCGAGGCACGCGCCTGGGGGGCGGACTGCATCCTGATCATCCTTGCCAGCGTCAGCGACGCGCAGGCGGCGGAACTTGAGGATGCGGCGCGCGGCTGGGGCATGGACGCGCTGATCGAGGTACACGACGCCGGGGAAATGGCCCGTGCGCACAAGCTGAAATCCCGCCTTGTGGGCATAAACAACCGCAATCTCAAGACCTTCGAGACGCGGCTTGAGACGACCGAGGAACTTGTCGCCAAGGCCCCCGAGGGCGCGCTGATCGTGTCCGAAAGCGGGCTGTTCACGCCCGCGGACCTGGCGCGCATGGCGGGTTGCGGCGTGACCACCTTCCTGATCGGCGAAAGCCTGATGCGGCAGCCCGATGTTGCCGCGGCGACGGCGAAGCTGCTGGCGGATCCCGTGATGAAAGCGGCGCAATGAACGGAAAACTCACGCATTTCGACGAAGCCGGCCACGCGCATATGGTCGATGTGTCGGACAAGCCTGTCACCCATCGGACGGCGACCGCGATCGCGCAGATCCACATGCAGCCCGAGACCCTTTCCCTGATCCGCGAGGGACGCGCGAAAAAGGGCGACGTGCTGGCCGTGGCGCGGTTGGCGGGGATCATGGCGGCGAAAAAGACCCATGACCTGATCCCGCTCTGCCATCCGCTGGCGCTTTCCAAGGTCACGGTCGACCTGACCCCGGCAGAGAACCCGCCGCGCGTCGAGATCGAGGCGACCGTCAGGACCACCGGCCAGACCGGGGTCGAGATGGAGGCGCTCACCGCCGTGACCGTGGCGGCGCTGACCGTCTATGACATGGTCAAGGCGGTCGATCGCGGCATGGAGATCACCGGCGCGCGCCTGACCTTCAAGGATGGTGGCGCATCGGGCCGGTTCGAGGCGCCCTGATGCTGAGCGTCGCCGAGGCGCGGGCGCGGATCCTGTCCGGCATCCGGCCCGTTGGTTCTGAAGAAGTGTCGCTTCTGGACGCGGCCGGCCGGGTGCTGGCCGAGCCGCTGACCTCGCGCCGCACGCAACCGCCCTTCGCCGCCTCGGCCATGGATGGCTACGCAGTGCGCCGGTCCTATTCGCAGCCCGGCATGACGCTGCGCGTGGTCGGAGAGGCCGCCGCCGGGCGCGGCTGGACGGGCACGCTTGGCCCCGGCGAGGCGGTGCGCATCTTCACCGGCGCGCCGGTTCCCGAAGGCGCGGACGACATCCTCATCCAGGAGGATGCCGAGCGGAACGGCGACACCATCACCGTGCGCGAGACCCGCGACCAGGCGCGCCACATCCGCCCCGCCGGTGCGGATTTCGCCGCCGGTGCGCCCTTCCCCGGCCTCGGGCCGCTGACATCGCTCGATATCGCGCTGCTGGCCGCGATGAATCACGCGCACCTGCCGGTGCGGCGCAAGCCGGTCGTGGCCCTGATCCCGACCGGGGACGAGCTGGTGCCACCGGGTGCCGCGCCGGGGCCCGACCAGATCGTGAGTTCCAACAATTACGGGCTTGCGGCGATGCTGGCACAGGCCGGCGCCGCGCCGCGCCTGTTGCCGATCGCCTCGGACAGCCCCGACAGCCTGCGCGCGACGCTTGCACTGGCCTCGGACGTCGACCTGATCGTGACGCTCGGCGGCGCCTCGGTGGGCGATCATGACCTGGTGCAGGAGACGGCCATCGCCGAAGGGCTGACGCTGGATTTCTACAAGATCGCGATGCGCCCGGGAAAGCCGCTGATGGCGGGCACCCTGCGCGGGACGCCAATGATCGGCCTGCCCGGAAATCCCGTCTCGGCAATGGTTTGTGGCGTGATCTTCGTGCTGCCGGTGATCCGCGCCTATCTGGGCCTGCCGCCGGACCCGGTGATCCGCATGGGCCGGCTTGCGAATGCCGTTCCCGCCAACGGCCCGCGCGAGCACTACATGCGCGCCCGGCTGACCGAGACTGCCGACGGCCCGCTGGTCGAGGTGTTCGAGCGCCAGGACAGCTCGCTTCTTCATGTGTTGCAGGCCGCGAACTGCCTTGCGATCCGGCCGCCGCGTGCGCCCGCATCGGAACCCGGCGACGCGGTGGCATTTCTGCCGCTTCCCTGAGAGGGGTTCGTTAATCACTTCGGCGATAGCGTTCCGAATTGACACAAAACGAGAACTTTGCCAGAACTGTTGAGAACGAAGCGCCAACTGCGCGGGGTCCGGATGAAACCGGGCGGTTCCCCGGGCTGGCATGAGACGGGACAAGAGCAGGATGTTGACGAAGAAACAGCTCGACTTGCTGAAGTTCATCCACCGCCGGATCCAGCGCGACGGTGTGCCGCCCTCTTTCGACGAGATGAAGGAGGCGCTGGACCTCCGCTCGAAATCAGGCATCCACCGGCTCATCACCGCGCTGGAGGAACGGGGCTTCGTCCGCCGCCTCGCGCACCGCGCCCGCGCCATCGAAATCGTGAAGCTGCCCGATGGGGTGGCCGAGGATAACGTCACGCCGCTGCACGGCCGCGAACGTGCCGCGCCGCCCGCGGGCGTGGACTACGCGGTCGCGGTGGACCTGCCGGTGATGGGCCGCATCGCCGCCGGTACCCCGATCGCGGCCATCGAACAGGTGTCGCACCACGTCGCGGTCCCGGGCAGCATGGTTTCCGGCCAGGCCCGGCATTTCGCGCTGGAGGTCAAGGGCGACTCGATGATCGACGCGGGCATCAACAATGGCGACATCGTCGTGATCCGCGAACAGTCCAGCGCCGAGAACGGCGATATCGTGGTGGCGCTGGTCGAGGGCCAGGAAGCAACGTTGAAGCGCCTGCGCCGCAAGGGCAACGCCATCGCGCTCGAGGCCGCCAACCCCGCCTACGAGACGCGGCTCTACGGGGCCGAGCAGGTCAAGGTGCAGGGCAAGCTGGTCGGGCTGATCCGCAGCTACTGAGCGACCGTCCAGGGCCGCTGCCCGCTGACCATCCGCGTGGTGAGCGGGCTTCCCCAGCGATCGAGACGGAAGGCATGCGCACCCTCGCGGCGCAGCGTTTCGGCATCGATCAGCGAACAGCCGGCCGGGACCGCGGACGCCCTGTCCGGCCCTGCGCCGGGGGCGATGACAAGGGACACGCCCACGCAGGCCGATCCGCCTTCGGGTGCCGACTTCAGCCACAGGACGCGCCGGCCGTCGGGCAGCCGCCATTCGACCGCCTCGCCCCCCGCGCCATCTGTGCGGGCCGCCGCCGCACGCTGGTCGGCCGCATCGCCATCATTTTCAAGCCAGACGCGCGCGGCAAAGCCCGCGCCGCGGGCGCGGTTCAGGGCAAGCCCCTCGGCCCCGCGCACGCCCACGAGCGCGCCGTCGGGATCGACCATGACATCGGGGCGCGGCGTGGCGGCCCAGAACGCGATGGCAAGGGCTGCGACCGGCAGCCCCGCCAGTCGGGGCGGTCCCCGAAGTGTTGCCAGCGCATAACCGCCAAGCGCGATCAGCCCCAGCGCCCAGCCGGGCCCCGCCGGGACCAGCCACAGCGGCGCAGGAAGCGATGCGGCCCAGCCGGCCACGGCCAGAATGTGGTCGATGCCGAGTTGCATCAGCCACAACGCCACCCCCTCCAGACCGAACGGCCAGAGAAGAGCCGCGATCAGCGCCGAGGGCATGACGACGAACCCCATCGCGGGCACCGCGAGGATGTTCGCGATCAGCCCGTAGCGCGACATCTGGTGAAAGTGAAAGGCCGAGAAGGGCGCGGTCGCGAGCCCCGCCACCAGCGAGGTCAGCGCAAGCCCCAGCGCAAAGCGCAGGACGCGCCCGCCCCGCGCATCCATCCGCCGCCAGGGCGCCCAGGATTGCAGGGCGCCATAGGTCGCGATCAGCGCGATCGTGGCGGCGAACGACATCTGGAACCCCGCCCCCATCACCGCGAAGGGGTCGATCACCAGCAGGATCAGCCCCGCCAGCGCCACCGCCCTCAGGGTCAGCGCGGGGCGGTCGGCAAGCACGGCACAGAAGACGACGGCGGCCATGATGAAGGCGCGCTGCGTGGCGACGCTCGCGCCCGAAAGCGCAAGATACCCCGCCCCCGCCGCCATCGCGCCAAGCGCCGCGATCTTCTTCGCGGGCAGGCACAGCGCCACGCCCGGCACCGCCGCCAGCGCAAGACGCAGCGCGACGAACATCGCCCCCGTCAGCAGCCCCATGTGCAGCCCCGAGATTGCCAGCAGATGTGCAAGGTTCGACACGCGCAGATCGACCAGGTCGGCCGGGTCCACGCCTGAGCGGTCCCCGAACAGGATCGCCGCGGCAAAGCCCCCAGAGTGGGCCGGCATCCGCGCGCGGATGGCATCGGACAACTGCATCCGCAGCGAAAACAGCCACAGCGCGGCGGGCGGGGCCGTGGGCGGCTCCGCCAGCACAACGGGCTCGGCCGAGGATCCGATCGCGCCCAGCCCGTCGAACCAGGCGTGGCGGCGGAAGTCGAAGCCGCGCGGCTCGACCGGTGGCAGCGGCGGGGTCAGGCGGGCGCGCAGCATGATCCGGTTGCCCGGCGCAAGCGTCCCGGGATCGGGCGGGCGGGCCAGCACGATGCGCACGCGGTGCGGGGTCTTCTCGGGGGCCAGCCCCTCGATCCACACCTGGTCGAGCCGCACGCGGATGCGGTTCTGCTCGGACCGGTCGAGGCCCACGACCCGGCCCATGACCGCGCCGAAGGTGATCCGTTCCAGCACCGGCGCCTGCATCCGCGCGGTCTGCGCATCGGCCAGCGCAAAGCCAAGGCAGGCCAGGCCGGCAAGCGCAAGCGCCGACCCGCGCCGCCGC
This sequence comes from Halovulum dunhuangense, assembly GCF_013093415.1. Lineage (NCBI taxonomy): Bacteria > Pseudomonadati > Pseudomonadota > Alphaproteobacteria > Rhodobacterales > Paracoccaceae > Halovulum > Halovulum dunhuangense. The sequence continues at coordinate 1,993,975 of NZ_JABFBC010000001.1, forward strand.
CACAGGTGCAGGCCGAGCAGGACCGCGCCCGACCCGCCCAAGGTCAGCGAATGCCCGAGGCCGGGTTCCGACTTCAGCGCGAAATAGACGCAGATCCCCACGGCCATCGCCGCGGGCGCCCAGAGCAGGAGCGTGCCGCGCTGCGCCTCGATGCCTGCGCTCAGCCGCACTTGTTTCCCCCGCCGGTTCTGGCCTAGATAGCGCGCAAGCATTCTCCTGCACTGGTTTCCCGGAGGTTAACTCATGGCGGCATCCGCCCCGGTGGTCACCCGTTTCGCCCCCTCTCCGACCGGCTTCCTGCATATCGGCGGGGCGCGCACGGCGCTGTTCAACTGGCTTTTCGCCCGCCATCACCAGGGAACCTTCCTGCTCCGGATCGAGGATACCGACCGCGCGCGCTCGACCCCCGAGGCGACGCAGGCCATTCTCGACGGCCTCAAGTGGCTGGGCCTCGACTGGGATGGCGAGCCGATCAGCCAGTTCGCGCGGTCCGACCGGCATGCCGAGGTCGCCCACAGGATGATCGAGGACGGCACCGCCTATCGCTGCTATGCCAGCAAGGAAGAGATCGACGCCTTCCGCGAGGCCGAAAAGGCGGCCGGGCGCCCGCCCCTGTTTCTTTCGCCCTGGCGCGACGGCGGCACGCCCCCTGCCCCCGACGCGCCCTACGTCGTGCGCCTGAAGGCGCCCCGCGACGGCGAGACGGTGGTCGAGGACCAGGTCCAGGGCACCGTCACCTGGAAGAACGAGACGCTGGACGACCTGATCCTGCTGCGCTCGGACGGCACGCCCACCTACATGCTGGCCGTGGTGGTGGACGATCACGACATGGGCGTGACCCATGTGATCCGCGGCGATGACCACCTGACCAACTCGGCCCGGCAGACGCTGATCTACCGCGCCGCCGGATGGGAGACGCCGGTCTTCGCCCATATCCCGCTGATCCACGGGCCCGACGGCGCGAAACTGTCCAAGCGCCACGGCGCCCTGGGCGTGGAGGCCTATCGCGACATGGGCTACCCGCCCGAGGCGATGCGCAACTACCTGGCCCGGCTGGGCTGGAGCCATGGCGACGACGAGTTCTTCACCACCGAACAGGCGGTCGGGTGGTTCAACCTGGAAAGCATCGGCAAGTCGCCGGCGCGCTTCGACTTCAAGAAGCTGGAGAATCTGTCGGGCCAGCACATGCGGGCGATGGATCCCGCCCACATGTTGCAGGCGCTAAGCGATTACGTTGCGTCGCAGAACATGCCCCCCTTCACCGAGGACCAGAACGCGCAGATCCTGGCGGCCGCCGAGGGGCTGAAGGAACGCGCCAAGACCTTTCCGGAACTCCTTGAAATGGCGCACTTCATCCTTGGGCAGCGTCCGTTCGAGCCGGACGAGAAGGCCGCCGCGCAGCTGGACACGGTATCCCGTGGTATGCTGTCCAGATTGACCACGCGCCTGCAACATGCTAGCTGGACGCAGGCCGCGCTGGAGGCTGAAATCCGGGATTTCGCCGACAGCGAGGGCCTCAAGCTAGGCAAGGTTGCCCAACCCCTTCGCGCGGCGCTGACAGGCCGCACGGTATCGCCCTCCGTGTTCGACGTGATGGGCGTGATCGGCAAGGAAGAGACGCTGCTGCGCCTGGCCGACGCGACCGGCTGAGAGAGCCGGCAAAAAGAGATGAGACGCGCCACCCGCCGACCCTGGCGGGACGGTCGCAACAACAACAAGGATGACGACATGGCGATAGACAAGGGCGCGAGCGCGACGCTGATCTTCGGCAACAAGAAGCTGGAATTGCCAATGGCAAGCCCGACCCTGGGTCCGGACGTCATCGACATCCGCAAGCTTTATGGCGAAGGCGACGTCTTCACCTATGACCCGGGCTTCGGCTCTACCGCGTCCTGCGAGAGCGCCATCACCTATGTGGACGGCGACAAGGGAGAGTTGCTCTATCGCGGCTACCCGATCGATCAGCTGGCCGAGAAGTCGCATTTCCTCGAGGTGTGCTACCTGCTCGTCTATGGCGAGCTGCCGAGCGGCGAACAGCTCGAGGATTTCGAGAACCGGGTGACAAGGCACACCATGCTGCATGAGCAGATGCAGTATTTCTACCGCGGCTTCCGGCGCGACGCGCACCCGATGGCGGTGGTCTGCGGCGTGGTCGGCGCGATGTCGGCCTTCTACCACGACTCGACCGACATCAACGATCCCTGGCAGCGCGAGGTCGCCACGATCCGCCTGATCGCCAAGATGCCGACGATCTGCGCCTGGGCCTACAAGTACTCGATCGGCCAGCCCTTCGTGTATCCGCGCAACGACCTGGATTACGCGTCGAACTTCCTGCACATGTGCTTCGCGGTTCCCTGCGAGGATTACAAGGTCGACCCGATCCTGGCCCGCGCGATGGACCGCATCTTCACGCTGCACGCCGATCACGAGCAGAACGCCTCGACCTCGACCGTGCGACTGGCGGGCTCGTCGCAGGCGAACCCCTTTGCCTGCATCGCGGCCGGCGTCGCCTGTCTCTGGGGTCCGGCGCATGGCGGTGCGAACCAGGCCTGCCTGGAGATGCTGCGCGAGATCGGAACGCCCGACCGCATCCCCGAATACATCGAACGCGCCAAGGACAAGAACGACCCGTTCCGCCTGATGGGCTTCGGCCACCGGGTCTACAAGAACTACGACCCGCGCGCCAAGGTGATGCAGGAAAGCGCCAAGGAAGTGCTGGAGCTGATGGGGGTCAAGGACAACCCCACGCTGCAGGTCGCCCAGGAGCTGGAAAAGATCGCGCTGAACGATCCGTATTTCATCGAGAAGAAGCTCTACCCCAACGTGGACTTCTACTCGGGCATCATCCTCGACGCGATGGGTTTCCCGACCTCTATGTTCACGCCGATCTTCGCGCTGGCGCGGACCGTGGGCTGGATCTCGCAGTGGAAGGAAATGATCGTGGACCCGAGCCAGCGCATCGGCCGGCCGCGCCAGATCTATACCGGCCCGACCCACCGCGACTATGTGGACGTGGCGGACCGGAAGTGAGACCCGAGGGGCCGGCGCAAGCCGGCCCTTTTCCGTTTCGACAATGGATTTTCCATGAGCAAGAGCCTGAGACGCGTCATTTCCGACGCGGAGTCGCGGGGTGTCCCGATCTCTCCCGTGCAACTCGACGCCAGCACCCGCACCGCGCAGGACGCGGCCGATGCCGTGGGCGCGACCGTCGATCAGATCGTGAAATCCGTGATCCTGCGCGCCCTGGGCAGCGACGAGCATGTGCTGTTCCTGACCGCGGGCAGCAACTTCGTCGATGACGCCAAGGCCGCCGCCGTTGCGGGCGTGCCGCTTGAAAAGGCCGACGGCAACAGTATCCGCGCGGTCACCGGCTTTGCCATCGGGGGCGTGTCGCCCTTCGGGCACCTGACCCCGATCCGGGCCTATTTCGACCCGCATATCCTGAGCTTCGACACGGTCTGGGCCGCTGCCGGCACGCCCAACCATGTCTTCTCGATCGCCCCGAAGACCCTGCTGGATGCCACCGGCGCAACGGTGGCGGATTTCACCCGATAGCGGTCAGCACGGACCGCGCCGCACGCAGGCCCGGCGACTCCTGCCCGCGCCCCAGCGCCGTCATGGCGGCGGCGAAACGCGTGGTCTGCCGCGTCCGGGCCGCGGGATCGTCCAGAAGATGCGCGGTCGCCTCGGTCAGCGCCTCGGGCGTGGCGGCATCGAAGATGAATTCGGGGATCACGGCCGCATCCTCGAGGATGTTCACCAGCGAGGCGTGGCGCACCTTGACCAGCCGCTTCGCAAGAAAGGCCGACACGGCGCTCGCGCGGTAGGTCACCACCATCGGCGTGCCCGCGGCAGCCACCTCCAGCGAGACGGTGCCAGAGACGGCCAGCGCGGCGGTGCTGGCGGCAAAGGCAGCGCGCTTGCGGGCCTCGGCCAGCGCGCCCGGCAGGATCGAGGGGTCGAGGATCACCGGCCGCCCCGGCGCCCCCTCGAAAAGCGCGCGCAGCTCGGGCACCCTTGGTCCGACCGCGGGGATCACGACCCGCAGCGAGGGGCGCCTTGCCGCCAGCCGGTCCAGCACCTCGCGGAACAGCGCACCGTGGCGCGCCACTTCCCCCGCGCGGGATCCGGGCAGCAGGCACAGAAGGGCCGCATCGGGCGCGATGCCCGCGCCTTGGCGGAAGGCGGCGCATTGCGCGGCATCGGCCACCGGGGTCTCGGCCACCGGGTGGCCCACGAAATCGCACGTCATGCCCGCGGCGGTCATGTAGGGCGGCTCGAACGGCAGAAGCGCCAGCACATGATCGATGACCTTCGCCATCTTCGCCGCGCGCCCCGGCCGCCACGCCCAGACCGAGGGCGCGACATAGTGGATCGTCCTGAGCCGCGGCAGCCGCCGCCGCGCGCGGCGCGCGACACGCAGGCAGAAATCCGGGCTGTCGATGGTGACAAGCGCATCGGGCGCGGCGTCCGCCACCGCATCGCCGGTCTGGCGGATCAGGCGCATCAACTCCGGCAGGCGCGGCAGCACCTCGGTCAGGCCCATGACCGAAAGCCGGTCCATCGGGAAAAGGCTGTCCAGCCCCTCGCCCGCCATAAGCGGGCCGCCGATCCCCTCGAAGCGCACCGTGCCGCCGGTCAGGTCCCGCAGCCCCGCCATCAGGGCGGCCCCCAGCCGGTCGCCGGACGCCTCTCCCGCGATGATGAAGATGCGCGGGGCGGCAGTGCTCATGCCGGCCGGCCCCAGATGAACATTCCCAGCGCGTTGGCCCGCGACAGCGTCTCGTCCTCGCCCAGGATCAGCACGCCGCCCGCCTGCACGACGATGCCCGCAAGTCCCGCCTCGTGGGCGCGCGTCACCGTGTCGGGGCCGATCGCGGGCAAGTCCGTGCGCCAGTCCTGCCCCGGTTTCGGCGCCTTCAGCAGCAGGCCGCGCGCGCCCTCGGGATCGGGGCGGAAACCGCCGGCGGTGCGGGCCACGAAATCCAGCATCGCGTCGGTTCCCTGGATGCTTTCGATACCCAGGCAGATGCCTTGCGCCACCACCACGCCCTGCCCCACATCGACGGCGCCGAGGGCGGCCACGATCTCGGCCGCGCGCGCGGCATCCGCGCGGTCGCCCTCGGATGGGCGCGCCTCGGTCAGCACGCCCTCCTGCGCGATCAGGCTCGACAGGATCCGGTGGGCGGCCACGATGTGCAGGCCCTCGTCCTCGAAGATGGCGGTCACGATCCGAAGCGCCGCATCGTCGCCCGAGCGCAGCGCCCGGAACAGCTGCGGCGCCAGCGCGATCGCCTTCATGTCGAAACGGATGGGGCTGAGGCGCGGGCGCCGGACGCCACCGGCAAAGGTCACCTCGCTCACGCCCGCCCGCCGCAACGCGGCGAACAGGCGCCCCGGCTTCTCGAAGATGGCCGGGATGACCGGGTGCCCCTCGGCCCAGTCGAGATTGATGCCCTCGAAGACAACCACCTGGTAGGGCCGCCCACGGCGCCGGCACTCCTCGGCCAGCATGCGCGGCAGCGTGCCGGAACCCGCCACGATCGCAAGCCCGCCGATATTGGCCGTGGCGCCGGTCTGAAGCATCGGCCGCGCCCTCACTCGGGGGTGGTGACGTGGCGTGACGAGCCTTCGGCCAGGAATTCCAGCACCTCCGCCACCAGCGGGTTGTCGGCATGGCTTTCGGCCACGCGGGCCGCGCGTTCCGTCAGCGTGCCGTCGCCCTCGAACAGCGCGCCGTAAGCCGCGCGCAACCCGTTGATATGCGCCTTTTCCGCCCCGCGCCGCTTCAGCCCGACAAGATTGAGGCCCGCCAGATGCGCCCGCTCGCCCGTCACCGTGCCATAGGGGATCACGTCGGCCACGACCCCGGCAAGCCCGCCGATCATCGCCCCCGCGCCGATGCGCACGAACTGGTGGATGCCGGCAAGCCCGCCGATCACCGCCCCGTCGCCCACGACCACATGACCGCCCAGGGTCGCGGCATTGGCAAAGATGGCATGGCTGCCGATGATGCAGTCATGGCCCAGATGCACATGGTTCATGAACAGGTTGCCGTCGCCCACCCGCGTCTCGCCGCCGCCGCCCACGGTGCCGGGGTTCATGGTGACGTATTCGCGGATGGTGTTGCCGTTTCCGATCTGCAGAAGCGTGCGCTCGCCCTTGTATTTCAGATCCTGCGGCCGCTGCCCGAGCGAGGCGAAGGGAAAGACGATGTTGCCCTCTCCCATCACCGTATGGCCGTCGATGGAGACATGGGACTTGAGTTCGGTCCCCGCCCCGATGGTCACGTCCGACCCGATCACGCAATAGGGGCCGATGCGCACGCAGTCGCCGATGATGGCGCCTTCGGCGACGATCGCGCTGGGATGGATGATGGCGCTGTCAGAGATGCTCATGCGTTCAGGACCCGTTCGGATTTTGCTGGATCATCGCCATGAAGACCGCCTCTGCCGCGACCTCGTCGCCGACCTTGGCGATGCCGTCGAATTTCCAGATCTTGCCACCGCCGCGCTTGACGGTGACATGCAGTTCCAGCACGTCGCCCGGTTCCACGATGCGACGGAAGCGCGCCTCGTCGATGGACATGAAATACACCAGCGCGCCCGCATCGGTCAGATCGAGCGACCAGGATACCAGCACCGAGGCCGCCTGCGCCATCGCCTCGACGATCACCACGCCGGGCAGCACCGGCTTGGCGGGGAAATGCCCCTCGAAATAGGGCTCGTTGGCCGAGACGTTCTTGATGCCCACGGCGCTTTTCGCCTTGTCCATGTTCACCACGCGGTCGATGAACAGGAACGGGTAGCGGTGCGGGATCAGGCGCTTGATCTCGTGGATGTCGGCGATCTTCAGATCCGGGTCGATCGTGAGGGCCATGGTGGCGTCACTCCTGCTGCGTCGGGGCGTCCAGGGCTGGTTGCCGCTGATAGCTTTCGTCCAGCCGTTTAATCGCCTCGTCGGTAATGTTCAAATCCTGTCTTGAAATCAGCACGTTCCGCTGGTCGATCACCGCCGCCGCACCCGTCTGGTTCATCAACTCCAGCAGCACCGGCCCCACCCGGTTGAAGAACTCGGCGCGGCGCCGGTCGATCCGGCGGCTGAGCGCCTCTGCCTTCTGTTCCTGGGCGGCGCGGGTCGCCACGACGCGCGCGTCGAACTCGTCGGCCTTGGCCCGGAACGCTTCCGGATCGAGGCTCGGGCGTTCCGCGGTCAGCGCGCGTTCCTCTTCCTCGAACTGACGGTCGAGTGCCGCGTTCTCGTCGCGCAAAGCCTGGGTTTCGGCCTCGTTGGCGGCGATCAGGCTCTGTCCCAGGCGGGAACCCGAGTAGAGCCGGTCCTGATCGAGCACCAGGATCGGCCGCGGTTCGCGCGGAATGTCGAAGCCGAGCGACTGGGCGGCCAGGCCGCCAGCCAGCGCGAGCAGGACCGCCACGGTCGCGACCAGCCGCCGCATGATCAGAACCGCGTGTCGACGGTGATCCGGAACTCCTCGAACTCGTCACCCGCGACCGAGTCGATGGGCTTGGCATAGTTGAAGCGAAGCGGGCCGATCACCGTGTCCCAGAACAGCGACACGCCGGCAGAGCTGCGCAGCCGTGCGCTGTCATCGACCGTGCCCGATGCGCCCGCCACGTCGTACAGATCCCAGAGCGAGCCGACATCGGCAAAGACCCCGCCATAGATGCCGAGGTTCTCCGGCAGGCCGATGGGGAACGTCGCTTCGAACCGTGCCACCGCGTAGAGATTGCCGCCAAGCGCGTCGTCGATGTCCTCGCCACCCGATCCGCAGGCCGTGCAGCGGTCGCGCGGGCCAAGGCCCCCGCGCGAGAAGCCGCGGAAGCTGTCGCCGCCCAGCACGAAGCGGTCGGTGATCCGCGTGCTGTCGTTGAAGGACACCAGCGCGCCCGCCTCCAGTTCAGCCGTCAGGATGACTTCCTCGTCGAGGATGGAGGTGTAGGCGCGGGCCAGCGCCTCGGATTTGGAGTATTGCGCATCGCCGCCCAGCCCCGCGAAGTCCTGGCTGAAGCGCAGCAGGAAGCCGGCGCTGGGATCGACCGGCGAATTCCGCTTGTCGAGCGTATAGGTGAAGCCCGCGCCGATGCTGAGCTCGGTGCCCGCCTCGCGCTGAAGGATCGGCGAGACGCCCGTCGGGTCGACGTCGATCTCTTCCTGGGTCACGAACAGGCGCACCGACAGGCGGCCGTCTTCGGACAGCGGGAAGCCGAGGGCGGGGATCACCCCGATCGAGGTGGTGTTGATCGAGGATTCGTCTCGGTCGAATTCCCGGTAGAAGGCCGAGATCGAGCCCGACAGGTCCTGGTCGAAAAGCGCGGGCTCGGTGAACGAAAACGCGAAGGTGTTGCTTTCCTCGCCTGCCGCCAGCTCGATCGAGGCGCGCTGGCCACGGCCGAGGAAGTTCCGCTCGGACAGGCCGATGGTGCCGGTGACGCCCTCCGAGGACGAGAACGCGGCCCCGAAACTTAGCGATCCGGTCGGCGCCTCTTCGACCTCGACCGAGATCACCGCGCGGTCGGGCGCCGAGCCTTCGCGGACCCGGGTCGACACGCGGTCGAAGAAGCGAAGCGCCTGGATGCGCTGCTCGGCCTCGCGCAACTCGCGGGCATTGAAGGGATCGCCCTCCACCACCCGGAACTGCCGCCGGATCACCCGGTCCAGCGTTTCGGTGTTGCCCTGGATGTCGATGCGCTCGACGAAGACGCGCGGCCCCTCGACCAGCTCGAACGCGATGTCGACGGTCCCGTTCTCTTCGTTGCGGGTCAGGCGCGGCACGATCTCCACGAAGGCGAAGCCGTTCTGCCCGGCAAGAAAGGCCATGCGCTCGATCACCCTGTCCACCCGCTCCTGCGAATAGACATCGCCGGGCTGAAGGTCGATCAGCGCCTCGAACGCGGCCGGATCTAGTCCGGGGGCAAAGGTGGTGACGGTCGAACGGCCATAGCGGAACTGCTGGCCTTCGGTGACCGAGAAGGTCAGGAAAAAGGCGTTGCGCTCGCGCGACAGCTCGGCCGCGGCGCTGTCCACGCGGAAATCTATGTAGCCGCGGTTCAGGTAGAAATCGCGCAGCAACTGGCGGTCCAGCTCCAGCCGGTCCGGATCGTAGACGTCGTTGGTGAACAGGAAGCTGAACAGCCCCGCCTGCCCGCTTTGCACCACGCGGCGCAGGCGTCGGTCGGAATAGGCCTCGTTGCCGATGAAGCTGATGCGCTGGATCTCGGTCACGCGGCCCTCGAAGACCTCGTAGACCAGGTTCACGCGGTTGTCGGGCAGCCGGATCAACTTGGGCGTCACTTCCGCCGTGATCCGGCCCGAGCGGGCATAGGCCTCGATGATGGCGCGGGCATCGGCCTCGGCGGCGGTGCGCGAATAGGGGTCGCGGGGCCCGAGCTGCACGACCTGCAACAGCGCCTCGTCGTCCAGCCGGTCGTTGCCTTCGATGGCGACCTGGTTGATCGTCGGGTTCTCGACCACGGTGATCAGGATGCGCCCGCCCCGCGGCTCGATCCGCGCATCCTCGAACAGGCCGGTGTCGAACAGGCGCTGAAGTGCTGCGTTGATCTCGGCCTGGGTGACAGGCTGGCCCGGGATCAGCCCGGCAAAGACCTGGATCGTGTCGGCGGGGATGCGCGCATTGCCCTCGACCGTGACCGAGGAAACCTGGAACAGCTGAAAGGCGTCCTGCGCGCGGCCGGGTGCGGGCACCGCAAGCGCGGCGGCGGTGGCAAGAAGCCCCGCTGCCAGCGTGCCGGTGAAACGGGAAAGAGAGGGCCGGAGCGCGCGCCTTGTCATGGTCGTCCTGTCCTTTGCAATCATCGGTGCCATCAGCTGGTGAAAAGCCGCATGAGGTCGTTATAGGTCGCGAAGAGCATCAGCAACAAGACAAGTGACAGGCCAACCGTCATGGCAATGCGCATCACCGCCTCTGCCGGGGGTTTGCCCGCCAGCGCCTCGTAGCCGAACATCAGAAGGTGCCCGCCATCGAGAACCGGGATCGGAAACAGGTTCAGCATGCCGATCGCGGTCGAGATCACGGCGATCAGGATGATCAGGCTGAGGGCCCCCTGTTCGGCGCTCGCCCCCGAGACCTGCGCGATGCCCAGCGGCCCCTGCAGGTTGTCGGCGCCAAGATTGCCCAGGATGATGTGCTTGATGCCCGTCAGCGACTGCACGACCACGTCCACCGTGCGCTCTGCCCCGATCGCCACCGCGCCCCACGGGGTTGGCGTATAGCTCTGCGGATAATAAAGCGCCTCGCCGCCCACGCCGATCATCACCCGCGTCTCGACGCTGCCATCGGGGTTCAGGCGCTCTGTCTCGCGCGGGGTGATCTCGAGTGCGATCGTCCGCTCGCCCCGCACCACTTCCAGCGCCAGCGGCGCGCCGCCCGAATTCATCACCGTGTCGCGCAGATCGCCGAAGGATTGCAGGCGCTGCCCGCCCGCGCTGCGGATGTAGTCGCCCGGTTCCAGCCCCGCGGCCGCGGCGGCCGAAAGCGGCTCTACCCCCGACACCAGCGGCGGCAGGGGATAGGGCGCGGACACGTTCAGCCGGTCGGTTCCGCGCTGGATCTCCAGCGACAGGGGCGCCGCCGATTCCATCTCGTCGGCCAGCTCGTAGATCTGGCCGAAACGCTCGATGGGGGTGCCGTTCACGCTGAGCACGCGGTCGCCGGGTCGCAGTTCCACCTGCTCTCCGGGAAGGGATGCGATCTCGCCGATCACCGGATCGTCGGTGCCCACGCCCTGCCACAGGGCAAGCCCGCCGAAGAGCACGATCGACAGGATGAAATTCGCGACCGGGCCCGCGGCCACGGTCAGGCTGCGCTTCCAGACCGCGGCGCCGTGGAAGCTGTGCGCGTAATCCTGCGGGCTCAGGTGATCGAGCGCGCCCGGGTCGGCCCGGCTCGACCCGTCCGCATCGCCCACGAACTTGACGAAGCCGCCAAGCGGCAGCGCCGCGACCTGCCATTTCGTGCCGCGCCGGTCGACCCAGCCCAGCAGGCGCGGGCCGAAGCCCAGCGAAAAGGTGTCCGCCTTGATGCCGCACCAGCGCCCGACGATGTAATGGCCGTATTCATGGACGAAGACGACGACGCCCAGCACGATCACGAAGGCGATGGCCGAGGACAGGAAACCGCCCACGAACGGAAGGTTTGCGATCAGTTCCATGCGTCTGCCCCACTCAAACCGGCCGGATGTCAGCCCTGCCGCGCCACCCAATCCTCGCCGAAACGGCGTGTCCGTCGGTCATAGCCCATGACATCGTCCAATGAAATGCCTTCGCGGGCGGCCGCAGCCTCGGGCCCCAGCGCATCGAGCGCGGCCTCGACCAGCGCCGCCATGTCGAGAAAGCCGATCCGCCCGGCAAGAAACGCGTCGAGCGCCGCTTCCTTGGCCGCGTTGAACACGGCGCCAGCCAGGCCACCGGCGGCCATCACCTCGCGCGCAAGACGCAGCGCCGGGAAACGCACCGGATCCTCCGCCTCGAAATCGAGCCGGGATAGTGCCGCGAAATCCAGCCGATCCACCGGCAGCGGGCGGCGTTCGGGCCAGTTCAGCGCGAAGCCGATGGCGCCGCGCATGTCGGCCGGGCCCATCTGCGCGATGATCGCCCCGTCGCGGAAGCCGATCATGGAATGGATGATCGACTGCGGATGCACCACCACCTCGATCTGGTCGGGCGTGACGCCGAAGAGCACCTGCGCCTCGATCATCTCGAGCGCCTTGTTGAACATGGTGGCGCTGTCGATCGAGATGCGCACGCCCATGCTCCAGTTCGGATGCGCCATCGCCTGCGCGGGCGTCATCGCCGCCATCTCGTCGCGGCTGCGGGTGCGGAACGGCCCGCCCGAGGCGGTCAGCAGGAGCCGCTCGATCCCGCCACGATCCTCGCCCTGCAACGCCTGGAATATGGCGCTGTGCTCGCTGTCCACCGGCAGAAGCCGCGTGCCATGCGCGCGGCAGGTCTCGATCAGCAGCTGGCCCGCGCAGACAAGGCTTTCCTTGTTGGCCAGCGCCAGCGTCCCGCCGTTCCGCGCCGCCGCAAGGCCCGGTGCAAGGCCCGCGGACCCCACGATGGCCGACATCACCCAGTCGGCGGGGCGCTCGGCCGCCGCGATCAGCGCCTGCGGCCCGGCGGCGGCCTCTACCCCGCTGCCCGCAAGCGCTGCGCGCAGATCGTCAAGCCGCGCGGGATCGGCGGTGACCGCCACCTGCGCCTTCAGCGCGCGTGCCTGTTCGGCCAGCAGCGCGATGTTGCCCGCGCCCGTGAGCGCCACGACCTCATAGGCCTGTGCGCCGCCCTGACGGGTCAGCAGGTCCACCGTGTTCACGCCGATGGAGCCGGTCGCGCCAAAGATCGAAACCCGCCGCCGCCCGCTCATGCGAAGAACATCCCAAGCAGCGCATAGGCCCAGAGCGCGCCGATCAGCCCGTCGAACCGGTCCAGAAGCCCGCCATGGCCCGGGATCAGCGACGACGCGTCCTTTACCCCGTAGCGGCGCTTGAGCCAGCTTTCCAGCAGGTCGCCGGCCATGCTGGCCACCGCCATGATGCCGCTCAGAAGCACGAGGACGGGCAGCGAGACGTGGCCCGAGAAAAGAAACGCCGTGCCCACGATCAACGCCGCCACCAGCCCGCCGATGGCGCCCGCCCAGGTCTTTTTCGGGCTGAGCCGCGGCCAGAGCTTCGGGCCGCCGATCAGGCGGCCTGCGAAATAGGCGCCGACATCGGCCGCGATGACCACGCAGACCAGCCACAGGACCAGCGGAAAGCCCTGCGCGGGGTCCGCGCGCATGTCCACGAGGATCGCCATGGGCAGCGCGATATAGGCAAGCCCGGGCAGCATCCACTCGATCCGCGCCCGGTCCGACAGCGCGGTCAGCACCAGCCCTACCGCCAGCGCCGCCACCCCGTAGGGCAGATCGGCAAGACCCGTCGCCGCCACGCAGGCGGCCCCCGAGCCTGCCATGATCCAGAGCGTCCGGTCCGACAGCGACAGGCCCCGCAGCACGATCCGGCGGTATTCCCACAGCATCAGCCCGGTGCCGGCCATCACGAGGATGGTAACGTAAAGCCCGCCCCGCCAGAAATCGATCAGCGCGATGGCGATCAGGACGGCGGCCGAAGCCATGCGTACGCCAAGATCCGCGAAACTCGGGCCTTTGGGTGTCGTCTCCGTCATCCGGTCGCCGCACCGAAGCGCCGCTCGCGGGCGCCATAGCGCTCGATGCAGCCGGCCAGCACCTCGGCGGTGAAATCGGGCCAGCAGATGTCGAGGAATTCGTATTCGGCATAAGCCGCCTGCCAGAGCAGGAAGTTCGAGATCCGCACCTCGCCGGAAGTGCGCAGCACCAGGTCCGGATCGGGCAGCCCCGCGGTATCCATGAAGGCGCCGAGCCGCGCCTCGTCCAGTTCGGCCGGGTCGAGCCGCCCTTCCGCCACCGCGGCCATCGCGCGGCGGGTGGCACGCAGGATCTCGTCCCGACCGCCATAGTCTATCGCCACGGTGACGTTGAGCGCCGTGTTGCCGGCGGTCAGTTCCTCCAGCCAGCCCATCATTCCGCCAAGATCCGCGTCCAGCCGGTCGCGATTGCCGATGAAACGGATGCGCACCCCTTCCTTCACCAGCCGCGCGCTTTCCTTCTTTATGTAGTGCCGGAACAGCCGCATCAGCCCGGCCACCTCTTCGGCCGGCCGCTTCCAGTTCTCGGTCGAAAAGGCGTAAAGCGTCAGATGCGTGATCCCCAGATCCGGGCACGCGCGCAGCACCTCGCGCAGGCGCTCCACGCCCTTGGCGTGCCCGGCAAGCCGGGGCATCCCCCGCCGCAAGGCCCAGCGGCCGTTGCCGTCCATGATGATGGCGACGTGGCGGGCCTCGGGCTTGCGGTGAAGGGCGCGGGTGTTGGGCATCAGGCGGACATGCAGGCTCAGACCTGCATGATCTCCTCCTGCTTGTGCTCCAGCGCCGCGTCGATCTTCTTGATCGTCGCGTCGGTCAGGTCCTGGATCTCCTGCTCCCACAGCTTCTGGTCGTCCTCGCTCATGCCGGCGGCCTTGGCCTTCTTGAGCTGGTCCATCCCGTCACGCCGGACGTTGCGCACCGCGATGCGGGCGCTTTCGGCGTATTGCCCGGCCACCTTCGCCAGGTCGCGGCGGCGTTCCTCGTTCAGCTCGGGGATCGGCAGGCGCAGGATCGTGCCGTCCATCACCGGGTTGATGCCAAGCCCAGAGTTGCGGATCGCCTTGTCCACGGCGTTCACCAGGCTCTTGTCCCAGACATTGATCAGCACCATCCGCGGCTCGGGCACGTTGATCGTCGCGCACTGGTTGATCGGCATGCTCGAGCCATAGGCATCGACCATCACCGGATCCAGCATCGAGGCCGAGGCGCGGCCCGTGCGCAGCGAGGCGAATTCGCCCTTCAGCGCGGCAACCGCGCCATCCATGCGCTTGGCCAGCGCGTCGATATCGATGTCATCCACATCGTCGCTCATGGGATACTCCTTGTCAGGCGCCGGTGGCGGCGCCCTGCAACTGGGGTTTGGTCTGCTCGGACACGATGGTGAACTTGCCACGCCCCGAAACGACGCCCACCAGCCCCTCGGGGGCGTTGAGCGAGAATACGATGATCGGCAACCGGTTCTCGCGCGCCAGCGCAATGGCCGAGGCGTCCATCACCTTCAGATTGCGGGTCAGCACCTCGTCATAGCTGATCTCGGGGAAGAATTTCGCATCCGGGTTCAGCTTGGGGTCGCTGTCATAGACGCCGTCCACCTGCGTGCCCTTGAAGATGGCCTCGCAGGACATCTCGTTGGCGCGCAGGGTCGCGGCGGTGTCGGTGGTGAAATACGGGTTGCCGGTGCCGGCGGCAAAGACGCACACGCGCCCCTTTTCCAGGTGGCGCACGGCGCGGCGGCGGATATAGGGCTCGCACACCTGGTCCATCGGAATGGCCGAGATCACGCGCGTGAACACCCCCATCGACTCGAGCGCCGACTGCATGGCGAGCGCGTTCATCACCGTGGCCAACATGCCCATGTAGTCGGCGGTCGTGCGTTCCATCCCCTGCGCGCTGCCCTGCAACCCGCGGAAGATGTTGCCGCCGCCGATCACCATGCAGATCTGGACGCCTGCCTCGCGCAGGCGCTTCACTTCGGCGGCGATGCGTTCGACGGTGGGCGGATGCAGCCCGAAGCCCTGCGGCCCCATCAGCGCCTCTCCCGAGATCTTCAGCAGGACGCGGCGAAATCGGGGTGTCGGGCTGTCGTCCGTGTCGGCCATCCGGTCTGCTCCGCCTGTCATTATTCCGGTCGCTAAAATGTCGGAAAAGAAGGGGGCTTTCAACGCCCAAACCGCGCGCGGAGAGCAAATTCGCGCAGCTTTCCGCCTTGGCCGAACCGCCGCGCATTTATCTCGCGGTTTCAAATTGATGCCATATTTCGCCGCCAACGTGCACCTATCGGCAAATGGCGGAGCCGCGTCTCCGGCCCCGCAGCCACGAAAGGCGCAAATCGAGATGACCCCGAGAAAGCCCATGTTCACGAGTGCTGTCGCGTTTCGACCCCTGCTGGCTGGAACCGCACTCTGCACGGCGCTGCTCGCGGGCGAAGCTATGGCGCAGACGGTTGCGCTGAGCGCCCCCGGCACGGCCGTCCGAATCGAGGGGCGGCTTCTGTCCTATGACAACGGCACCTATGTGATCGAAACCTCGATCGGCCAGATATCGGTGCCAACCGACGGGCTGGTCTGCGAAGGCGCGACCTGCCCCACCCCCGAACAGATCGCCCGCGCCAATGTCATCAACGGCGTGCCCGGCGAACGCGTGGCGCTGACCGCGACCACGGGCGGGCTGCGGATGGAGGGCACGCTCATCTCCTACGAGAACGGGCTCTACCGGATCGAGACGCCGCTGGGCCCGCTCGAGGTTCGGGCGCAGGGAACGACCTGCGAGGGGCCGGGCTGCCCGCTGATCCCGCAGGACAGCGCGGCGCTTGCCCCCGCGCCACAGACACAGACGCAGGCCGATGGCGCCCGCGTGACGGTCCCCCGCCTGGACCGCGCGCCGGATGTCCGTTTCGCGGGGCCCGCGCCGCTTCTCGACCGGGTCGTGCCCGCGCTTGTGGTCGACCTGGCCGATGCACGCGGCGCGCGCCTCGACATGGCCGATACCGTATCGGTCAGTGCGGCCGATGCCGCCGCTGCCGGTCTGCCGGCGGGGGGGATGGCGTTCAGCCTGGAAGAGAGGGGCGCGGGGACGCTGGTCGTCGCCCGCTATACCGAAAGCCCGGCCGAGGCGCTCTCGCTTGCGGACGGGGCCGAAACCGATATCGCCCTCGTGCCGACGCGGCCGGGCGCCCTGCCCGGTCAACCGCTTCTGGGAACCGAGGCGCTGGTCGCGGTCGTCTCTCCGCAGAACACCGTGGCGGCGCTTTCGGCCGAGGATCTGACGGAGATCTTCTCGGGTCGGGCGCGCAACTGGTCGGCCTTCGGCGGGCCGGATGCAGACATCCGCGTGATCGGCCTGCCGCCGCGCAGCGACGTGACCGCGGCCCTTGCCGAGACGCTGCTTGCCCCGCGCGGGCTGAACGCGCGTGCGCCCGATACGTTGGTGGCGGACACCGACGCGCTGGCCGCGGCGGTTGCGGCCGATCCCACGGCCATCGGCTTTACCGTGCAATCCGCAAGCGACGGCGCGCGGCGGTTGGCGCTGTCGTCAAGCTGCGGCCTGACGGCCGAGGCGACGCCCGAGGCGGTGCTGACCGGGCGCTACCCGTTCAGCCGCGAGATCCGGGCGCTGCCCCGCGCCGGTGCCGGCGAAGAGGCGGGACTGGTGCTCGCCCATCTGCAAGGCGCCGCGCAGGACGTGATGACCGATGCCGGGATGATCGGCCCCGAACTGGTGCGCTTTTCCCTCGAACAGGAAATGGGCGGGCTCGCGGCGCGCCTGCCGCAGATCGGCGACGAGGATCGCCGCGCACTGGTCGATACCGCGCTCAGGATCATGCCCGCCGCCGAACGGCTGGGCACGGTGTTGCGCCTGACCGAGGCGGGCGACGCGCTCGATCCCGCCTCGCGCGAGCAGATCGGCCGGATCATCGACCTGGCCGCCGAGCAGGGCCTGGCCGAACTGTTCCTCGTCGGCCATGCCGAGGATACCGGCGACGCGTTCACCAGCCGCGACATGGGCCGGGCGCTGGCGCGCCAGGTGCGGTCGCTGATGCTGTCGGCGGATGTCGAGGGCAAGCTCGACACGACGCTGCTGCGCACCGTGGGCCTTGGCGCGGTGACGCCGATCGCCTGCGCCGATGCGCCGGGCGCGGCCGCGTCCAACCGCAGGGTGGAGATCTGGGTACGGCGCTGAAAGCGGGGCGCAAACCTACCCAGGGGAAAGGGCCGCGAAAGCGGCCCTTTCTGTTTGCGGGATACCCCGTGAAACACCCGGTCGGACAACGAAAAAGGGCCGCTTTCGCGGCCCCTTCCCGAAGTTCGAGGGCGGCTTGCGCTCAGCCCTTCATGGTCTTGGCGACCTCGGCCGCGAAGTCCTCTTCTTCCTTCTCGATGCCCTCGCCCACCGCGAGCCTGACGAAGCCCAGGATCTCGGCGCCGGCGTCCTTGGCGGCCTGGGCCACGGTCACGTCGGGGTTCATCACGAACTTCTGGTTCAGAAGCGTGACTTCCTCGAAGAACTTGTTCATCCGGCCGACGATCATCTTCTCGATCACCGCATCGGGCTTGCCGCTTTCGCGGGCCTGGTCGGTCAGCACCTGCTTCTCGCGCTCGATCAGCGCGGGGTCCAGATCCTTTTCCGACAGCGAGGCAGGGTTGGTCGCGGCCACATGCATCGCGATCTGCTTGCCGATCGCCTCGTCGCCACCCTTCAGCGCGACCAGCACGCCGATCTTGCCCATGCCGTCAGCGGCGGCGTTGTGGATGTAGGCGGCCACGCTGTCGCCCTCGATACGGGCCATGCGGCGCACGGACATGTTCTCGCCGATGGTCGCGACCTTGTCGGTCACCACGTCGGCGACCGGCTTGCCGCCCATGTCGGCGGCCTTCAGCGCCTCGACATCCGACACACCCAGCGCGACGCCCGCGATACCGGCGACCATCTTCTGGAAGTCGGCATTCTTCGCGACGAAGTCGGTTTCCGAGTTCACCTCGACCGCGACGCCGACGCCACCCTCGACGCGGACGGCCACAAGACCCTCGGCGGCGGTGCGGCCCGACTTCTTGGCGGCCTTGGCCAGGCCCTTGGTCCGCAGCCAGTCCACGGCGGCTTCCATGTCGCCATCGGTTTCGGTCAGTGCCTTCTTGGCATCCATCATGCCCGCGCCGGTCGTGTCGCGGAGTTCCTTCACCATCGCTGCGGTGATCGCCATGTCATGCTCTCCTTGAAGGGAACGGGACGCGCGGCGGCATGGGCCGCCGGCTTCCCCTGTCTTTGGATCGGATCGTCGCAGCGCCCTTAGCGGGCGGCTGCGACAGTCTCGTGACGGTGCTTACTCTGCCGCAGCGTCTTCGGCGGCCAGGTCTTCGGCCGGGGCCTCTTCCATCGCGCCCAGGTCGATCCCCTGCGAGCCAAGCTGCGCGGCCATGCCGTCCAGGGCGGCGGCGGCGACCAGGTCGCAGTAAAGCGCGATGGCGCGGGCCGCGTCGTCATTGCCGGGGATCGGGTAGTCGATGCCGGCGGGCGAGGAGTTGCTGTCCAGGATCGCGACCACCGGGATGCCCAGCTTCTTCGCCTCGGTCACGGCAAGCGCTTCCTTGTTGGTGTCCACGACAAAGATCATGTCGGGAACGCCGCCCATCTCGCGGATACCGCCGAGGGATGCCTGGAGCTTGGCCTGCTCGCGCTCCATGTTGAGGCGCTCTTTCTTGGTCAGGCCGGCGGCGCCCTGCGCCATCTGCTCGTCGATCGACTTCAGCCGCGCGATGGACGCCGACACCGTCTTCCAGTTGGTCAGCGTGCCGCCCAGCCAGCGGTGGTTCATGTAGTACTGGGCCGACCGCTCGGCCGCCTCGGCGATCGGGCGCTGCGCCTGGCGCTTGGTGCCGACGAACAGGATCCGGCCACCCTTGGCCACCGTCTCGCGCACCGCGTTCAGCGCCGCGTCGAGCAGCGGCACGGTCTGGGTCAGGTCGATGATGTGGATGCCGTTCCGCTCACCATAGATGAACTGGCCCATGCGGGGGTTCCAGCGGTGAGTCTGGTGGCCGAAGTGAACGCCAGCTTCCAGCAGCTGACGCAGAGAGAACTCGGGAAGAGCCATCTGTGTTTCCTTTTCCGGTTTCGCCTCGGCGGGGAGAAGAGGCTTGCGCCCCAACCGGTGGACGCGCGGGGATTTCTCCCCCGCAGGCCCGAACCCGCCTGTGGATTTCGTAGGCCGGGCCATAAAGCAGCCCGCGCCCCTTTGCAAGCCTTCAGGCGCGCCCGCGCGGCGGCGCGTAGTTCGGCCGCAGCGTGGTGGGGCGGAAGCCCATGCGCACCAGGTTGTTCCAGGAATGCTGCGGATCGCCCGGCACCGCCTCTCCGGTGCAGGAATGCGCGATAAGGCAGCCCGCCGCCCGTGCCGCCATCAGCCTGTGGGCGAGACACCGGCGCTGCACGCCCTGCCCGCGCGCATCGGGTCGCGTGGCGCCCCAGTCGGTCCAGCAGGCCCGACCCTGGATGAAAAGCGCGCCGCAACCGAGTGGCTGCCCGTCCCTGAGGGCAAGATACACCTGCCAGCCCCTGGCCTGCGGCAGACGCGCCAGCCAGGGCCGCGCGGCATCGCCAAGGTCGAAGGCGTCGCAGGCGATCCTGGCGAAAGCCTCGCCCTCATTCACACCGATGCGCCGGATCTCCGGCCCGCCATCCGCGGCCGGATCCGGCCCCGGCGACCACCCCTCGAGCGCAAGCTCGAACTTCTGCCAGCCGCGCACCCGCTCCAGCCCGGCCCCTGACGGCACGAGGCTCCTGGCGCCAGGCGCTTCGTGCAGGAAGAAGCGGGGCACCCCGGCCCGCCGGTAAAGCCCGGCCGCCCGCCCCATGTCCGCGCCCGTTGCGATGCCGGCCGCGCGGTTCACCACGATGGCGCTGGCGGGAAGGCCCGCCGCGATGCTGGCGGCGATCCCTCCCTCTTCGACCCACGCCAGGCCGAGTGCTGCGCGCAAATCCGGCCCCGCAACATCGTGCAGCGACCTCAGCGCAGCCCGTTCCAGCGTGGCCGATGCGTCCGCTTCAGGCAGCATCGGCATGCCCCCCGGCATGGCGCGCGGCGATCGCCTCGATATGGCGGTGATCGGTGCCGCAGCATCCCCCGCGCAGCCGCAGGTTCGGCAGCACCCGGTCAAGCGCGGCATAATCCTCGGCCAGCGCCAGCGGATCGCCCGCATCCAGGGTTTCGGACGCCTCCAGTTCGGCATGGCTGCGGCAGGACGCATTCGCGCGGATGCCGCCGATCCGGTGCAGCCAGTCGCCGCTGAGCACGCCCCGGAAATGCGAGGGATGGGCGCAGTTTACCATGTAGAAAAGCGGCCCCGCCCCGGTTGCCGCATCCGTCGCCGCGATGGCATCCGCCAGCGTCTCGCCCGAGGGAAGCCGCCCGTCGGTTTCCACCGTGAACGAGATAACGCAAGGAAGGCCCAGCTCCGCCGCCGCCAGCGCGATGCCGATGGCCTCGCCCGTATGGGTCATGGTGATCGCCGAAAGCATGTCCACGCCGCCGGCGCGCAGCGCCTCGGCCTGGTGGCGGTGATAGGCCAGCGCATCCTCCGGCGTCAGCGCGGCATCGAGGATGTAGCCGTCGCCGCGGGGGCCGATCACCCCGTTGATGGGCATCGGGCAGTCCGGCGTCTCCATCTCGTGGCGCAGGGTCGCGGCAAAGCGCGCCGCCTCGATGTTGATGAGCGCGACGTCGTAGCGGGTCAGCCCAAGCTGGTGCCCCCATCCCTGCGAGGCGCGCCAGGTCACGGTATCGAGCACGAACCCCGTGCCATGCGCCTGCGCGATCCGGATATGGCGCAGGAACCACGCGCGCAGCGCGGTGCGGCCCTTGTCCTGGCCCAGCAGGTGAAACGCGCCGAAGAGCGGCAGGTCGAACCCCTCGACGAAGCTCATCCAGGTCTCGAGCCCGCTGTCGACGAGAAAGGGCCGCGTCCCGTCCCGCAATGCGGCAACCCGCGTGTTTTCGGTTTTCATGTCTGTCCCCCATGTCTACTGTTGCCGCATTGGAATAGCCCTTGCGGGACGCCCGGGGATACCGGACGCGCGGTCGGGGGAATTCTGAATATTTTCTTGTTTAGTATCAAATAGATGGCGCGACACCATGCGTCAGCCACCACGCGGGAGGCAGAAAACCGGACCCGCGGTACAGTTCGGGACGGTACGGATGCGCAAGGGACAGGCGACCCGCGAGAGGCTTATGGACATTGCCGAGGGCGCGATCATGGACAAGGGCTTCGGCGCCACCTCAATCGACGAGATCATCGCCGCGGCCGAGATCACGAAAAGCGGCTTCTTCTACCACTTCCCCGACAAGAACGCCCTCGCCTTCGCGCTGCTGGAGCGTCACCAGCAGCGCGAGGACGAGCTTTTCGACAGGCTCGAAGCCCGCGCCGCGACGCTGAGCGACGACCCGCTGCATTCCTTCCTCATCTTCATCACCCTGCTGGCCGAGACGATGGACGCGATGGAGACGGGCTTTCCCGGATGCCTTGTCGCGACCTTCGTCTACCAGGAGCGGCTGTTCGACCGGAACGTGATCGTGCTGAACCGGTCGCTGGTGCTGCGCTGGCGCGACCGGTTCCGCGGCCAGTTCGAGCGTATCGCCGAGCGTTACCCGCCGCGCGATACGGTCGATCTGGACCAGCTTGCCGATTTCGTCTCGACCGTGGTCGAGGGGGGCATGGTGATGTCGCGCGCGCTGGGCGAGCGGCAGGTGCTGTCGGGCCAGGTGCTGGTGCTGCGCAGTTACGTCAAGCTTCTGTTCCAGCCCGCGCTCGATTGACCGGGGCCGCGAAACTCGCCATTGCTGCGCGTCATGACAGACACCCTTCCCATTCTCTGCGCGGGCTCGGCCCTGTGGGACATCATCGCGCGCACCGACCGCCGGATGCGCCCGGGCTTCGACGTGCCGGGCAAGATCAGCCGGCAGCTTGGCGGCGTCGCGCTGAACGTGGCGCTGGCGCTGGCGCGGCGCGAGGCGCCCGTGGCGCTGCTGTCCGCCGTGGGCGAGGATGCCGAGGGCGCGGCGCTTCTGGCCGAGGCGGCGCTGGCCGGGATCGACTGCACCCATGTGGCGCGCACGGCCGATCCCACCGACAGCTACCTTGCCATCGAGGATCCGCTGGGCGAGGTGTTCGGCGCCGTGGCCGATTGCGCCCTGCTCGAAAGGCAGGGCGCGGCGGTGCTTTCGCCGCTTCTTGACGGGCGGCTCGGGTCCGCGGCCGCGCCCTGGGCGGGTGGGCTGGTGGTCGACGGGAATTTCCCGCAGGGCCTGCTCGACCCGCTGGCCGACGCGCCCGCCTATCGCGCGGCGCGCATCGCCCTGGTCCCCGCGAGCCCGGGCAAGGCCGGGCGGCTTGCGCGCGCCATGACCCATCCGGGCAGCACGCTTTACGTCAACCGGATCGAGGCCGAGATCCTGTGCGAGGCGCCGCTTCCCGGCGCCGCCGAGGCAGCCGAGGCGCTGCTTGCGCGGGGTGCGGCGCGGGTCGTCGTGACCGACAGCCACCGGCCCGCGGCGGCGGCCGATGCCGATGGCCTGCTGACCTGCCAGCCGCCGCAGGTGACCGCGCGCACCACGACCGGCGCGGGCGACGCGTTTCTTGCCGCCCATCTCGATGCCAGCCGCCGCGGTGCCGATCCGCGCGCGGCGCTCGAAGCGGCGGTCGCCGCCGCGGCGGCCCATATCTCCCACATCTGAGGAACACAGCCCATGCCTGCCGCCCCCCTGCTCTGGTCCGAAAAGGCCGCCACCGCCCGCGATGCCGGCCGGCCGCTGGTGGCGCTGGAAAGCACAATCATCACCCATGGCATGCCCTGGCCCCGGAACCTGGAAACCGCCCGCGCGGTCGAGCAGGCGGTGCGCGAGGCCGGCGCCGAGCCTGCCACCATCGCGGTGATGGGCGGGCATATCCGCGTGGGCCTGGACGACGGCGCGCTCGAGGACCTGGCGCAGGCGCGGGACGTGGCGAAACTGTCGCGCGCCGACATCGCGGCGGCGCTGGCCGCGGGCCGCACGGGTGCGACGACGGTTGCCGCGACCATGATCGCGGCACATCTGGCCGGGATCGAGGTGTTCGCCACCGGCGGGATCGGCGGCGTGCATCGCGGCGCCGAGTCGAGCTTCGACATATCCGCCGACCTGACGGAACTGGCCGAAACCCCGGTCTGCGTGGTGGCGGCCGGGCCCAAGGCCATTCTCGACATCCCCAAGACGCTCGAGGTGCTCGAGACCCGCGGCGTGCCGGTGATCGCCTACGGGCAGGACGCGATGCCCGCCTTCTGGTCGCGCGACAGCGGCCTGCCCGCGCCGCTGCGCATGGACAGCGCCGAGGCGATCGCCGCCGCCTTTGCCATGCGCCGCAGGCTGGGTCTGCCCGGCGGGCAGCTTGTAGCGAACCCGATCCCGGCAGAGGCCGAGATCCCGGCCGCGACGCTTGCCCCCCATATCGAGGCGGCCCTGGCCGAGGCGGCCGCGCGCGGGATCGCGGCCAAGGACGTGACGCCCTTCCTGCTGGGCCGGGTGCTGGAGCTGACCGGCGGCCGCTCGCTCGAGGCCAATATCGCGCTGGTCCTGAACAATGCGCGGCTTGCCGCCGGGATCGCCACCGCTCTGCGCAAGGGCAATGTTGCGCTGCAAGGTGGCAGGTCTTAAGTAAACCCCGAACCATCGGGATTGGATCATGGCCCGCAAGCCCAAACCGCCACGCATCGGCCGCCGCGCGACCCTGTTCCAGCGGCTTCGGTCGGATTTCCTGACCGGACTCGTGATCGTGGCGCCCGTCACCCTGACGATCTGGGTCATCTGGACCGCGATCACCTTCATCGACGCCCGCGTCGTGCCGCTGGTGCCGGCCGCCTACAACCCCGCGACCTATCTGGGCAAGAACATCGCCGGCTTCGGCGTGGTGATCTTCCTGCTGTTCACGGCGCTGGTGGGCGCGCTGACCAAGGGGCTTTTCGGGCGGCAGCTGGTGCGCTGGGGCGAAAGCCTGTTCGACCGCACCCCCATCGTCCGCACCATCTACAACGCCGTCAAGCAGCTGATCGAGACGGTGCTGAACCAGTCGAGCGCGTCCTTCCAGAAGGCGTGCCTGCTGGAATACCCGCGCCGGGGCATCTGGGCGGTGGGGTTCGTGTCGACCGACACGCAAGGCGAGGTGCCGGTCAAGATCGGCCGGCAGGACATGGTCAGCGTGTTCCTGCCCACGACCCCGAACCCCACCTCGGGCTTTCTTCTGTTCGTGCCGCGCGCTGACGTGATCTTTCTCGACATGACCATCGAGGATGCGGCCAAGCTGATCATATCGGCCGGGCTGGTGACGCCGCCCACCAAGGAAGAGATCGCCGCCGGCCGTCGCCCGGCGCCTGCGCGCAAGAACCAGACCAAGCCGTGATATCGGCCGCAGCGACCGGCTACGGCACCTCGCTTGCGCTGATCCTGGCAATCGGGGCGCAGAACGCCTTTGTCCTGCGGCAGGGGCTGATGCGGTCGCATGTGCTTGCGGTGGTGCTGGTCTGCGCGATCAGCGACGCGCTGCTGATCGCGGCCGGGGTCGCGGGCTTTGCCGCCGTCACCGCCGCCTGGCCCGCCCTGCCCCGGATCATGGCGCTGGGGGGCGCGGCCTTCCTCCTGGTCTACGGTTTTCTCCGCCTGCGCGCCGCATGGCGCGGCGGCGAGGCGCTGGTGGCGGGCGGAGAGCGCCAGAGCCTGCGCAGCGCGGTGCTGACCTGCCTTGCCTTCACCTGGGCCAATCCGCATGTCTACCTGGACACGCTGGGCCTGATCGGCGCCGTCTCGACCGCCTTCGGGGGGCCGGCGAAGCTGGCCTTCGGCATCGGCGCGGTGGCTGCGTCCTTCAGCTTCTTCTTCGCGCTTGGCTACGGGGCGCGGCTGCTGGCCCCGCTGATGCGCCGCCCCGGCGCCTGGCGGGTGCTGGATACCGCGATCGGCCTGACCATGTGGGCGATCGCGGCAAGCCTGGTGTTCTAGGCGGTCATTCCTCGTACCACCACACCTCGGGCAGAAAGCCGATCCAGTCGCCATAGACCGGCGTCCGCTCGGGGTATTTCAGCCGCGCGTCATGGGCCAGAAGACTTGCATCGGCGAACCAGAACGGCACGACATAGCGACCGGCCATCAGGATCCGGTCCAGCGCCTTGACCGCGGCGACGAAGCTTTCCTGGTCGCCCGCCGTCAGCATGGCGTCGATCATCGCCTCGGCCGCGGGGCTGTTCATGCCCATGTAGTTGCGCGTGCCGGGCGTCTCGACCCCGTCCGCACCCCAGTAGAGATACTGCTCGTTTCCGGGGCTAAGCGACAGGCCCCAGGCGTTGATGATCATGTCGTAGTCGTAGGTGTTGCGCCGCTCGTTGTATTGCGCGCTGTCCAGAAGCTGGATCCGCGCCTCTATCCCCAGCCGCTTCAGCGCATCGGCATAAAGATTGGCGATGGACTCGTGCTCGGACGAGGTCACGGTGATGGTGAACGCGAAGGGCTGCCCTGCGGCGTCCTTCAACACGCCGTCCCGGATGGTCCAGCCGGCCTCCTCCAGCAGGGCCGTGGCCTGCCGGAGACCTGCGCGGTTGCGCTGGTCGCCGTTGCTTTCGGGCAGGCTGTAGCCCTCGAGCGTGCCGGGCAGCAGCTGATCGGCGAAAGGTTCGAGAAGCGCGCGCACCTCGCCCTCGGCCGGGCCCGGATCCATGGCGAGGATGGAGTTCGAGAAATAGCTCGTGCGCCGCGGCCAGGCGCCGCCATTCACGGTCTGGTTCACGAAATCGAAGTTGAACGCGGCGATAAGCGCCTCGCGCACGCGCCAGTCGGCGAATATCGGCTTGCGTGTGTTGAAGACGAAGCCCTCCATCCCCGAGGGGCGGCCATGCGGGATCTCGGATTTCACGATCCTTCCGTCGCGCACCGCCGGGAAGTCGTACTCGGTCGCCCAGCGGGCCGGGTTCGTCTCGCGCTGGGTGGACACGGTGCCGGCGCGGAACGCCTCGAAGATCACGTCGCCATCGGCGAAATACTCGTAGCGGATGGTGTCGAGATTGTGCATGCCCCGATTGAACGGCAGGTCGCGGCCCCAGTAGTCCGGGTTGCGCTGGAACTCGATGTAGCGCCCCGGCTCGAAGGCGCCGATCGTGTAGGGGCCGGTGCCGATCGGCACCTCGAGCCCGCTTTCGGCGAAGTCCCGCCCCTCCCAGTCGCGCGGGTTCAGCACGGGGCGCAGGCCCAGGATCAGCGGCAGCTCGTTGTCGCGCTCGGTGAAGTGAAAGCGGATGCCGCGCGCGCCGACCTTTTCCCAGCGCGCCACCTTGTCCCAGGCGTTGCGATAGCGCGGCAGGCCATGCTCGGCCAGCGTCTCGAAGGACCAGATCACGTCGTCCACGGTCAGCGGCGTGCCGTCCGAAAAGGCGGCCTCGGGGCGGAGATGGAATTCCACCCATTCCCGATCGGGTCCGGTCTCGATTGATTCGGCCAGCAGGCCGTAAAGCGTGAAGGGCTCGTCCCAGGACCGGCCCATCAGCGTTTCGAACACATGGGTCTGCACGCCCCAGGGCGCACGCCCCTTGAGGATGTAGGGATTGAGGGAATCGAAGCCGCCCCGCTCTCCGAAGACGATGCGCCCGCCCTTGGGCGCGTCGGGGTTCGCGTGGGGCAGAGACACAAAATCCGGTGGCAGCGCCGGGTCGCCATACATGGCTATGCCATGCGCGGGTTCCGCCCGTGCCGCGCCCGTGCCGATCAAAGCCCCGAGTGCCAGTGCCACAAGCCCTGCTGCCAACCTCATGACTGCCCCCTTTCCGGTCTGATGTGCCATCCTGCCTCCGGGCGATAATACAGCCGCGGGCGGGGGCCTCAAATTTTTATCTTGGCCGATCAGCCGCTTTTCCGTATAAAGGGGGTACTGCTCGATAGGTTTCTTGCCTGTATGAAACCTGCCTCAACAACTGAACGCCCTCCTTGCGAGGGCGTTTTTTTTGGCTTATCGCCAGCGGCTTGACGCGCGGATCGGCTTTTGTCTGCCGCGGTCGCACAGGGTATTTCGCGCACGCAGCATTTGCTGTTACCAAGCCACAGGCAGCTTTCAGGAGAGGAAAACATGTCGCTCAAGGGCAAGACCGCCATCGTCACCGGATCCACCTCGGGGATCGGGCTTGGCATCGCCGAGGAACTGGCGCGCGCAGGCGCCAACGTGGTGCTGAACTCCTTCACCGACAGCGCAGAGGATCACACGCTCGCCCGCCACATCGCCGAGGAAACCGGCGCGGGCGCGCTTTACGTCCAGGCCGACATGGCAGATGCGGATGCCTGCCGCGCGCTGGTGGCCAAGGCGGCCGAAGCCTTCGGCGGGGCCGACATCCTGGTGAACAACGCGGGCATCCAGCATGTCGCGGCGATCCCGGATTTCCCGGTCGAGAAGTGGGACCGGATCATCGCGATCAACCTGAGTTCCGCCTTTCACACCACCGCCGCCGCCCTGCCGCACATGCGCAAGGCGGGCTGGGGGCGCGTGGTCAACATCGCCTCGGCCCACGGGCTGACCGCATCGCCCTTCAAGTCGGCCTATATCGCGGCCAAGCATGGCGTGGTGGGCCTGACCAAGACCACCGCGCTTGAGACTGCGGAGGAAGCCATCACCGCCAACGCGATCTGCCCGGGCTATGTGATGACCCCGCTGGTCGAGGCGCAGATCCCCGACACGATGGAGAAATACGGCATGACCCGCGAAGAGGTGGAGCGCGATGTCATTCTCGCCCGCCAGCCATCCAAGGCATTCGTGACCATCGAACAGGTGGCGGGCACGGCGCTGTTCCTGTGCTCGCCGGCGGCGGACCAGATCACCGGCACCACGATCTCGGTGGATGGCGGCTGGACGGCGCTTTGAGCGTCACCCGCATCAACCTGGCGCTACAGGGCGGGGGCGCGCATGGCGCCTTTACCTGGGGGGTGCTCGACCGGCTTCTGGAGGACGAAAGCCTCGAGATCGAGGGCATCACCGCCACCTCCGCGGGCGCGATGAACGCGGCCGCACTCAAGGCGGGCTGGCTTCGGGGCGGTCATGCGGGCGCGCGCGCCCAGCTGGCCGCCTTCTGGGAGGAGATCTCGGCTCACACGGCGTTGCCCGATCCGATGCTGCAAAGCTGGCTGGCAGCCCTTGCCCCCGACCCGGTGCTGATCTCGGGCATGATCGAGGCAAGCCCCGCCTGGTTCGCGCTCGACACCGCGTCGCGGCTGTTCTCGCCCTACCAGACCAACCCGCTGGGCATCCATCCGCTGCGCCCCGTCGTCGAGAAGATGCTCGATTTCGACATGGTCTGCGCGGCCGATGGGCCGAAGCTGTTCGTCGCCGCCACCAATGTGCGCTCGGGCAAGGTGCGGATCTTTTCGGGGGCCGAGATCAGCCCCGACGCGCTGCTCGCCTCGGCCTGCCTGCCCACGCTCTACCAGGCGGTCGAGATCGATGACCCCGCAACCGGCCGGCGGGAGGCCTATTGGGACGGCGGCTACATGGGCAACCCGGCCCTGTTCCCGCTGTTCTACGAGACCCGGTCCGAGGACATCCTGATCGTCCACATCAACCCGATCCACCGCGAGACGCTGCCCCGCACCGCGACCGAGATCCAGAACCGCATCAACGAGATCAGCTTCAATTCCTCGCTGCTGCGCGGGTTGCGCGCCATCGCCTTCGCGCACCGGCTGCTGGCCGAGGGCCATATCGCGCCGGGCAGCATGAAGGACGTGCGCATCCATCAGGTGATGGACGACGCGTTGATGACGAAGCTGGGCGTTGCGACCAAGCTTACGCCGAACCGCGCGCTCCTTCTGCGGCTGCGCGATGCGGGGCGGGCGCGGATGGATGCGTTTCTCGCGCATCACCGCGA
Organism: Halovulum dunhuangense; assembly: GCF_013093415.1. Lineage (NCBI taxonomy): Bacteria > Pseudomonadati > Pseudomonadota > Alphaproteobacteria > Rhodobacterales > Paracoccaceae > Halovulum > Halovulum dunhuangense. The sequence continues at coordinate 2,023,087 of NZ_JABFBC010000001.1, forward strand.
CGACCTGGGCCGGCACGGCACCGTCGATCTGCGCGAGCTGTACGACTAGGGGGTGCTGGTCACCCACAGGATCACGGCGTCATCCTCGGACACGCTGATGACGTTGTGGCCCATCGCCGCGTCGTAATAGGCGCTGTCGCCCCGGCGCAGGCGGATGGGGGCGTAGAACTCGGTGTAGAACTCGACGATGCCCGACAGGACATAGAGGAATTCCTCGCCGTCATGGCGCACCCAGCCATCGAAATCGTCGATGGACCGCGCACGCACCACGGCGCGATAGGGCAGCATCTGCTTGCCGCGCAGGTCGGTCGCGAGGATCTCGTGCTCGTAGGTCTTGGTCGGATGCGGCAGCCCCTCGCCCGAGCGGGTGATCGCGCGCCGCGCCATCGTCCTGGAGGTCTTTGGCGGCGTGAAAAGCTGCGGCACCGAGATGTCGAGCCCCTGCGCCAGCTTCTGAACCGCCTCGAAGGTGGGCGACATCTGCTCGTTCTCGATCTTGGACAGGGTCGATCGCGCAAGCCCCGCCTTCTGCGCCGCCTGTTCCAGCGTCCAGTTGCGCGCCTTGCGCAATTCGCGCACCCGCTTGCCCAGGTTCAGCGCCTCGACGGGGGACTCCTCCTCGCCCTGCCGCGCGACCCGCAGCAGCGAGGGTTCCTGACTTTCATCGCTCATCGACATTCCCGTGCCAGCCGGTCTAGAGACGTGTCATATGTCAGGCATGGACGACATGACAACAGCCGAAGCCCTCTCGCTGGTGGATGCCGGCGCGCCGCCGCCCTGCCCCGCGCAGTTCAACCTGGCCGCGCACACGCTGGCCGCCGCCCGCACGACCCCGGACAAGATCGCGCTGGAGGTGATCGACGCGCCGGGCCATGTCGCGGGGCGCTGGACCTTTGCGGAAGTGGATGCAGCCGTGCGCGGCACCATGACCGGGCTTGCGCGCGCGGGTTTGCGCCCCGGCGACAGGCTGCTGCTGCGGATCGGGCACAGCATGGATTTCCCGATCCTGTTCTTCGCCGCGACCGGGATGGGCGCGCTGCCCGTTCCCACCTCGCCGCAGCTGACGGCGCGGGAGGTGGCCGTCGCGGCCGAGACGGTGGCGCCGCGGCTGGTGGCGCTGGGGGACGGGCTGGACGCGCCGCCGGGCCTGCCGGTGCTGCGGGCCGACGCCTATCGCCCCTTTCGCGACCTGCCGCCCGCGGATTTCGCCGACACAAGGGCGGGCGATCCGGCCTATCTCGTCTTCACCTCGGGCACCGGGGGCAGTCCCAAGGCGGTGGTGCATGCGCATCGCGCGGGCTGGGCACGGCGGATGATGTGGGCCGACTGGTATGACCTGCGTCCCGAGGACCGGCTGCTGCATGCGGGCGCGTTCAACTGGACCTTCACGCTGGGGACCGGGCTGACGGACCCCTGGGCCGCGGGGGCGACGGCGCTGATCTATGCCGGGCCGCCCGACCGGGGCGTGTTCTCGGCCATCGCCGCCGCGCATGGACCCACCATCCTGGCCGGCGCGCCGGGCGTGTTCCGCCAGCTTCTGGGCAGCGGCACCGTCACCCGGCAGGCGTTCGCCAGCCTGCGCCACGGGCTGTCGGCGGGCGACCGCCTGCCCGAGCGCATCCGCGCCGAGTGGCGCGAGATCACCGGCACCGACATCCACGAGGCGCTGGGCATGTCCGAGGTCAGCACCTACGCCTCGGACGCGCCCGGCAGGCCCGGCATGCGCCCGCAGCGCGGCCGCCGCGTCGCGGTGCTGGGCGAGGATGGCGCGCCGGTCCCGATCCGGGAGGTGGGGCGGCTTGCCGTCTCGGGCCGCGATCCGGGGCTGATGCTTGGCTACTGGCAGGGCGCCGGCATGGCCCCGAACCTGCCCCTGGAAGGCGAGTGGTTCCTGACCGGCGATCTGGCGGTGATGGACGCCGCGGGCGCCCTGACCCACCGGGGCCGGGCCGACGACGTGATGAACGCGGGCGGCTACCGCGTCTCGGCCACGGAAGTGGAGGAGGTGCTGACCGCCCATCCGGGCGTGGCCGAGGCGGCGGTTCTGGCACTGCCCGTGCGCGCCGACGTCGAGGTGATCGCCGCCTTCGTGGTGCCCGCCGAAGGCGCGAGCCTGTCCGAGGATGCGCTGGCCGGCCATTGCGCGGCCGGGCTTGCCCGCTACAAGTGCCCGCGAATGATCAAATTTCTCGACGCGCTGCCGCGCACCCCCACCGGCAAGGTGCTCAAGCGCCGCCTGCGCGCCGAGCACAGCCTGACGGAGTCGCCATGACCACGACGCTCGACATCATTTCGGACCCGATCTGCCCCTGGTGCCATATCGGCAAGGCGCGGCTCGACCGGGCGCTGGAGGCGCGGCCCGGGCATCCCTTCCTGATCCGCTGGCGCCCCTTCCAGCTCAATCCCGACATGCCGCCCGAGGGGGCGGACCGGCGCACCTATCTCGAGACGAAGTTCGGCGGGCCCGAGCGGGCCGCGCAGGTCTACGCCCGGATCAACGATGTCGCGACCGAAAGCGGACTCGATCTGGATTTCGAGCGGATCTCGCGCACGCCCAACACGCTCGACGCACACCGCCTGCTTCGCTGGGCCGGGGTCGAGGGGCGGCAGAGCCTGGTCGCGAACCAGCTTTTCCACCGCTACTTCGTCAATGGCGAGGATATCGGCGCGCATTCGGTGCTGGTCGATGTGGCCAGCAGCACGGGGCTCGATCCGGATATGGTCGCGCGCCTGCTGGCGGGGGACGCGGACAAGGCCGAGGTTCTGGCCGAGGATCAGGCCGCCCGCGATATGGGCGTGACGGGGGTTCCCACCTTCATCATCGGCGGCCGCTATGTCGTGACCGGCGCGCAGGAAAGCGCGACGTGGTTGAAGATAATAGACGAACTAATTGAGAAAACAGAAGAACTGTCGCGCTCGCGCCCTTGAGTGCGATGTGAACTGCCCGATTTTCGCCATGGTTGCGGCGCCTTCAGGCCGTGAATCATTCAGATATTGGAAAGTGTTTAGAGTCACGATTGCAGCAGTAAACTCTGGCCCCGCTGCAGGAGAGACCCATGAAATCCGCACTTTCGCTTGGCGCGCTGCTCGCACTGCTTGGCGCATGCGCTGCCCCCGCGCCGCAGGACAGCACCTCGGCCGATTTCAGCCCGATGGTGACCAAGGCCCAGTTCTGCGCCCCTGACACCGCGCAGCCCTGCACCGGCACCGGGCAGGCAGAATTGCGGAACCCGGCGCCTGCCAGCGGCAACCGTTCGGGAAGCACGATGTTCCGGGCGCTCTCGCGGTTGTTCTAGGGCCGCCCCGCCTCAGCCGGTCTTCTTCTTCGGCGCGCCTTCGGCCGCAAGCTTTGCCAGTTCGGTCACGATGGCGTATGCGCCGCGGATCTTGTCCGCGTCCCTGCTCCAGTCGCGGCGGACAACCAGCTTGTTGTCCTTGATCCTGGCCAGCCCGTTTTCCCCGCGGATGTAATCCACCAGTCCTGCCGGGTTCGCGAAGCGGTTGTTGTGGAACAGGATCACCGCGCCCTTCGGCCCGCCATCCAGCTTGGCGATGCCCGCCCGCTTGCACACGCCCTTGATGCGGACGACGTTCATCAGCACGTTCACTTCCTTGGGCAACGGGCCGAAGCGGTCGATCAGTTCGGCGGCGAAACCCTCCATCTCGACCTTGGTCGCAAGGCTCGACAGCCGCCGGTAAAGGCCCAGCCGCACGTCCAGATCCTCGACGTAATCGGCCGGGATCAGCACCGGCACGCCCAGGTTGATCTGCGGCGCCCAGCCTTCGTCGGATTCGCTGATGCCTTCCAGTTCGCCCGATTTCAGCTTGGCGATCGCCTCTTCCAGCATGTCCTGGTAGAGTTCGTAGCCCACCTCGCGGACATGGCCCGACTGCTCGTCGCCCAGCAGATTGCCCGCCCCGCGGATATCGAGGTCCTGGCTTGCCAGCGTGAACCCCGCGCCAAGACTGTCGAGCGAGCCCAGCACCCGAAGCCGCTTTTCCGCCTGCACGGTCAGCCTGGCGCGCGGCTCTGTCGTGAAATAGGCATAGGCGCGGATCTTGGACCGGCCCACCCGGCCCCGGATCTGGTAGAGCTGCGCCAGCCCGAACATGTCGGCGCGATGCACGATCAGCGTGTTCGCGGACGGAATGTCTAGACCCGATTCCACGATGGTCGTGGCCAGCAGCACATCCGCCTGCCCGTCGTAGAAGGCGTTCATCCGCTGGTCCAGCTCTCCGGCCGCCATCTGCCCATGCGCCACGATCACCCGCACCTCGGGCACCTGTTCGCGCAGGAAGCTTTCCATCTCTGCGATATCTGTGATCCGCGGCACGACGAAGAAGCTTTGCCCGCCGCGGTAATGCTCGCGCAGAAGCGCCTCGCGGATGGTGACGCCGTCGAACTCGCTGACATAGGTGCGGATCGCCAGCCGGTCCACCGGCGGGGTCGCGATCAGCGACAGGTCCCGAACCCCCGTCAATGCGAGTTGCAGCGTGCGCGGGATCGGCGTCGCCGTCATCGTCAGCACATGCACCTCAGAGCGAAGCTGCTTCAGCCGCTCCTTGTGGGCGACGCCGAATTTCTGCTCTTCGTCGATGATGACAAGTCCCAGGTGGGCGAACTTCACCGACTTCGCCAGAAGCGCGTGGGTGCCGATGACGATATTCACATCGCCCCGGCTCAGCCCCTCGCGGGTTTCACCCGCCTCGCGCGCGCCCACGAAGCGCGAAAGCTGGCGCACCGTGACGGGCATGCCGCGGAAACGCTCGGCAAAGGCCTTGTAGTGCTGGCGCGCAAGCAGCGTTGTGGGGGCAATGACCGCCACCTGCTGGCCCGACATCGCGGCGACAAAGGCCGCGCGCAGCGCGACCTCGGTCTTGCCGAAGCCCACATCGCCGCAGATCAGCCGGTCCATCGGGCGGCCCGAGGACAGATCGCCCAGCACATCCTCGATCGCGTTCAGCTGGTCGTCCGTCTCCTGGTAGGGGAAGCGGGCGCAGAAGGCGTCCCACAGGTCTTCGGGCGGGGTCAGCGCGGGCGCGCTGCGCAACGCCCGCTCGGCCGCTATCCGGATCAGCCGGTCGGCCATCTCGCGGATGCGTTCCTTCAGCTTCGCCTTCCTGGCCTGCCAGGCGCCACCGCCCAGCCGGTCGAGAAGCCCCTCTTCATGGCCGTAGCGGCTGAGCAGCTCGATGTTCTCCACCGGCAGGAACAGCCGGTCGCCCCCGGCATATTCAAGCGCCAGGCACTCATGCGGCGCGCCGGCTGCCGTGACGGTCACAAGCCCCGTGTAGCGCCCGACGCCGTGTTCGACATGCACGACCAGGTCGCCTGTTGTCAGCGCATTCGCTTCGGTCAGGAAGTTCTCGGCCTTGCGCCGGCGCTTCGGCGCGCGGATCAGCCTGTCGCCCAGGATGTCCTGTTCGGTGATGACCGTCAGCCCCGGCGCGGTGAAGCCCTGCTCCAGTCCCATCACGGCCAGGAACAGCCCGCCCGCGCCGCTGGGCAGGTCCCTCACGGTGGCGATGGGTTTCGCGCCCTCGACGCCGGTATCCTCCAGCAGGGTGCCCATCCGCTCGCGCGCGCCTTCGGAATAGGTCGCAAGGATCACATGGGTTTCGCGCAGCCGGGCGCGGACATGATCGGCCAGCGCACCGAAAAGGCTTACCTCCTCGCGCTGGCGTTCGGGCGCGAAGCTGCGGCCCACGCGCGCACCGGCATCGGTCACGTTCAGGCCCACGGGCTGGGGCAGGACCGACAACTGACGCACGGCCCGGCCATCGAGAGCGCGGGTCCAGGCGGCGTCGTCCAGGTACAGAAGGCCGGGCGCCACGGGCTTGTAGACGGTGCCGATGCGGCCCCGGTCCTTCATCGCCTCGCGCCGGGCGTCGTACTGGTCGGCGATACCGTCCCAGCGGCTTTGCCGTGCGGCCTCCAGCTGGTCGTCCAGCAGCACCGGCGCGCCGGGCAGGTAGTCAAAGATCGTCTCCAGCCGGTCATGGAAGAAGGGCAGCCAGTGTTCCATCCCCTGGTGCTTTCGCCCGGCGCTGACCGCCTCGTAGAGCGGATCATCGCTGCCCGCGGCGCCGAACTCGATCCGGTAATTCTGCCGGAAGCGCTGGATCGCGGGCGCATCGAGGATGATCTCTGAGGCGGGCGACAGGTCGATGCCCTTTTCCGCAGCCCCGCTGCGCTGGGTCGCGGGATCGAAGCGGCGCACGCCATCCAGAACGTCGCCGAACAGGTCCAGCCGCAGCGGCTGGTCCGCCCCCGGCGGGAAAATGTCGATCAGCCCGCCGCGCACCGCGAAATCGCCCGGCTCGGTCACGGTGGGCGCCTGCGCGTAGCCCATGCGGATCAGGAATTCCTTCAGCGCGTCCACGTCGATCTGCCGGCCGACCTGCGCGGTGAAGCTGGCGGCGGCCACCGTCTCGCGCGCGGGCACGAACTGCGCCGCGGCCGAAAGCGTGGTCAGCAGCGCGAAACGGCCCGGCATGCCATCGGCCAGCCCCGCCAGCACCGACATGCGCGCGGCCGAGATTTCGGCCGCCGGCGAAATGCGGTCATAGGGCAGGCAGTCCCAGGCGGGAAAGCTGATCACCGGCAGCTCGGGCGCAAAGAAGGCAAGCGCCGCGCGCATCGACTCGAGCCGGGCGCCATCGCGCGCGACATGGATCACCGGGCCCTGCCCCGCCTCTGCAAGGCGGGCCAGAACGGTTGCGTCGAATCCCTCGGGCGCCCCGCCGATCGTGGACCGGCCGGGTTTTGGCGGCTGCATGTTCATGCGCGCGAGGTAGCCCGTCGCGCGGAGTTCGGCAAGATGGGCCGGCTCAGAACCACCAGGGCTGCATCAGCCGCACCTGTTCCCAGATCGCCAGCGCCACCGCGGCCATGATCGCGAGCAGGCCTATCAGCTGGTTCACCAGCCGCTGGAACCGCACCGCCCCCCGCAGGTCGGCCCCGCGCAGGCCCCGCCGCTCGATCCGGAACGCGGTCTGAAGCGACGTGGCGTAGATCACCGTCATCGGCAGCAGGATCGTGGCCAGCGCGCGGGCAAGTTCCATCTGCTCCATGACCGAAAAGGTCAGCAGCACCGTCACCAGGAAGGCCGTGACCCCGGTCAGCACGACGCCGTAGCGCCGCCCCAGAGCGGTGTAGCGGAACACCTGCGCAAGGATCAGCGCCTCGGTCGCGCGCGCCCAGGGGCCGTCTTCGGACTTCTCGCGATTGACCTCGAGGATCATGTCGAAGGGCACGCCAAGGGCGAAGTGGCTCAGGACCGACCAGGTGGCGACATGGCAGATCCAGAACCACACGGTCCAGAAGCTGCCGAAGTCCATGATTTCCTGCAAGATCCCCACGCGGGCATGTCTCCGGGCTGTTCCGTTTCCCACCTAACCGAAAGGGCGGGGAATTCAATCGTCGATCCTGTCGAAACCCGCGACGTGTTGCGGGGCGCGGCGGCGCATGCCATGAAACACGCAAAAGACACGAGGTAAAAGATGCCCCCGATCACTGCCCCCTTTCCGCTGAGCCGCCCGCGCCGCCTGCGCCAGAGCGGATGGATCCGCGACATGGTCGCCGAGGTGTCGCTGTCGCCTTCGGACCTGATCTGGCCGATCTTCCTGGTGGACGGGCAGGACATGCGGGTTCCCATCGCCTCGATGCCGGGGGTGGAACGCCTGTCGGTCGACCTGGCGGTCGAGGCCGCGCGCGAGGCGGCCGATCTGGGTATCCCCTGCGTGGCGCTCTTTCCCTACACCGACCCTGCGCGAAAGACGCCCGGCGCCGAGGAGGCGTGGAACCCCGCGAACCTGGTGAACACCGCGACCCGCGCGATCAAGGCCGCGGTGCCGGGGCTTGGCGTCATGCTGGACGTGGCGCTCGATCCCTACAATTCCGACGGGCATGACGGCATCCTGCGCGATGGCATGGTCCTGAACGACGAGACGCTGGTGGCATTGGAGCGGCAGGCGCTGGCCCAGGCCGAGGCGGGGGCCGACATCCTTGGCCCCTCGGACATGATGGACGGGCGCATCGGGGTAATCCGGCAGGCGCTCGAGTCGCACGAGTTCCAGGACACGATGATCCTGAGCTATGCCGCGAAATACGCCTCGGCCTATTACGGGCCGTTCCGCGACGCGGTGGGCGCCACCGGCATGCTGAAGGGCGACAAGAAGACCTATCAGATGGACCCGCGCAACACGGACGAGGCGCTGCGCGAGGTGGCGATCGACCTGGCCGAGGGCGCGGACATGGTGATGGTCAAGCCGGGGCTTGCCTATCTGGATATCTGCGCCCGGGTGAAGGAGAAGTTCGGCGTGCCAACCTTTGCCTACCAGGTGTCGGGCGAGTACGCGATGATCGCGGCCGCAGGCGCCAATGGCTGGATCGACCAGGACCGCGTGATGCTGGAAAGCCTGACCGCCTTCAGGCGGGCGGGCTGCGACGGGATCCTGACCTATTTCGCGCCCACCGTCGCCCGGATGATCTGAGCCTCAGGCCGGATCGCTGCCGCCATAGCGCAGCCAGTAGTCGCGCACGAAGGGCACCGCGCCCCGCCCGTAGCGCGACCAGTTGCCCCAGCGCTGGCCGCGGTCGGGCACCACATGGATCGGCCGCGGCTCGCCGTGGAACGCCACGATCCGCGCGCCCGGCGGCGGGCTCTTGGGCGGGATCACCCGGTTCAGAAGCGGCGGCGCCAGCAGGTTGCGCTTGAAGCTGACGACCCAGCCCTCGGGCCAGAAGCGCATGTCGTGGGCGGTGTCGGTCACCCAGCGCTGTTCCGAGCGGTAATTGGCGAAGGCGTAGTCGGGGTCGTCCATGAACTTCTGCAGGATCTGCGGCTGCTCGCCCAGGGTGAAGGCGAAGATAGAGGTCATGCCGTTGACGCCCCATTTGCGGAAATAGTCCGCGAACCGCCGCCATTCCCGGATCAGGCAGACGCCACCCTCCATCTGCACCATGGGCGTGATGTCGCCCACGATGATCGTGTCCAGATCGACGAACAGCGCCCTGCCCTTCAGCCCGCAAAGATCGCGGGCAAAGACCGACAGCTTGGGCCAGCCACCGAAGGCGAAGCGGTCCGGCCCCAGATCCATCGGCGGGATGTCGAAGCATTCCACCTCGGGCCGCAGGCCCGTGCGGTCGTCGGTCAGGCAGACGAACCTGAACGGAATGGTGATGTTGTCGGCCACCGCCGCGTAAAGCACGTTGACGTAATCGGGCCCGTAAAGCGTTCCCCATTTCATGCACAGGATCACGCAGGGCTCTTCGGTAGCGCTGTTCATGTCGTTCATCTTGCGGGCCTTGTGCCTGTCCACCATCGGCGGCGGCTTACCAGATCGCGGGAGCCGCGCCAAGAAACCGTGACGCGAGAGATGCTTTGGGTATATTTCTTGCCATGCATCCGGCATCAGGGCGGAGCACGAGGCAAGATACACAAGAAACCTGCGGTCCGACCATGATCGCCAAGGCAAGGAGCACAGCCATGTCCATCTCCCGGCGGAGTTTCATCCTGAGCGGCGCAGCCGTGGTCGGCGCGTGCAGCGCCTCGACCGTGCAGAGCGGCGCGCAGATCGACCGCAATGTCGCGGAAAGCCGCGACCTGCTGTTCAGCACGGTTCCCGGCACGCGCGAACTGGCCAGCCGCTCGGCCGGCATGCTGATCATCCCCGAGATCATCGAGGGCGGCTTCATCTTCTCGGGCGCCTATGGCGAGGGTGCTCTGCTGGTGGGCGACGCGGTGATCGACTACATCTCGATGGCGGCGGCGGCGGTCGGGCTTCAGATCGGGGCGCAGCGCTTCTCGCATGCGCTTTTCTTCATGACGCCCGAGGCGCTGGCCGATTTCCGCCAGACCGACGGCTGGGAGCTTGGCGTCGATGCCGAGGTCGCGGTGATCGATGGCGGCGCGGGCTTCGGCGCCTCGACCAACACGGTGATCCGGCCGATCTACCAGGTGGTCTATGGCCAGCGCGGGCTGATCATCGGCGCAAGCCTGGAAGGGGCGAAGTACAACCGTCTTGTGCGCTGAACAGGGGCGCGGATTGTCCGTCCGCGCCGCCCCTGCTAAGCCGGGCGGCACACGTCCACGACCGGAAAGCGCATGATCCGAACCCTGTTCAACTGGCTGCTGCGCGGGCTTGCCGCGGCGACTGTGCTGGGCCTCGGCGCTCTGGCGCTCGGCTGGTATCTTTCCTCGCACTCGCTGCCCGACTACGACGCGACCTGGCGCCTGCCGGGGGTCGAGGGCGAGATCGAGATCGTGCGCGACAACTACGCGGTGCCGCATATCTTCGCCGGCAGCGACCGGGACGTGCTGTTCGGGCTGGGCTTTGCCCATGCGCAGGACCGGCTGTGGCAGATGACCATGACCCGCAGGCTGGCGCAGGGGCGGCTTTCGGAACTGTTCGGGCAGGAAACGTTCGAGGTTGATCACCTGATGCGGGCGCTCGATCTTTACGGCGTGGCGCAGCGGACCGCCGCGCGCCAGTCCGAGGAGGTAGGCGCGCAGCTTCAGGCCTATGCCGACGGGGTCAACGCCTGGCTTGAACTGGTTCAGGACGAGGCGCTGGGCCGGGGCGCGCCGGAGTATTTCCTTTTCGCGCCGGTGATCGCGCCGTGGACGCCGGCCGACTCGGTCGCGATGGCCAAGGTGCTGGCGCTGCGCCTGACCGACAAGGCCAGCGTCGAGACGCTGCGCGCAAGGCTGTCGCTGACGCTCGACGATCCCGCGCGGCTGGCCGACATCCTGCCCGTGCCCCCGAATGCCGTGATGGCCCTGCCCGAATACGCCGGGACGCTGGGCGTCGCGGGGCGCGACTTCGCCGCGCTCGAGGCGCCCCTGCCCGCGCATCCGCTGTCGCCCCTTGCCCCGCCCGGGCTGGCGGGCGCGTCCAACGCCTTTGCCGCGGCAGGGTCGCGGGCCGCTGCCGGAGGATCGCTGCTGGCGGCCGACCCGCATCTGAAGCTGACCGCGCCCAGCCCGCTTTACCTTGCGCGGCTGGAACTGCAATCGGGCGGCGTGATCGGCGCGACGCTTCCGGGCGTGCCGGGCGTCATCATCGGGCGCAACCCCGACCTCGCCTGGGGGGTGACGGCAAGCTACCTCGACGACCAGGACATCTATATCGAGCGGCTGGCCGAGGACGATCCCGGCAGCTACGTCACCCCCGGCGGCACGCAGGCGTTCGAGACGCGCGAAAGCGTCATCGCCATCGCCAATGCGGCCCCCCGGACGGTGACACTGCGGGCCACCCGCCACGGCCCGGTGATCCCCGGCAACCATTTCGGCGCGGCAAGCGTCACGCCAGAGGGCCATGTCGCAACCCTTGCCTGGACCGGGCTAGAGACGGACGACCGCACGATCGAGGCGCTGCTCGGGCTGATGCGCGCCGATGGCATCGCCCCCGCCCGCGAGGCGCTTGAGCTTGTCCATGCGCCTGCCCTCAGCGTCACCCTGGCCGACCGCGAGGGGGTCGCCATCCAGGCCACAGGCGCGGCGCCGCGGCGCGGCGCGCTGCATACCAGCCAGGGCCGGATCCCAGCCGCGGGCTGGGTCGCCCGGAACGACTGGCAGGGCTATTTCCCGGCCGACGAGAACCCCGGCGCGGACAATCCGCCCGGTGGCATCGTCATCAGCACCAACAACCGCCTGACCGACGCCCCCTTTCCCCGGCACTGGAGCCATGACTGGGGCGACTCGCACCGGATCCTGCGCGGTAGCCAGCTTCTGAACGACCGCGAGTTCCACACCCTCGACAGTTTCGTCGAGGCGCAGACCGATACCGTGTCGCCGGCCGCGCGCGCGCTTCTGCCGCTGATCGCCCGCAACCTCTGGTTCCAGGGCGAGCCGGCCGCGCAGGACACGATCGAACGCGACCGCCAGATCGCGCTCGAGACGCTGGCGAACTGGAATGGCGACATGACCCAGCACAGCTTCGAGCCGCTGATCTATGCCGCCTGGACGCGCGAATTGCAGCGCCGGCTGATCGTTGACGACCTGGGCCCGCTGAGCCAGCTGCTTTCGCGGCCCGATCCGCTGTTCCTGGAACGCGTGTTCCGGGACGTGGACGGCGCATCCGCCTGGTGCGACATCCGCCCCAGCACGGCGGTCGAGACATGCGAGGATGTGGCCCGCCTGTCGCTGGACGCGGCGATCCTTGAGTTGCGCGAACGCTTCGGGGGGCGGATCGACAGCTGGCGCTGGGGGGCGGCCCATCTCGCGACCCACCGGCACGAGGTGCTGGGGCGCGGAAACTGGCTCGACTGGTTCGTGAACATCCGCCAGGAAACGCCGGGCGGCGACACGACGCTGATGCGCGGCCTTACGGCTGCGGACGACGACGCGCCCTTCGCCAACATCCATGGCGCCGTCTACCGCGTGGTGGTGGATTTCTCGGATCCCGAAGCTTCGGTCCACGTCCTGTCGACGGGCCAGAGCGGGCACCCCCTGTCGCGGCATTACGACGATCAGTCGCTGCTTTGGCGCCGGGGCGAATACCTGCCGATGTCGCTCGATCCTGCCGTTGCGCGTGGCGGGGCCGTGGGGATCACCCGGATCCAGCCGCAGGAAAATGACGACGCCCGCTAGGGCGTCGCCGATCTTCGGGTCTTACTGGGTCTCGGTCGTTTCCTCGGGGATCACGACGACCACGTCGCCATCCTCCTCGAGGATTTCCTCGACGATCTCTTCCAGTTCCTCTTCCTCGGACCACTCCTCGGGGAACTCGATTCCGAGAAGGCGGTTCACTTCCTCGACCACCTCGTCGGTGACGGGCTTGTTGGCCGCGTCCTCGAGAAGTGCCAGCGCCTCTTCCTTGGTGATCTCCTCGCCCTCGACATCCGTTTCCAGATCCTCGAGTGCCGCGATCAGATCCTCGGCCGCCGCGTCGTCGGCTTCGGCCGCGGCAAGGAAATCGGCAAGCTCTTCTTCGGTGAAGAGACCGCTGTCGACCAGCTGCTCGTAGGTGGCCGCCTCGATCTCCTCGGCGGTGGCATCCTCGTCAAGGCCGTCCAGCAGATCGGCCAGCGACTCGGCGCGGTCATCCGATTCGCCCGCGCCCAGCACCGCGTCACGATACGCAGCGATGCGGCCGACACGCGAATTGGGCGAGGCGTTGGCAAAGGCCTGCTCGCTGGCATGGGCCGCGTTCAGCGCGCCAAGCTGGCTTGCGATCGAGCCGCGACCGGGCTTGCCCGTCTCTTCGACTTCCTCGACCAGCAGGCCATCCTCGGTGGTGGCGGCCAGCGTCGCAGTTGCGGTCGCCTCGCGCTTCATCTGTCCCGGCGCCGACGCCTTGCCGCCGCCGCCCTGGCCGGCCCAGTCGGGCTTGCCGCCGCCGCGCGCGGCGCTGCGTTCGCCGCCCTTGTTGCCGCCACGGTCTCCACCACGGTCGCCGCCGCGATCACCGCCGCCGCCGTTGCCGCGATCGTCGCTCTTGCCCTGGGCTTTCGCCTGGTCGAGATCGGCCGGAACGAATGCCGGCCCAAGCGCAATACCCGCGCCCAAAATCATCACTACCGCGCTGGATTTCAGCGTCCGTGCAAGCGACATGGGAATATCTCCTTTGTTTCGCCGGACCTAAAGTGACTACACATCGAAACCTTAAGATACAAAGAACACGGCTACGCCCGGAATCCGGCAGAAATGTGCCGGATCAGGCGAAAAGCTCGTGGCACAGTTCCAGCGCCTCGACCAGCGCGTCCACCTCGGCGCGGGTATTGTAAAGCCCGAAGGACGCGCGGCAGGTCGCGTTCACGCCAAGATGCTCCATCAGCGGCATGGCGCAATGCTGGCCGGCACGCACGGCGATCCCCTTCTGGTCCACCACGGTCGAAATGTCGTGCGGATGCCCCGCCCCCTGGATGACGAAGGAAAAGATCGCGCCCTTGTCCGGCCGCGTGCCCTGTACGCTCAGCCAGTTCAGGCCCTTGAACCGCTCGACCGCGTAGTCGCGCAGATCGGCCTCGTGCGCCTGGATATTCTCCATCCCCAGGCCGGTCATGTAGTCGATCGCGGCCCCCAGCCCGATCATCTGCACGATACCAGGGGTGCCCGCCTCGAACTTGTGGGGGGGGTCGTTGTAGGTGACGCTGTCCTTGTGCACCTCGCGGATCATGTCTCCGCCGCCGATGAAGGGCCGCATCTCGGCCATGCGCTCGCGCCGGGCGTAAAGCGCGCCCGAGCCCGACGGACCGTACAGCTTGTGGCCGGTCACGGCATAGAAGTCGCAGCCCAGCTCGGCCACGTCCACCGGCATGTGCACGGCGGCCTGGCTGCCATCCACGCAGACGGCGACGCCCCGCTCGCGCGCAGCGGCGCAGATCGTCCTGATGTCCACCACCGTGCCCAGCACGTTCGACATGTGGGTGATGGCGATCATCCTGGTGCGCGGGCCGATGGCGTCGATCACCTTCTGCGGGTCGAGCCCGCCATCGGGTTCGATGTCCACCCATTTCAGAACCACGCCCTGCCGCTCGCGCAGGAAATGCCACGGCACGATGTTGGCGTGATGCTCCATCACCGAAAGCACGATCTCGTCGCCGGGCTGAAGCCGTGGCGCGGCCCACCCGTAGGAGACCAGGTTCAGCGACATGGTCGAGCCGTTGGTGAAAAGGATCTCGTCCTCGTGCGCCGCACCGAGAAAGCGCTGGATCTTGGCGCGGACCGCCTCGTAATTGTCGGTCGCCAGGTTCGACAGGAAATGCAGCCCGCGATGGACGTTGGCGTATTCCTCGGAATAGGCGCGCGCGACGGCGTCGATCACCGCCTTCGGTTTCTGGGCCGAGGCGCCATTGTCGAGATATACCAGCGGCTTGCCGTGCACGGTGCGGCTCAGGATCGGGAAATCCGCCCGCACCTTTTCAACGTCATACATGGGGTCAGATCGTCTCCGGTAGCTGGACGCCCAATAGCGCCAGAACGATACCCAGCACCATAGCCAGCCCGAACAGCGAGATAAAGATCATCACGAGCACAAGCGAGGTGCGCCGAAATCCGTGCAGCTCTGCCGTGAAGGCGGCCAGCGCCCAGAAGAACCAGATGAGCGAGGCCATGCCGATCAGGCCGGCGATGAACGGCAGGATCAGCGCCACCACGATCTGCACCGCCTGGATCACCGCCATGACCACCTGTAGCCAGGCGATCAGCTTCAGCCCGTCGATCAGGTTGCCCTGCCCGCCCATGGCACGCCCGAGCGCGGTCACAAGCCAGGCGGTGAAGAAGTAGAACAGGAACTGAAGCGCCGTCGCCACCAGGGGCGCGCCGAGCAGGCTTTCGGAAAGCGCGTTGCCCACACCCGGAAGCAGGACACGCGAAAGCGCCCCCATCAGGGTTCCGGCGATGATGGCCAGCGCCGCCACCGAAACCGCAACCCTTGGCTCGATCGGCACGCCGAGGATCCGGCGGGCCGCGCTGCGCGGCTGTGTAAGGCTTTCGGCGACGAGCTGCCTGAGGTCGGGCAGCGTCATGTCTTCTCGGTCAGAGTGTTCCGTTGGCCCTGAGATACATGGCCAGCAACATGCCCGCAAGCGCAATGGCCGACATCACGAGGAAGGGAATGGCGTTGCGGCGGAAGCCGTTCGCCTCGGCCATGCCCAGCGAGATGAACCACAAGAAGGGCACCAGGCTGATCCAGTAGGGCGGCAGCGCGACCCAATCCTCGCGCAGCAGCGGGAAATGCGGCTCGAGATAGGCCATGGAAACCGTGACGAGCGCCATCAGGAAGCCGAAGGGCGCGGCGACCAGCGCGCCCCAGAAGATGCCCGCCCGGTTGTCTCGCCAGCTGCCCCGCCCGCCGAAAAGCCGCGCGGCCAGGGTCAGCACGCCCGAGAACGTGTACATCGAGGCGGTGCGCAGCAGAAGCGCCGCGATCAGCCAGAAGCCCACCTCCAGCGGGACCTGCTCGCGCACGCCAGAGACGGGCGCGACCACGGTCTTGATGGACCAGGACAGGAAGAAGATGATGTCGGAAAGAAGGACATAGAACAGAAGCCGGTGCTCGGACGGCTTTTCCTCGATCAGGCGGCGGGTCGAATAGCGCATGTCACCCCACGCCTCGAGGATGCGCGCGCCCAGCCCGGTGTGAGTCTCGAGATGCTTGCCCCGCGTGAGCAGATCGAGTGCGTCGACCGTCGTGTTGTCCGTCATCGCCCTTCGCCTTTCCAAATGCGCCCGCATTGGCCACCGTATCGGGCAGCGCCATGACGATCGTTACACTCGGAAAGGCAGGACTGGGGACGACGACGCGTTGATGGCGTATACGCCGGTATTGTATTGTTCACGCGCCAAAAAGCAACGGAATTGACGCGGCGATCGCGGGCAGCACCAGGATCAGGGCGAAGACGCGGATCGGTGCGCGGAAGCCTTCGGTCTCGGCCAGGAACACCGCCCATATCCACAGGAAGCCGAAGCCCGCGACGGTGGACAGGATCGTGGACAGCCCCACGCCATAGGCGCCCAGGGCGGCCCCAAGGATGGGGTCGAGCGCGGCGCTGACCACAAGAAGTGGCAGCGCCACGATCACCGCCCAGACCAGCGCCAACCGCGCCGACCAGAAACTGCCCCGCCCGCCGAAGATCCGCGCCGCGACATGCGACAGCGCGGCCAGCGCGAAAAGCACCAGCGGCGTTATGAAAATCGCCGCAAACAGCCGCCCCGCAAGCACCCCGGTCAGCGCGTCGGGTTCCTCTACCGCCAGCGCCTGCTCGCGCGCGGCCGGCAGGCCGGCGACAAAGCCGATGCCCGCGGCAAGGAAGATGAGAATCAGAAGTTGCGCATCGCGCGGCGCCTGATCCAGCTTGGTCCGGATGGAGCCCCGCAGGTCCGGGTATGCCGACAGGATATCGGCCAGCAACCCGGCCCTGCGTTCGCTCATGGATCAGCCCTTGCGCCGACGCGACAGCCAGCCGGCCAGGCGCTCGCGCATCTCGTCGGCCAGCCTCGCGTCCTCGATCTCCTGGATGGCCTCGTCGAGGAAGGCCAGCACCAGCATGTCCACCGCCTCGTGGCGCGGAACCCCGCGCGAGGTCAGGTAGAACAGCCCGTCCTCGTCCAGCGCCCCCACGGTCGAGCCGTGCGAGCAGGCCACATCGTCGGCATAGATCTCCAGTTCCGGCTTGGCGAGGAACTGGCTGTCATCGTCCAGCAGAAGCCCCTGGCTGATCTGGTAGCCGTCGGTCTTCTGCGCGCCGGGCTTGACCAGGATCTTGCCCTGGAAGGTACCCACGGCGCCGTTGCGCAGCACCTTCTTGAAGACCTGCCGGCTTTCGCAATTCACCGCGTCATGGGTGATGAAGACCGTGTCGTCATGGTGGAAGTCGCCGCCATCCCCGGCCGCCGCACCCGCCACATGGGCCTGGGCATCATCGCCGGTGAATTCGATCACGAACTCGTTGCGGGTCAGCACGCCATTCACGCCAAGGGTGAAGGACTTCAACACCGACCCTGCCCCCAACCGCGCGAAGACATGCGTCGCGGCCCGGCGTTCATGGTCGCGGCCCTGCGCCCGCACATGGTGGAACCGCGCGCCGTCGGCGATCTCGACCTCCAGGCACTGGTTTGTCCGCGCGGCGACCGGACCGGCCTCCAGCAGGGTCATCTCTGCGCCCGGATCCAGCCGGATCACATGATGGATCACCGCGTCCGAGGATGCATCCTCGTGCAGGTACAGGATCGAGACCGGCGTCTCGACCTTTCCGGTCACGCGGATGGCGATCCCCTGCCCGGCCATGGCCGTGTTGAGCGCCGCAAGCGGCCTTGGCACCGGGTTCTGGCCCCGCGCCTCGAGCACGCCGAAAACATCCTTCGCCCAGTGGATGTCGGTCGCCAGCGCATCCGTCAGCGTCTCGATCTCCAGCCCCTCGAGCGCCAGAGCATCGGACTTCGCCGTGTCGAGGACACCGTCCACGAACACCAGCTTCAGCCGCTCGACCGCGTCGAACACCGCCGGCTCGCCCGCATCGAAGGGCGTGACCGCAGGTGTCTCGCCGGCGGTCAGCCTGGCGGGGTCGGTGTATTTCCAGTATTCGTCCCGGCGCACCGGGCCGCCCATGCCCTTCAGCCGGGTGGCGGCGGCGGCGCGCGCCTCCTCGGCCCAGCGGGCGCCGGACGCGGGACGCGGATGCCGGGCCAGAAGCGCGTCGGCCAGGTCCGTCTTGGCTTGTGCCAGCGCCGCCATCACGCCACCTCGTTCAGGATGTCGGTGTAGCCGTTCTCCTCGACCTCGAGCGCAAGCTCGGGCCCGCCGGTCTTGATGATCCGGCCGTCGGCCATGATGTGCACGACATCCGGCTGGATGTGGTTCAGAAGCCGCTGGTAGTGCGTGATGACGAGGAACGACCGCCCCGCGTCGCGCAGCGCGTTCACGCCATCGGCCACCAGCTTCATCGCATCCACGTCAAGACCCGAGTCGGTTTCGTCCAGGATGCACATCTTGGGCTGAAGCACGGCCATCTGGAGGATCTCGTTGCGCTTCTTCTCGCCGCCCGAGAAGCCCATGTTCACCGGGCGCTTGAGCATGTCGTCGCTGATCTGAAGCTCTTTCGCCTTGGCGCGGACAAGCTTCAGGAAGTCGGCAGAGTTCAGCTCGGGCTCGCCACGGGCCTTGCGCTGGCCGTTCAGCGCGGTGCGAAGGAAGGTCATGTTGCCGACGCCGGGGATCTCGACCGGGTACTGGAAGGCAAGGAAAAGACCGGCGGCCGCACGCTCCTCGGGCTCCATGTCCAGCAGGTCCGCGTCTTCCAGCGTGGCGCCGCCCTCGGTGACGACGTAACCGTCGCGCCCGGCCAGAACGTAGCTGAGGGTGGACTTGCCCGAACCGTTGGGGCCCATGATCGCGTGGACCTTGCCGGCCTCCACCGTCAGGTCCACACCCTTGAGGATCTGCTTGTCCTCTTCCTCAAGCTTCACGTGCAGGTTCTTGATTTCCAACATTCTTCTCTTCCTTGCTTCATGTTTGGCGCGGGGCCGCGGCGGCAATCACTCGCTGCCGGACCCCGGAACGGGTATGTATCGCTGTCCCAGCCCGCTGAGCTGGGTGAGCGCGTCATTGGAGGCGACGAGCGACTCGAGCCCGGGCCGCAGTCCGGGCATCGCCTGCTCGATCTGCGGCACCAGGCCCAGCATGTGCTGGCCGAGCGGGATCCAGAGCGCGGCGCCGATCACGGCAGCCAGCACGAGCGGGCTTTTCAGAAGCGGCCGGCGCACGGCGTAAAGCAACAGCGCGGCCACGGCCCCGGCCGCGAAAGGCGCGGCGCCGCGATATTGCTCGGGCAATGTCGCGACCTGCTGATCGTAGAGCGCCACCAGCGCATCCGGGATTTCCGGATAGGCCAGCCAGGCCGCCATGCCGCCAAGCCCCATCAGAAGCCCGAAGACGAAGGGCAGCTTTCCGCCCCCTTCCCCGGGCTGGCGCACGCGGCGCACGGGTTCGGGCTCGATCATGGCCGGTTCGCGAAATCTCGACATTGTCCCTGTCTCCTCAGCTGCCGCCCTTTTCGCGGATCTGGTCCAGGGCGGGGGTCCGATCGAACCGGTGCGAAGCCTCCGGCTCGTCGATACGGTACCACCCCAGCAGCCGTGCGATCCAGTTGTGGCTGTAGTGGAACAGGGTCGAGAAGACGGCCGTCTTGACCGCCGCCTCCAGCAGCGCGCCGAACATCGTGCGCTGGCTCGGATCGAGCAGCAGCGTCGAGCCGAGGTTCAGCACGAAGAAGATCACCCCCGCGATGATCGAGGCGCCAAGGAACGGCATCAGAGCTTCTCCAGCGTGACCGAGGTGCCCGAGGCCGAGACCATCAGCATCGAGTTGCCCACCACCTCGTAGTCGAGATCGATGCCCACGACGGCATTGCCGCCCAGCGCAGCGGCCCGGTCGCCCAGTTCCTGCATCGCGGTGTGGCGCGCCTCTTCCAGGCTGGCCTCGTAGGACGAGGACCGCCCGCCGATGATGTCGGTGATCCCGGCGAAAAGGTCGCGCACCACGTTGGCGCCCAGGATCGCCTCGCCCACCACCACGCCGTGATAGCCGGTGATGCGGTGGCCTTCCACGTTCTGCGTCGTCGTCATCAGCATGATCGTCTCTCCTCTCGGCTCGGCGCCCGGGCCGAAGTTGCGCCCACGGGCGCTATCCCCTGAACACCAGCGCGGCGCCGATGCCTATGAACACGAAGCCCAGGCCGGTCGTCCACGAGATGCTTTCCTTCAGCCAGAAGGCGGAAAACCCCACGAAGACCGTCAGGGTGATCACCTCCTGGATGGTCTTGAGCTGCGCCGCCGAATAGACCTGATGCCCGATCCGGTTCGCCGGCACCGCCAGCCAGTATTCGAAAAAGGCGATCCCCCAGCTGATCAGCACCACCAGGTAGAGCGGCGCCGCCTTGAACTTCAGGTGCCCGTACCAGGCAAAGGTCATGAACAGGTTGGAGCCGAGAAGCAGCAGCACCGGCACGACATGCGCCGATGTCAGCCCCATCTGCGGCCCCCGACCCGTGCCGACCCGCGCCTGTCACCCAACCGAGCCCTCGAGGCTGATCGCGACCAGCTTCTGGGCTTCCATCGCGAATTCCATCGGCAGCGCCTGAAGCACCTCGCGGCAGAAGCCGTTCACCACCAGCGCCACGGCCTCTTCCTCGTCCATGCCGCGCGAACGGCAATAGAAGAGCTGGTCGTCGTCCACCTTCGACGTGGTGGCCTCGTGTTCCACCCGGCTCGAGTTGTTGCGGCACTCGATGTAGGGAACCGTGTGCGCCCCGCACTTGTCGCCGATCAGCAGGCTGTCGCACTGGGTGTAGTTGCGGCTGTTCTTGGCCTTGGGGTGCATCGACACGAGCCCGCGATAGGTGTTCTGCGCGCGCCCCGCCGAGATGCCCTTGGACACGATCCGGCTTTTCGTGTTCTTGCCCAGATGCACCATCTTGGTGCCGGTATCGGCCTGCTGCATGTTGTTGGCGATGGCGATGGAATAGAACTCGCCCTGGCTGTCGTCGCCACGCAGGATGCAGGACGGGTATTTCCAGGTGATGGCAGAGCCGGTCTCGACCTGGGTCCACATCACCTTGGCCCGCGCCTCGCGGCAGTCGGCGCGCTTGGTGACGAAGTTGTAGATCCCGCCCTTGCCGTTCTCGTCGCCCGGATACCAGTTCTGGACGGTGGAGTACTTCACCTCCGCATCCTCCAGCACCACGATCTCGACCACCGCGGCGTGCAGCTGGTTCTCGTCGCGCATCGGTGCGGTGCAGCCCTCAAGATAGCTGACGTAAGAGCCCTTGTCGGCGATGATCAGCGTCCGCTCGAACTGGCCGGTGTTCTCGGCGTTGATGCGGAAATAGGTCGACAGTTCCATCGGGCAGCGCACGCCGGGCGGGACGTAGACGAAGGAGCCGTCCGAGAAGACCGCCGAGTTCAGCGTCGCATAGAAGTTGTCGGACTGCGGCACGACCGAGCCCAGGTACTTCCGCACCAGCTCGGGGTGCTCGCGGATCGCCTCGGAGATCGAGCAGAAGATAACGCCGGCCCTGGCCAGTTCCTCCTTGAAGGTGGTCCCGACCGACACGCTGTCGAACACCGCGTCCACGGCGACCTTGCGGCCCTCGGCCGGCGCATCCTCGGCGCCATCGACACCGGCCAGGATCATCTGTTCCTTCAGCGGGATGCCCAGCTTTTCATAGGTGCGCAGCAGCTCGGGATCCACCTCGTCCAGCGACTTCGGCTTCACCTTCATCGAGGCGGGCTTGGCGTAGTAGTACTGATCCTGGAAATCGATCCGGGGGTAGTGCACCATCGCCCAGGTGGGTTCCTCCATCTGGAGCCAGCGGCGATAGGCCTGAAGCCGCCACTCGGTCATCCATTCCGGCTCTTCGTTCTTTTCCGAGATGAGGCGGACGATGTCCTCGTTCAGGCCCTTGGGGGCGTACTCCATCTCGACATCGGTGGCCCAGCCATGCTTGTAGCGCCCGCCCACGGACTTGACGGCGTCCACCGTCTCCTGGTCCACGCCCTCCTTGACCTGCACGTCGTCGAAAGCCGCCATATCCACTCTCCTCGTTTCCCGGTCCGGTCCGGGCCTGTTGTCGTTCCGTCTGTCACCGGCCGCGGGACGCGCCCACGGCGAAAACTCTTGCTCAGGCTGCCCGCGCGCGGCGCCGTGACCGGGCCGCCAGCCACGCCTCGGCGAAGCTGCGCAGCTCGGCCTCGGTCGTCTGCGGCCCCAGCGAGACGCGGATCGCGCTCGAGGCGGTCTCGGCATCCAGACCCATCGCGCGCAGCACGCGGCTTTCCTTCACCTTGCCGCTGGAACAGGCCGATCCCGCGCTGACCGCGAAGCCCGCCAGGTCCATCTGCATGACCTGCGTCTCGCCCTTCCAGCCCGGGACCGCGAAGCAGCTGGTGTTCGGCAGCCGCTCTGCCCCCCGCCCTGCAAAGATAATGTCCGCTGCGCCCGCTTCCAGAAGCTCTTCTAGAATATTTCTAAGTCCTGCCACCCGGTCCCAAGCGCCGCTTTCCAGATCGCGCTGCGCCGCTTCGCAGGCCGCGCCGAAGCCCGCGATGCCGATCACGTTCTCCGTGCCGGAGCGGCGCCCCATCTCCTGTCCGCCGCCGGTGATCCTGGCCGAAATCTCCTGGCCGGACTTGAGCAGCAGCGCCCCGACGCCCTTCGGCCCGCCCAGCTTGTGCGCCGACACCATCGCGGCGCGCGCGCCCGACCAGCCGAAGGCATAGGGCAGCTTGCCCACCGCCTGAACCGCATCGGCCAGATCGCCGGTCGCGCCTTGCAGCACGCCCGTCTCGGAATTCGCGACCTGCACGCAGGTGAACGCGTCCCCGGGCAGCGTGCCATGCAGCCGCCCCTCGGCATCGACGGGCAGCGCCTCGCCGTCGCCCAGATGGCTGAAGACCGCGTCATGCTCTGTCGCCAGCGCCGCGATGCGGTCCCGGCCCGAAAGCGCCAGGGCCGCCGCCTCGGTCGCGCCCGAGGTAAAGATCACCTCGTCGCGGTCGCAGCCCACGGCCGCCGCAACCTGCGCGCGGGCCTGTTCGATCACCGCCCGTGCCGCGCGCCCCTCGGCATGCACGCTGGAGGGGTTGCCCACCAGGTCCATCGCCGCCAGCATCGCGGCCCGCGCCTCGGGCCTGAGCGGCGCTGTCGCGTTAAAGTCGAGGTAGACGCGGCTCATTCGTCCACCAGTTCGACGAAGGCGGGCACCGCCGGACAGGGCGCCATCTGGTCGCCCACGATATCGCTGAGCCTTGTCTGGTGCAGGAACACGTAGACATGGGCAGAAAGCTGCTCCCACAGCTTTTCCGTCAGGCGGCTGGCCTCCGTCTCTCCGGTGGCGCCGGATGCGCCCGCGCCCCGGCTGAGGGCGTCCATCGTCTCGTCCACCGCCTGCAGGATCTCGGCGATGCGGATCTTCTCGGGCGGGCGGGCCAGTCTGTAACCGCCGCCGGGGCCGCGCACGGATTCCACGATGTCGGCGCGCCGCAGCTTGACGAAAAGCTGCTCCAGATAGGCCAGGCTGATGTCCTGCCGGTGGGCGATCTCGGACAGGGCCACAAGCCGGTCGGCCCCTTCCCGCGCAAGGTCGGTGAGGGCGATCATCGCGTAACGGCCCTTGGTGCTGAGTTTCATCGCATCCCGTCCAGAGCAAGGCAGTTGACGTCAGACGACCCAGCCCTTACCTGAGGACAGGTTCGAAGACCGGGGCGTGCGGCCACGGATTTAGAATGTTTCTATGTTGCCCGACCGATTCCGTCAACCATCCGGTCGGACCCATGTGAGGACTTGCATGCCCGAGGTGATTTTCCCGGGGCCAGAGGGCCGGCTCGAGGGACGCTACCACCCGCAGAAATCCAAGGACGCGCCCATCGCGATCATCCTGCACCCGCATCCGCAATTCGGGGGCACGATGAACAACAAGGTCGTCTACAACCTGCATTACGCCTTTCACGACATGGGCTTCACGGTCCTGCGCTTCAACTTCCGGGGCGTCGGACGCAGCCAGGGCGAATACGATCAGGGCGTGGGCGAGCTCAGCGATGCGGCCTCGGCGCTGGATTACCTGCAGTCGCTCAACCCGAACGCCAAGAACTGCTGGGTCGCTGGCTTCAGCTTCGGCGCCTGGATCGGCATGCAGCTTCTGATGCGCCGGCCCGAGATACAGGGCTTCGTGTCGGTCGCGCCGCCGGCGAACATGTACGACTTCTCGTTCCTCGCGCCCTGCCCCTCTTCGGGGCTGATCATCAACGGCTCGGCCGACCGCGTGGTGCCGCCGGCAGATGTGGCGGGGCTTGCCACGAAGCTGAAGCAGCAGAAGGGCATCACCATCACCCACGAGGTGGTCGAGGGGGCGGGCCATTTCTTCGATCCCGGCATGGACGAGATGATCGGCACCGTGAACGCCTATGTGCGCAAGCGGCTGACCGAAAGCTCCCGCTGATCAGAACACCCGGCGAACCGCCGCCAGCGGATCGCCGGGAACAGGCGCTGGCCGGTGGATCCGCCCGCCCGACACGGGAAGCCGCGCGCCCGTGGTCCCCGGCGCAGAGGTGGGCAGCCCGCGCATGACGCGCACCGCCAGATAGGCGAAGGCCTGCGCCTCCAGAAAATCGCCGTCCAGCGAAACCGCCTCGACCGGCACCACCTCGGCATTGCTGCGCGCCGTCAGCGCCGCCATCAGCGCCCGGTTCTTGCGCCCGCCACCGCACACCAGCCAGCGCGAGGGCGGCTCTGGCATGTGGCGGACGGATGCGGCGACGCATTCCGCGCTGAGCGCGGTCAGCGTTGCCGCCGCATCGGCAAGGTCCATGTGCGCGACCCGCTCCAGCACCCAGGCGAAATGGTTGCGGTCCAGCGATTTCGGCGCGGGGCGCGCGAAATAGGGATCCTCCAGCACCTTGGCGATCAGGGCCTCGTCGGGCCGCCCGGCCAGCGCCGCCGACCCGCCTTCGTCCATCGCGCCCACGCCGCGTGTCTCCATCAGGTCGTCGATCAGCGCGTTGCCCGGCCCGGTGTCGAAGGCGCACAGCGCGCCGGGCGTCTCGGGCCGCGTCACCAGCGGATCGACCCAGGTCACGTTGCCGACCCCGCCCAGGTTCAGGAAGGCCACCACCTGATCCATCCCCAGCATCCGCGCGCAGGCATGGTGGAAGAACGGCACCAGCGGCGCGCCCTCGCCGCCCGAGGCGATATCGGCGCTGCGGAAATCCCACACCACCGGCTTGCCCAGCGACTTTGCAAGGGCCGCGCCGTCGCCCGCCTGGTGGGTGCGAAAGCCTGCCGGGTCATGGGCCAGCGTCTGGCCGTGAAAGCCGATCAGCGCGGTCGTGGGGAAATAGCCCGCAAGCGCCTCGTGGGCCGCGACCAGCGTCGCATCCACCTCCCGAAGCAGCGGATCGGCCCCCTGCCACAGCCCCTGCGCGCGCCGCAGCAGGTCGCGCTCTGCGGGCTCGTAGGGGGCGAAGCGCTTGGGCCCGAAGCCCTGGATCCCCTCGCCATCGGTCAGAAGCGCGGCGGCGTCGATCCCGTCCATCGAGGTGCCGCTCATCATCCCCAGCGCCCAGATCGGTTCGCCCGTCATGTCCATTCGTCTTTCCTTCCGACCCGAACCCGCATAGAAAGCCGCCCGAGCAAACACGCAACTCCGGACAGACGCAATGACCTACACGCC
The DNA here is from genome assembly GCF_013093415.1 of Halovulum dunhuangense. Taxonomy (NCBI): domain Bacteria; kingdom Pseudomonadati; phylum Pseudomonadota; class Alphaproteobacteria; order Rhodobacterales; family Paracoccaceae; genus Halovulum; species Halovulum dunhuangense. The sequence goes on from NZ_JABFBC010000001.1 coordinate 2,048,759, forward strand.
CAGAAGCGATTTCCTGCATGTGATGCAGACGCGCGGGTTCCTGCAGGACTGCACCGACCTGCAAGGCCTTGACGATGCGCTCAAGTCGGGGGTCGTGCCGGGCTATATCGGGTTCGACGCGACGGCGAAATCGCTGCATGTCGGATCGCTGATCCAGATCATGATGCTGCGCTGGCTTCAGCAGACCGGGCACCAGCCGCTGGTGCTGATGGGCGGCGGCACGTCCAAGGTGGGCGATCCGTCCTTCCGGGCCGAGGAACGCAAGCTGCTCACCAACGCCGAGATCGACGCCAATATCGACGGGATAAAGCGCGTCTTCTCGAACTACGTCACCTTCGGCGAGGGGGCGGGCGATGCACGGATGCTCAACAATGCCGAGTGGCTGGACGACCTGAACTACCTGACCTTCCTGCGCGAGGTCGGGCGCTATTTCTCGGTCAACCGGATGCTCAGCTTCGACAGCGTGAAAAGCCGGCTCGACCGCGAGCAGTCGCTCAGCTTCCTCGAGTTCAACTACATGATCCTCCAGGCCTATGACTTCATGGAGCTGAACCGCCGCTATGGCTGCCTGCTCCAGATGGGCGGGTCGGACCAGTGGGGCAACATCGTCAACGGCATAGACCTGACCCGGCGGATGCTGGGAACGGAAGTGTTCGGCTTGACATCGCCGCTGCTGACCAAGGCGGACGGCACCAAGATGGGCAAGAGCGCGTCGGGCGCGATCTGGCTCAACCCCGACATGCTGTCGCCCTACGAGTTCTGGCAGTTCTGGCGCAACACGCTCGATGCCGATGTCGGCCGGTTCCTGAAGCTCTACACCGAACTGCCGCTGGACGAGTGCGAGCGGCTGGCGGCGCTGGAGGGGTCCGAGATCAACGCGGCCAAGATCGTGCTGGCCAACGCGGCCACCACGCTTCTGCACGGGGCCGAGGCGGCCGCGGCAGCCGAGGCCACGGCGCGCGAGGTGTTCGAAAAGGGCGGCGTGGGCGACGACCTGCCGACGCTTTCGCTGAGCGCTGCGGAAGTCGCGGACGGCGTGTCGATCGTGCAGCTTTTCGTGCGCGCGGGCCTTGCGGGGTCCGGCAAGGAAGCCAAGCGCCTGATCGCCGAGGGTGGCGCGCGGCTAAACGACGCCGCGCTCGAGGATGCAGGCACCGTGATCACGGCAGAGCAGTTGCAGGAGCCGCTGAAACTGTCGGCCGGAAAGAAGCGCCACGCGCTGGTGACGCTGGAATGCTGAGACGAAAAAGGGGGCCACTGCGGCCCCCTTTCCCATCCTGCGACTGCGGTCTCAGCGCCGCTCGACGCGGACGCTGGTCATGTAGTCGGGTTCCGGCACGCTGCCCGACTGGTCGACACCGCGGGTGATCTGGTCGACCACCTCCATGCCCGAGGCCACGCGGCCGAACACGGTGTACTGGCCATTCAGGAAATGGCCTTCGTCGAACATGATGAAGAACTGCGAATTGGCCGAGTCGGGGTTCTGCGCGCGCGCCATGCCGACCACGCCCCGATCGAACGGGATGTCCGAGAATTCGGCCGGCAGGTCCGGCAGGTCCGACCCGCCGCGCCCTGCCCCGCCCAAGGCGTACTGGTCGCGGGTCCCGAACTCGACATCGCCGGTCTGCGCCATGAAGCCATCGATCACCCGGTGAAAGGCGACGCCGTCATAGGCGCCGGCCTCGGCCAGAAGGCGGATGCGCTCGACATGGGCGGGGGCGACATCCGCCAGAAGCTCGATCTCGATGGTGCCGTTGGCGCCGGGGCCCTCGACATCGATCACCAGCGTCTGAGTGCCGAGATCGACACCCTCCTGCGCCAGCGCCGCGCCGCCCAGTGCAAGCGCGGCCGCCAGCCCGATGAAGCTGCGCCGGATCATGCCGCGACATCCGCGGCGACGCGGACGGTGATCATCCGGTCGGGGTTTGCCGGCGGCTCGCCGCGGGTGATGGCGTCCACATGCTCCATGCCGCCGACGACACGCCCGAAGACCGTGTACTGGCCGTTCAGGAAATGGCCGTCCTTGAACATGATGAAGAACTGCGAATTGGCCGAGTTCGGGTTCTGCGAGCGCGCCATGCCGACCATGCCGCGGTCGAACGGCACCCTGGAGAATTCGGCCGGCAGGTTCGGCAGGTCCGAGCCGCCGGTGCCGGCCATGCGCGGGTTGTAGTCCTTTTCCATGTTGGCGTTCTTCACGTCGCCGGTCTGGGCCATGAAGCCATCGATCACCCGGTGAAAGGCCACGTTGTCATAGGCCTTGTCGCGCGCCAGCGTCTTGAGGCGTTCGACATGCTGGGGCGCGACGTCGGGCAGAAGCTCCACCACGACCTCGCCATCCTTCAGCGTGATGATGAGGGTATTCTCGGGATCCTTGATATCGGCCAAGGCACTCTCCTGGTTTTGAGGGTCCATGCGGAGTTGGGGTCTTTGCCCCGGTTCTCAACCCTTGCGGGCGAATTTCGCTTCGATCTCTTCGGCGACGGCGGGCGATACGAAGGGCCGGATATTGCCGCCCAGCCGGGCGATCTCCTTGACCAGCCGCGAGGCGATCGCCTGGTGGTTCGCGTCGGCCATCAGGAACACCGTCTCGATGCTGTCGTCCATGGCGCGGTTCATGCCGACCATCTGGAACTCGTACTCGAAGTCGCTGACCGCGCGCAGGCCACGCACGATCACATGCGCGCCCACCTCGCGCGCGCAGTCGATCAGCAGGTTCTCGAAGGGATGCACCACGATCTCGGTGCCCTCGTCGGCGCCAAGCTTCGCGCATTCCGCCTCGATCATCCGGACCCGGTCCTCCAGCGGAAAGAGCGGCCCCTTGTCGCGGTTGATGGCGACGCCGATCACCAGGCGATCCACCAGGCGGCAGGCGCGGCGGATGATGTCCGCGTGGCCCACCGTCACAGGGTCGAATGTGCCGGGATAGAGTCCTGTCCGCATGGTCCGTTCCTGCGCCTGTTGCCTGCCGTGACAGACCGCATCGCGCCGCGCAGGTCAACCCCGCCCGCGGTCGTGGCCCGGCCGCCGGTCAGCCGTGGCCGACGATCATCTCGGTCAGGGCGGTGTTCTCGGCCTCCACCTCGTCGATGCGGTGCTTGACCACGTCGCCGATCGAGATGACGCCGATCATGCGCCCCTGTTCCAGCACCGGAAGGTGGCGGAAGCGGCCGCGGGTCATCTTCTCCAGCACCTGCACCGACACGTCGTCGGGGGCCGCGGTGATGACCTTGGCCGTCATCAGCGACGACACGAGCGCGCCCATCACCTGGGCGCCCTGGCGGCCCAGTTCGCGCACGATGTCGCGCTCGGACAGCATCCCGTCGAGACTTTCCCCGTCCTTCGACACGATCAGCGCCCCGATCCGCTTTTCCGACAGCAGCATCGCCGCCTCGGCCACGGTGGCATCCGGGCTTATGGTGAGAATGGCGTTCGATCCCTTGGACTTGAGTATCTGGCGCACGGTCATCGGGATTGTCCCCCCAGGTGGTTCTTGTTGGGGTCAGGGTCGCGCCGCTGCGACATTCTGTCAAGCCAGCGACTCGAGCCGCGCCACCTCGGCGCGCAACCGCTGGGCGAGCGCCTCGGCGAACAGGTTGAGCCGCTCCACTCGACGGTCGTCGGCATGGCGGATCAGGTGAAAGCTGCGCCTGAGCGAGATCTCGCCGGTCAGCAGACGCCGCACCCCCGGCGCGAAGGGCAGCGCGAAGTCGTGGACGATGCCGATCCCCGCCCCCGCCCGGATCCAGTTCAGCTGCACCGGCACGGAATTCGACGCGTATTCCGGCCGGCTGGTCCCGATCTCGGACAGGTAGTCAAGTTCGCGGTCGAAGATCATGTCGGGGATGTAGCCCACCACCGGATGCCCCGCGAGATCGCCAAGGCTGCGGATCGGCGCATGACGTTCGAGATAGCTTTCGGCGGCTGCCAGGTGCAGGTGATAGTCGGCCAGCTTCTGCACCGTCAGCCGGCCCGCACTGGGGCGCGAGACGGCGATCGCCATGTCGGCCTCGCGCTTGGACAGGTTGAACACCCTCGGCAGGGCCACGATCTGCACCTCCAGCCCCGGGTTGCCCTCGCAGATCGCGGCGCAGACCTGCGGCAGCAGGTAGTTCGCGCAGCCGTCGGGCGCCCCGATCCGGACCGAGCCCGACAGCGCGTCGGCGGGCGTGACGCCCCCCGAAAGCGCGCCGCGCATCGCCTCCTCGACCCTGAGCGCATGCTCGAACAGGCGCTGGCCCGCCTCGGTCAGGGTGTAGCCCTGGGGTGACTTGACGAAAAGCCGCGCATCCAGCGACTCTTCCAGCCGCCCCACCCGGCGCCCCGCCGTCGCAGGGTCGAGGCGCAGCGCCTTGGCCGCCCCCGTCAGGCTTTCGGCGCGCGCCACCGCCAGGAATATGCGCAGATCGTCCCATTGGGCATCGGCCATGTCGTACCTGCATTCCTGCAAGATGCTTTTGAGATATTGCCTCTGTAACGGGCATTTCCGCAAGGCTAGAGTGGGGCGGAAACCGTAATCACAGGAGTATGTGCGATGCAGGAGATGTGTCACTTCATCAACGGCAAGCGCGTGGCCGGAACCTCGGGCCGCTTTGCCGACGTGTTCAACCCCGCGACCGGCGAAGTGCAGGGCCGCGTGCCGCTGGCCTCGGCGGCCGAACTGGACGCTGCCGTCCAGGGCGCCATGGCCGTTCAGCCGAAATGGGCCGCGACCAACCCGCAGCGCCGCGCCCGCGTGCTGATGAAATTCGTGGAACTCCTGAACCGCGACATGGACAAGCTGGCCGAGGCGCTCAGCCGCGAGCATGGCAAGACGATCCCCGACGCCAAGGGCGACGTGATCCGCGGGCTGGAAGTGGCCGAGTTCTGCATCGGCGCGCCGCACCTGCTGAAGGGCGAGTTCACCGACGGCGCGGGCCCGGGCATCGACATGTATTCCATGCGCCAGCCCATCGGCATCGCCGCCGGCATCACGCCCTTCAACTTCCCCGCCATGATCCCGATGTGGAAGTTCTGCCCCGCCATCGCCGCCGGCAACGCCTTCATCCTGAAGCCGTCCGAGCGGGATCCGTCGGTGCCGATCATGCTGGCCGAGCTGATGATCGAGGCGGGCCTGCCCGCGGGCATCCTGCAGGTCGTGAACGGCGACAAGGAAGCCGTGGACGCGATCCTCGATCACCCCGAGATCGGCGCCATCGGCTTCGTCGGCTCGACCCCGATCGCGGAATACATCTACGGGCGCGGCTGTTCCAACGGCAAGCGCGTGCAGTGCTTCGGCGGCGCCAAGAACCACATGATCATCATGCCCGACGCCGACATGGACCAGGCGGTGGACGCGCTGGTGGGTGCCGGCTACGGCGCGGCGGGGGAACGCTGCATGGCTATCTCGGTCGCGGTGCCGGTGGGCGAGGAAACCGCCAACCGCCTGATCGAAAAGCTCGCCCCGCGGGTCGAGGCGCTGAAGATCGGGCCCTACACCGCCGGCAACGACGTGGATTTCGGCCCGCTGGTGACGGCGGACGCGCAGCGCCGGGTTCTCGGGCTGGTCGATCGTGGCGTCGAGCAGGGCGCGAAGCTGGTCGTCGATGGCCGCGGCTTCAAGATGCAGGGCTACGAGAACGGCTTTTTCGTGGGCGCCTGCCTCTTCGACAACGTGACCAGGGACATGGACATCTACACCCAGGAGATCTTTGGCCCGGTGCTGTCCACGGTGCGCGCCAAGACCTATGAAGAGGCGCTGAGCCTTGCCATGGATCACGAGTACGGCAACGGCACCGCGATCTTCACCCGCGACGGCGACACCGCGCGCGATTTCGCGGCGCGGGTCAATGTCGGCATGGTCGGCATCAACGTGCCGATCCCGGTGCCGCTGGCCTACCACACCTTCGGCGGCTGGAAGAAATCGGCCTTCGGCGACCTGAACCAGCACGGCCCCGACGCGTTCCGCTTCTACACGCGGACCAAGACGGTGACCGCGCGCTGGCCCTCGGGCACCAAGGAAGGGGCCGAATTCTCGATCCCGACGATGGGCTGACGGAGCGGGGCCCCGGCGACCGTGCCGGGGCCCTGCCCGTTCCGGACCAACCCCCTGCGCCCCTTCGTTCTTTGCGCTATGATCGGCGCGGGAATGTTGGAAAGGTCCACGCGATGCGCCACCTGATCGCCAGTCTTGCCCTGATCCTTGCCGGTGCCGCCAGCGCCCAGACCAGCCTGCCGACCATCGGCTCGGGCGGGTCGGGCGGCTTTCCGGTCTTCGGCCCCAGCGCCGAGCGCGAGGCATTCTTCGCGGAACAGGAAGCGCAACGCAGGGAAGCGGCCGAAACCCTGCGCCGTGAACAGGCCGCCGCCGAGGCTGCCCGCGCCGCGGCCGCGGCCGAAGCCGCTTCGCGCGAGGACGAGCCGCGCCGCATCATCGCCAGCGACGTGATCTGGCGCCCCGGCCTTGGCTGGGCGGTCCCGGTCGAGGTGTGCGAGCGCCTGCCCGGCATCCCGCCCGCCGACACCCGCGTGCCGACGCCCGACTACCCGCGCCCCGAGGCGCCTGCCACGATCATCCGGCCCGCCCCCCTGCCCGACCGGATCGTGTGCCGCACCGAATACCGCCCCGTCTGGCGGCCCGACGACCCCCGACCGCGCACGCAGATCGGGGTGCAGATCGGCCCCGACGGCATTACCGGCAGCCTGGAATACCGGGCGCCCTGAAAAGACCGCACCACCAGGGAGAGACGCATGGATTTCGAGTTGGGCGAGGACAGCCGCGCCATTTTCGACATGGCCCGCGATTTCGGGCAGGACCGCATCGCGCCGCATGCGCTGGCCTGGGACGAGGCGGGCACCCTGCCCCGCGACGTGCTGCAGGAGGCGGGCGCGCTGGGGCTGGCCACGCTCTATGTGCCGGAAGAACAGGGCGGGGCCGGCATCTCGCGGCTGGATGCGACGCTGGTCTTCGAGGCGCTGTCGATGGCCTGCCCGTCCGTCGCGGCGTTTCTGTCGATCCACAACATGTGCGCGGCCATGGTCGCGAAATACGGCACGGATGCTGCCCGGGCGGCCTGGCTGCCGAAACTCGCCAGCATGGAGGCGGTCGCCTCCTACTGCCTGACGGAACCCGGATCGGGCTCGGATGCGGCGGCCTTGCGCACGAAAGCCGAGCGCACGAACGACGGGTACCGGCTGAACGGGACCAAGGCCTTCATCTCGGGCGGGGGGTATTCCGACCTGTATATCGTGATGGCGCGCACCGGGGCCGAGGGGCCGAAGGGCATATCCGCCCTGCTGGTCCCGGGCGGCGCGCCGGGGCTCAGTTTCGGCGCGAACGAGCGCAAGATGGGCTGGCGCGCGCAACCCACCGCGCAGGTGCAGATGGACGACTGCCCGACCCCGGCCGAGAACCTGCTGGGAGAGGAAGGCGCGGGCTTCCGCTACGCGATGGAGGGGCTCGACGGCGGGCGGCTCAACATCGCGGCCTGCGCGCTGGGGGCGGCGCAGGCCGCGCTGGACGCATCCATCGCCTATGCGCGGGACCGCAAGGCCTTTGGCCAGTCGATCGACCGTTTCCAGTCGCTTCAGTTCAAGCTGGCCGACATGGAGACCGAGTTGCAGGCCGCCCGCGTCTTCCTGCGCCAGGCGGCGTGGAAACTGGACCGGGCCGCGCCGGACGCCACGAAACACTGCGCCATGGCCAAGCGCTTCGTCACCGACGCCGCCTTCAACGTGGCGAACGAGGCGCTTCAGATCCATGGCGGCTATGGATACCTGGCCGATTACGGCATCGAGAAGATCGTGCGCGACCTGCGCGTGCACCAGATCCTGGAAGGCACCAACGAGATCATGCGCGTGATCGTCGCCCGCAGCCTGCTGGCGGAGCATGCGGCATGAGCGACATCCGCATCCGAAAGTCGGGCCGCATCGGCCATGTCACGCTGAACCGCCCCAAGGCCCTGAACGCGCTGAACATCGGCATGGTCCATGCGCTGAGCGCCGCGCTCGACGAATGGGCCACCGACGATGATATCGCCTGCGTCCTGATCGACGCCGAGGGCGCGCGCGCATTCTGCGCCGGGGGCGACCTGCAATACATGTACGAGACGGGATCGCGTGGCGATTTCGAACCGGGGCGAAGGTTTTTCCGCGACGAATACGCGCTGAATGCCCGGATCGCCGACTTTCCAAAGCCTTACGTCGCGTTGATGCAAGGCTACACGATGGGCGGGGGCGTGGGGCTGGGCTGTCACGGATCGCACCGGATCGTGGGCGAGAGCACGCGCATGTCGATGCCCGAATGCACGATCGGGCTTGTTCCGGACGTCGGCGGCTCGCTGCTGCTGGCGCACGCGCCGGGACGGCTGGGCGAGTATCTGGGGCTGAGCGGCGCACGGATGGATGCCTCGGACGCGCTGGCGGCGGGCTTTGCCGACCATTTCATCCCCGAGGCGCGCTGGTCCGAGCTGCGCGAGGCGCTGATCGAGACGGGCGATCCATCTGTCATCGCGACGCTGGCACAGGATCCGCCCGACGGCCGCCTGATGCAGGACCGGGATTGGATCGACGCGCATTTCGCGGGTGCGACGCTGTCCGATATCTGGGCCGCGCTGGACGCGGATGACAAGGGCCGCGCCCTGCGCGACAGCATGGCGCGACTATGCCCTATTTCAATGGCTTGCACGGTGGAACTGATCCATCGTGTGCGCCCCTTCGGCCATATCCGGGCGGCGCTGGAAATGGAGTACCGCTTCACCCACCGCGCCGCGGAAAAGGGCGACCTGCTCGAGGGCATCCGCGCCCAGATCATCGACAAGGACCGCACCCCGCGCTGGAGCCATCCGGGCCCGGATGCGGTGCCCCCGGAAGAGGTGTCGGCCATGCTGGGCACGCTCGGCCCCGACGCGCTGCGGCTTTGAGATCAATGCAGGAGGAAACGAAACCATGAAGATCGGATTCATCGGACTGGGCAACATGGGCGGCCCGATGGCGAAAAACCTTGCCGCGGCTGGCCATGACGTCACCGGCTTCGACGTGGCGGGCGTCACCGTCGAGGGCGTGGCACAGGCCGCAAGCGCCCCCGACGCTGCCCAGGGGGCGGATATCGTCGTGACCATGCTGCCCGACGGCCCGATCCTGCGCCGCGTCGCCGCCGAGGTGATCCCGGCGATGCAGGCCGGCGCGGTGCTGGTCGACTGCTCGACCGTCGACGTGGAAAGCGCGCGTGCCGTGGCCGAACAGGCGCAGGCGGCGGGGCTGGGCTTTGTCGACGCGCCGGTTTCGGGCGGGATCGGCGGCGCGCAGGCGGGTACGCTGACCTTCATGGCGGGGGGCGCCGAGCGGGATTTCGCCACCGCCCTGCCCCTGTTCGAGATCATGGGCCAGAAGGCCGTGCATTGCGGCGGCGCCGGATCGGGCCAGGCGGCCAAGATCTGCAACAACATGATCCTGGGCATTTCCATGCTGGGCGTGTGCGAGGCCTTTGGCCTGGCGCAGAAACTGGGGCTGGACGCGCAGAAGATGTTCGACGTCGTGTCGACCTCGTCGGGCTCTTGCTGGTCGATCAACACCTATTGCCCGGTGCCGGGCGTGGGGCCGAAAACGCCCGCCGACAACGACTACAAGCCGGGCTTTGCCGCCGAACTGATGCTGAAGGACCTGAACCTCAGCCAGGCTGCTGCCGGGGCCGCCGATGCGGATACGCCGATGGGCGCCCATGCGGCGGCACTCTATGCCGCCTTCGTCGAAGGGGGCGGCAAGGGGCGCGACTTCTCTGCGGTGCTGCCCTGGCTTGCCGGCCGTCACCGGGGCGAATGACCCCGTGAAAAACGCCGGGCCGCGGCGGCACCCTGAATGCGCTGCGGCCCGGAATGGCAGAAATGCGCGTGTAGGTTACTGCGCCTGCTCGGAATCGCCGCCAGAGATGTAGCTCGCGACAACCTGGTCTATCTCTCCGGCCATGATCTCATCCTTGTGCAGCACACCGAACACCGCGAGGCATGCGATGAGCACGAATCCGATCGCCAGAAACTGCTCTGTAAGGCTCGTTCCACGTCCCATTTTTTTCTCCTGCAAGAACGCTACCCCCGACAGGGTCAAACCTAGTCAGCCGATGGGACAGGATTTGGACTGGTTAACGGTAATTTAAGGCTATTCCGCCGCTATCCTTCCGACTTTCAACATGGGCACAAGATACTGACCGGTATGGCTTTTCTCGACTGCCGCGATTTCCTCCGGCGTGCCGGTCGCCACAATTTCGCCACCCCCGTCGCCCCCTTCGGGCCCGATGTCGATGATGTGGTCGGCCGTCTTGATCACGTCGAGATTGTGCTCGATCACCACCACCGTGTTCCCCTGCTCCACCAGCTCGTGCAAGACTTCCAGCAATTTCTTAACATCTTCGAAATGCAGGCCGGTGGTCGGCTCGTCGAGAATGTAGAGCGTGCGGCCCGTGGAGCGCTTGGCCAGTTCCTTGGACAGCTTGACGCGCTGCGCCTCGCCGCCCGAAAGGGTCGTGGCCTGCTGGCCCACCTTGATGTAGCCCAAGCCCACCCGCATCAGCGCGGTCATCTTCTCGCGGATCGCGGGAACGGCCGAGAAGAACTGCTCGGCATCCTCGACCGTCATGTCCAGCACATCGGCGATGGATTTGCCCTTGAAGCGGATCTCCAGCGTCTCGCGGTTGTAGCGCTTGCCCTGGCAGGTCTCGCAGGTGACGTAGACATCCGGCAGGAAATGCATCTCGATCTTGATGACCCCGTCGCCCTGGCAGGCCTCGCAGCGCCCGCCCTTCACGTTGAAGCTGAAGCGCCCGGGCTTGTAGCCGCGCGCCTTGGCCTCGGGCAGGCCCGCGAACCAGTCGCGGATCGGCGTGAAGGCCCCGGTATAGGTGGCAGGGTTCGAGCGGGGCGTGCGCCCGATCGGGCGCTGGTCGATGTCGATGACCTTGTCCAGATGCTCAAGCCCGGTGATCGATCGGCAGGGCGCCGGTGTCTGCCGGGCGCCGTTCAGCCGCATCGAGGCGGTCTTGAACAGCGTCTCGATGGTCAGCGTTGACTTGCCGCCGCCCGAGACGCCCGTCACGCAGGTAAAGGTGGCCAGCGGGAACCGCGCGGTCACGTCGCGCAGGTTGTTGCCCGACGCTTCCTCGACCACGATCCACTTGCCGTTGCCCTTGCGCCGTTCGGCCGGCACCTCGATCCGGCGTCGGCCGGCCAGGTAGTCGCCGGTGATGGACCCCGGCGCCGCCTCGATCTGGGCGGGGGTGCCGGCGGCGATGATCTGGCCGCCATGCACGCCCGCGCCGGGGCCGATGTCGAGAACGTAGTCCGCCTCGCGGATGGCCTCCTCGTCGTGTTCGACCACGATCACGGTGTTGCCCTGGTCGCGCAGGTTCTTGAGCGTGGTCAGAAGCCGCCCGTTGTCGCGCTGATGGAGCCCGATCGAGGGCTCGTCGAGGACATAGAGCACCCCCGTCAGCCCCGAACCGATCTGGCTGGCCAGCCGGATGCGCTGGCTCTCGCCGCCCGAAAGCGTGCCCGACGACCGTGAAAGCGTCAGGTAATCAAGCCCGACATTCACAAGGAAACCAAGCCTTTCGCGGATTTCCTTCAGAATGGCACGGGCGATCTCGTTCTTCTGCGCCGTCAGCGCGGCCGGCACGCTTTCGGCCCAGTCCAGCGCCTCGCGGATCGAAAGCTGCACCGCCTCGCCGACATGGCGGCCGGCGATCTTGACCGCCAGCGCCTCGGGCTTCAGGCGATAGCCGCCGCAGGCGCCGCAGGGTCGGTTGTTCTGGAAACGCTCGAATTCCTCGCGCACCCAGGCGCTGTCGGTCTCGCGGTAGCGGCGTTCCATGTTGGGGATCACGCCTTCGAAGGGGCGCGCCACCTCGTAGATGCGCCCGCCTTCATCGTAGCGGAACTTGATCTTCTCGCCGCCTGATCCGTGCAGCATCACCTGCTGCGCCACGGGCGGAAGGTCGCGCCATTTCTTCTTCGCGTCGAACCCGTAGTGCCTGGCGATCGCCTCGATGGTCTGCCGGTAATAGGGCGACTTGGTCTTGGCCCAGGGCGCGATGGCGCCGCCGAACAGGCTGATGTTCTCGTCCGGCACCACGAGGCGTTCGTCGAAGAACAGCTCGGCCCCAAGCCCGTCGCATTCCGGGCACGCCCCGAAGGGCGCGTTGAAGGAAAAGAGCCGCGGCTCGATTTCCGGGATGGTGAAGCCCGACACCGGGCAGGCGAAATTCTCGGAGAAGGTGATCCGCTCGGGATCGCCTTCCTTCGGCGCGGTTTCCAGGATGGCGATGCCGTCGGCCAGGTCCAGCGCGGTGCGGAAGCTGTCCGCCAGCCGGGTCTGGATCCCGTCCTTCACCACGATGCGGTCCACCACCACGTCGATATTGTGGCGGAACTTCTTGTCGAGCACGGGCGCATCGTCCAGCTCGTGAAACGCGCCGTTCACCTTGACGCGCTGGAAGCCCTGCTTCGCAAGTTCCTGGAATTCCTTGCGATACTCGCCCTTGCGGTCGCGCACGATGGGGGCCAGCAGATAGGCGCGGGTGCCCTCTTCCATGGCCATGACGCGGTCCACCATGTCCTGCACCTGCTGCGCCTCGATGGGCAGCCCGGTGGCCGGGCTGTAGGGGGTGCCGACGCGGGCGAACAGAAGCCGCAGGTAATCGTAGATCTCGGTCACCGTGCCCACGGTGGACCGCGGGTTCTTCGATGTGGTCTTCTGCTCGATCGAGATGGCCGGGCTCAGGCCCGAGATGTGGTCCACATCGGGCTTCTGCATCATGTCGAGGAACTGCCGCGCATAGGCCGACAGCGATTCGACATAGCGGCGCTGCCCCTCGGCATAGATCGTGTCGAAGGCGAGGCTCGACTTCCCCGAGCCGGAGAGGCCGGTGATCACCACCAGCTCGTCGCGCGGAATGTCCACGTCGATCGACTTCAGGTTATGTTCGCGCGCGCCGCGGATTTCGATTTTCTTGAGATCAGCCATATCCAGCTCCCGTCCGGAAAGCGTCACATAAGCCGCACGCGCCGGATTCCCACCCGGGCAAAATACGAACAAAACGTGAAAACATGCAAGTCGCCGTCAGCGCCCTGACGGATTTGCCCGGGTCAGTTGCCCAGGATGGCGGTGACGTAGTTGCGCGTCTCGCGATAGGGCGGCACGCCGCGATAGCGTTCCACCGCCTGCGGGCCGGCATTGTAGGCCGCCAGCGCAAGCCGCCAGCTGCCGAACTTGCGGTACTGCTCGGCCAGATAGCGCGCGCCGCCATCCAGGTTCTGCAGCGGATCATGCGGATCGACACCCAGGATGCGCGCGGTGCCGGGCATCAGCTGCGCCAGCCCGATCGCCCCCTTGTGGGACACCGCCCGCGGGTTCCAGCCGCTTTCCTGCGTGACCAGCGCCATGAACAGGTCCACCGGAATCCCGTGGCGCATCGCGGCGGCACGGGCATGGGGGGCGTGCGGGCTGTCGGGCAGCGGCCGGGCGACGGCGAATTCCTGCCCCGGACTGTAGACGTCGAGAGATATCCCCGGCGTTTCCACCGCCTCGCGCGCTGTGCTGGGGATGCGCGGCGCGTTGCGCAGGGCGCCCGGCTCGGGCTTGCGGATAAGCGCCTGATCGTACGAGGACAGCGCCGAGCCGCTGCCGAAAAGTCCGTTCGCACCAGCACCGGATGGCATGACGACCAGCAGGGCAAGGCCCGCCAGGATTGTAATACGCGCGGTCATGCCGCCCCCTGAATACGTCGAAACCTTTGGCCGCTTAGCAAAAACCGGGGCGCCTGTCACCTGTCGCGCGCCGGTTAGGCTGCCGTTAACCGGTCTGGCCGAGCCTGCCGCGGCCGGCATGGCGGCGCAGCTACCGGATGGCACGCCGGCGTCAAAGCCGTTAACGTCCGGGCGAAACGAGATTCGAGCGGAGGGCTGGGCGATGGCCGGCAGCGTGAACAAGGTGATCCTCATCGGCAATCTGGGCGCCGATCCCGAGGTGCGAAGCTTCCAGAACGGGGGCAAGGTCTGCAACCTGCGGATCGCCACATCCGAGCGCTGGCGCGACCGCAACAGCGGCGAGAACCGCGAAAAGACCGAATGGCACAACGTCGCCATCTTCGCGGAACCGCTGGTCAAGATCGCCGAGCAGTATCTGCGCAAGGGATCCAAGGTCTATGTCGAGGGTCAGCTGGAAACGCGCAAATGGCAGGACCAGTCCGGCCAGGACCGTTACACCACCGAGGTCGTGCTGCGTCCCTACAAGGGCGAGCTGACCATGCTCGACGGTCGCGGCGAGGGCGGCGGTGGCGGTGGCGGCGGCTCCTCCTATGGCGGGGGCTCGGGCTCCTACGGGGGCGGCAACGACCGCGATTACGGCAGCGGCATGCAGCAGCCCTCGGGCCCGCCGCGCGACATGGACGACGACATCCCGTTCTGAGACCGACAATCCGGCGCCCGGCGGGCAGAAATCCGCCCCCGGGCGGCCCTCTTGCGTTGCAGTCGCATCTCGCGGCGGGCTATAGTCGCCCACGCAATATCTAGCGTTTCAGCCCGGCAAGAAGGCACCGCATGAGCAGCGACGACGAGACTCCCGCAGAAGGCGGCCAACCGCCCGCGCGCCAACCCCATTCGGGGCCGACCATCACGATCGAGAGCGAGATGGAGACCTCGTTCCTCGATTACGCGATGTCGGTCATCATCAGCCGCGCGATCCCCGACCTGCGCGACGGGCTGAAACCGGTGCACCGGCGCATTCTCTATGCCATGCACGAGACGGGCAACACCGCCGACAAGCCCTATCGAAAGTCGGCGCGCCCGGTGGGCGACGTGATGGGGAAATACCACCCCCATGGCGACAGCGCGATCTATGACGCGCTGGTGCGCATGGCGCAGGACTTCTCGATGTCGCTGACGCTTCTGGACGGCCAGGGCAATTTCGGCTCGATGGACGGCGATGCCCCCGCGGCCATGCGCTACACCGAGGTGCGCATGGACAAGGCCGCGGATTTCCTGCTGGCCGACATCGACAAGGACACCGTCGATTTCCAGGACAATTACGACGGCAAGGACCGCGAGCCGGTGGTGCTGCCGGCGCGCTTTCCCAACATGCTGGTCAACGGCGCGGGCGGCATCGCCGTCGGCATGGCGACCAACATCCCGCCGCACAACCTGGGCGAGGTGATCGACGCGACGCAGGCGCTGATCGAGAACCCCGACCTGAGTTCCGAGCAGCTGATGGAGTATGTGCCGGCCCCCGATTTCCCGACGGGCGGCATCATCCTGGGCCGGTCCGGCGCGCGCAAGGCCTACCTTGAGGGGCGCGGCTCGGTCATCATCCGCGCCCGGACCGCCATCGAGGAGATCCGCCGCGACCGCCACGCCATCATCGTGACCGAGATCCCCTACCAGGTGAACAAGGCCACCATGATCGAGCGTATCGCGGAACTCGCGCGCGACAAGAAGATCGAGGGCATCGCCCATGTGCAGGACGAAAGCGACCGCGTCGGCGTGCGGGTCGTGATCGAACTCAAGCGCGACGCCACGCCCGAGGTGGTGCTGAACCAGCTCTACCGCTTCACGCCGCTTCAGACCTCGTTCGGCTGCAACATGCTGGCGCTGAACGGCGGCAAGCCCGAGCAGCTGACCCTGCGCGATTTCCTGACCGCCTTCATCTCGTTCCGCGAGGATGCGGTGGCGCGGCGCACGGCGTTCGAGCTGAACAAGGCGCGCGAGCGGGCGCATGTGCTCTGCGGGCTGGCCGTGGCCGTGTCGAACGTGGACGAGGTGGTGGCCACGATCCGCAGCTCGGCCGACGCGGCCGAGGCGCGCGAGCGGCTGATGACCCGCCGCTGGCCCGCGCGCGACATCGCCGACTACATCCGGCTGGTGGACGACCCCAGCCACAAGATCAACGAGGACGGCACCTACAACCTGTCCGAGACGCAGGCGCGCGCGATCCTCGACCTGCGGCTTCAGCGGCTGACGCAGCTGGGCGTCAAGGAAGTCACCGACGAGCTGGGCGAGCTGTCGGCGAAGATCAAGGACTTCCTCGACATCCTGCGCTCGCGCGAGCGGATCATGGCGATCATCTCGTCCGAACTGGCCGAGGTGCGCGAGCTGTTCGCCGTGCCGCGCCGCACGGAGATCGTGGAACACGCCGCCGATTTCGAGGACGAGGACCTGATCGAGCCCGAGGACATGGTCGTGACCGTGACCCTGTCGGGCTACATCAAGCGCACCGCCCTTTCCGAGTACCGGGAGCAGAAGCGCGGCGGCAAGGGACTGGCCGGCATGTCGATGAAGGACGAGGACGTGGTCACCACCCTCTTCGTCGCCAACACCCACACGCCGCTTCTGTTCTTCACCACCGAGGGGATGGTCTACAAGCTCAAGACCTGGCGCCTGCCGCAGGCGGGCCGCAACGCGCGCGGAAAGGCCATCGTCAACATCCTGCCGATCCCGCAGGGCGTGTCGGTCGCGGCCATCATGCCGGTCGACCGCCCCGAGGAGGAGTGGGAGAACCTGCAGATCGTCTTCGCCACCTCCGAGGGGACGGTGCGCCGGAACGCGTTGTCCGACTTCACCAACGTGAAGTCCAACGGCAAGATCGCCATGAAGCTGCCCGAGGGCGTCAGCCTGGTGAATGCCCGCATCTGCGACGAGAATGACGACGTGATGCTTGTCACCGCCCTGGGCAAGGCGATCCGCTTCCCCACGACGGATGTGCGCATCTTCAAGGGGCGCGATTCGACCGGCGTGCGCGGTATCCGCCTGGCGGATGGTGACAGCGTCGTCTCGATGGCCGTGATCCGGCATTTCGAGGCCGGATCGGACGAGCGCGCGGCCTATCTCAAGATGCGCCGCGCCGTGGCAGGCGCCGATGACGAAGGCGCCGACGCCGATGCCGAGGAACCCGTGGCCGACGTGGCCCTCGCCCAGGAGCGCTATGCCGAGATGTCGGCGGCCGAGGATCTGATCCTGACCATCACCGCGGGCGGATCGGGCAAGCTGTCCTCCAGCCACGACTACCCGGTGCGCGGGCGCGGCGGCCAGGGCGTGATGGCCTGCGACAAGGGCATGCGCGGGGGCCGGCTTGTCGCCTCCTTCCCGGTGGATGCGGCCGACCAGATCATGCTGGTGACATCCGCGGGCCAGTCGATCCGCTGCCCGGTGGCCGACATCTCCTTCCGTTCGCGCGGGGCGGGCGGGGTCAAGGTGTTCAACACCGCCAGGGGCGAGGAAGTCGTCTCTGTCGCCTGGATCGCCGACACCGGCAACGGCGAGGAAGAGGCCTGAGCCCAGCGGCTCGGGCCCATCCGCAATTGGTGCTGGATAGAAAACAAATCGTGTAATGCTTTAAGGATTGTTCCCGTCCCGGGTTGCGGTATCTGAAGGGCGTCGCAACCCGCACCGACACACCCAAACACAGGGAACACAGACATGACCGCAGTTTCGACCTTTGCCGCGCCGCTTGGCCGGTTCCTTCTCGCCTTCATCTTCATCTTCGCAGGCTTCGGCAAGCTGGGCGATGTCCAGGGCACCGCGGGCTACATCGCCTCGGGCGGCCTGCCGGGCTTTCTGGTCTATCCGACCATCGCGCTGGAAATCGTCGGCGGCCTGTTCATCCTGGTGGGCTACCAGGTCCGCGTGACCGCGCTGCTGCTGGCCGGCTTCTCGCTGCTTTCGGGCTTCCTCTACCACTACCTGCCCGCCCAGGGCATGGAGGGCTTCGCCCAGATGGCCGAGATGAACCAGTTCTTCAAGAACGTCTCGATCGCCGGCGGCTTCCTGCTGCTGACCGCGCTGGGCGCTGGCCCGCTGTCGGTGGACAACCGCAACGATGGCGGCACGCCCGCCCGCGCCTGACCGCAACCGCACCGTTTCGGGGCCGCCCTTGGGGGCGGCCCCGACCCGTTGCAGGCCATGCACCGCGCCCTTTCCCGCCCCGGCATGGCCAGAATGCGACAATCGTGATACGATAATACCCGTCGCCATCAATCTGGAGCCGCTCCAATGGCCGGGGCCAGGCTGACCGAGGTACGAGAGATCTGGGAGTCCGCCGCACCCGGCTGGGCGAAATGGGAAGCGACGCTTACCTCCCAGTTTTCCGATGTCACCGACACCCTGATCGACATGGCGGGGGTCCGCCCCGGGATGCGCGTGCTGGACGTCGCCTGCGGCGCGGGCAGCACAAGCCAGAAGCTCGCGCAGCGGGTCGGGTCCAGGGGGCGCGTGGTTGCCAGCGACATTTCGGCACGCATGCTGGAATATCTTCGGCAGAGTGCCGCAGAAGCGGGCATCGACACGATCGAGACGCTCGAATGCGCGGCCGAGTCGCTGGGCGACGCGCCGGGTCCGTTCGACGCCGCGGTTTGCCGGCTGGGGCTGATGCTGTTTCCCGCGCCGGACACCGCCCTTCAGGGCGTGCGTCGCGTCCTGGCGCCCGGGGCGCGGTTTGCCGCGCTGGTCTTCACGACGCCACAGCGGAACCCCTACATGGCGCAGCCGCTGGGCATCCTGATGCGGCATGCAGGCAAGTCGCCGCCGCCTCCGGGCCAGCCCGGCATCTTCGCGCTGGGCGCGGAAGGGATGCTGGCCCGCATGATCGGCGATGCCGGTTTCGAGGATATCGAGACGCGTACCCTGCAGGCGGAACTTCGTCTTCCGGACGCCGCCGTCGCGCAGACGATGATGCAGGATGCCTTCGGCGTCTTCCGCGCGTTGGTGGCAGGGCTTTCGCCCGAGGAACGCGCCCGCGCCTGGGACGAGGTCGCCGAGTGCCTGGCGCGGTTCGAGACGGACCGGGGCTTCGAGGCGCAGTTCGAATTCGTTCTCGCATCGGGGGCAAGGCCCGCCTGAGCGGCGCGCGCGACCCCTTTCCTTTTTCCCGTGTTTTCCCTACATCCCGCGCATGAAGTTGAACCCCATCCATATCGTCGGCGGCGGCATGGCCGGATCCGAGGCCGCCTGGCAGATCGCCCAGGCGGGCATCCCGGTGGTGCTGCACGAGATGCGGCCCGTCACCGGCACCTTCGCCCACCAGACCAGCGATTTCGCGGAACTCGTCTGTTCCAACTCCTTCCGCTCGGACGACCACGAGAACAACGCCGTCGGCCTGCTGCATTGGGAGATGCGCGCGGCGGGCGGGCTGATCATGGAGATGGGCGACCGCCACCAGCTGCCCGCGGGCGGCGCGCTGGCCGTGGACCGCCACGCCTTTTCCGCCGCCGTGACCGAGCGGCTGACCAGCCATCCGCTGATCGAGATCGACCGCGCCGAGGTTTCGGGCCTGCCGCCCGCCGACTGGGGCAGCACCATCGTGGCCACCGGTCCGCTGACTTCGGCCAGCCTGGCCCAGGCGATCCGGGCCGCGACCGGCGAGGAGTCGCTCGCCTTCTTCGATGCCATCGCGCCGATCGTCTATGCCGATTCGATCGACATGAGCCGCGCCTGGTTCCAGTCCCGCTACGACAAGGGCGACACCGAGGAAGAGCGCACCGCCTATCTGAACTGCCCGATGAACCGCGAACAGTATGACCGCTTCATCGACGCGCTGCTGGCGGCGGAGAAGTCCGAGTTCAAGGACTGGGAAAAGGACACCCCCTATTTCGAGGGCTGCCTGCCGGTCGAGGTGATGGCCGAGCGCGGGCGCGAGACGCTGCGCCACGGGCCCATGAAGCCCGTGGGCCTGACCAACCCGCACAACCCCACCGAAAAACCCTACGCGGTGGTCCAACTTCGGCGCGACAACGCGCTGGGGACGCTGTTCAACATCGTGGGTTTCCAGACCAAGATGAAATACGGCGCCCAGACGGAAGTCCTGCGCCTGATCCCCGGCCTGGAGGAGGCGAGCTTCGCCCGGCTGGGCGGCATCCACCGCAACACCTTCCTCAACTCGCCGCGGCTGCTCGACGGTCAGCTGCGGCTGAAGTCCCACCCCCATATCCGCTTTGCCGGCCAGGTCACGGGCGTCGAGGGCTATGTCGAAAGCGCGTCGATGGGGCTGCTTGCCGGGCGCCTGGCCGCGGCCGAGGCGTTGGGCCAGCGGCTGGATCCGCCGCCCTTCACCACCGCGATCGGCGCGCTGGTGAACCACATCACGGGGGGCGCGGATGCGCGGACCTTCCAGCCGATGAACGTCAATTTCGGCCTGTTCCCCCCGCTGGAGGATGCGCGCGGCGGACGGCGCGGCCGGAAAGAGCGCTACAAGGCCTATACCGACCGCGCGAAGGCCGAGTTCACCGCCTGGCTCGGGGCCGCCGCGCAGCCCGGGGGGCCAGCGGCGCAGGCCGCGCAATAACGCGGTGCGGACAGAGCGCTTCGCCCCCTCGCCCACTGGCCCGCTGCATCTGGGCCATGCCTTTTCCGCCCTGACCGCCTGGGATCATGCCCGGGCGTCGGGCGGGCAGTTCCTGCTCAGGATCGAGGATATCGACCAGAGCCGCGCCCGCCCCGAATGGGAGGCGCGGATCCTCGACGACCTGCACTGGCTGGGGATCGACTGGCCCGAACCCGTCTTGCGCCAATCGACCCGCCTGCCCGCCTATCGCGCCGCACTCGCGGATCTCTGGGCGCGGGGACTGATCTTTGCCTGTTCGTGCAACCGCCGCGACATCGCCGCTGCCTTGTCGGCCCCGCAGGAGGGCGCAGAGATCCCGATGGGCCCCGACGGCCCCATCTATCCCGGCACCTGCCGCGCGCAGGGGCGCGGCCCCGACCTGCCCTTTCCGCCCGAGGGCGTGGCGCTGCGCCTCGACATGGCGCGCGCGGTCGGGACGCTGCGCGGACCGCTGTCCTTCGATGAGACCGGGGAACCTGGGCAGGGGCGCGTCGCGCTGGACCCCGCCCGGCTGCTGGCAGAGGTCGGCGACGTGGTGCTCGCGCGCCGCGACATGGGCACAAGCTATCACCTTGCGGTCGTGCTGGACGACGCCTTCCAGGGCGTCACCCATGTCACCCGGGGCCGCGACCTGTTCGAGGCGACGCAGATCCATGTCGTGCTGCAATCGCTGCTGGACCTGCCGACGCCGGTCTATCACCACCACCGCCTGATCCGCGATGCCGCCGGCAAGCGGCTGGCCAAGCGCGACGATGCGCGGGCCATCGCGAAATACCGCGCCGAAGGCGCAAGCCCCGCCGATATCCGCGCGATGGTCGGGCTATAGCATCGGCCGGGCGGTCACCGTCTCCTGCCCGCCGGCAACATCCGTGTAGAAGCAGGACCGGCGGTTGGTGTGGCAGGCCGGGCCGGTCTGATCGACCTGCATCAGGATGCAATCCCGGTCGCAATCCACGCTCAGCCGCACCAGGCGCTGCACATGGCCCGATGTCTCGCCCTTGCGCCAGAGCGCCTGGCGCGAGCGCGACCAGTAGGTGACCTGCCCGCTGCCAAGCGTCTCTGCCAGGCTCTCGCGGTTCATCCAGGCCATCATCAGCACCTCGCCGGTGGCATGGTCCTGGGCGATGGCGGGGATCAGGCCGTTCGCATCCCATTTCAGTGTTTCCGGATCGAACCGCGTCATTTCCGTCCTGCCTCTTTTCGCATCCCGGGGTCTGAGCTAAATATCGGGCATGACGCGGTTTGCAAGATGGAAGCGGCCATGAGCACGGACAGCGACCTGATCAAGCTCTATTCCCAGCGCATCCTGGCGCTGTCGGCCTCGATTCCGCATCAGGCGCCGCTGGCGGACCCGCAGGCGGTGGCCAAGACCCGCTCGCCCTTGTGCGGGTCCACCGTCACGGTGGCGCTTCGGCTGAAGGATGGCCGCATCTCCGAGTATTCGCAGGACGTGAAGGCCTGTGCCCTTGGCCAGGCCTCGGCCGCGGTGTCGGGCGCGGTCATGCCGGGCCGCACCCGCGAGGACGTGGCGCGCGCCCGCGACCAGCTGCGCGCCATGCTGAAAGAGAACGGGCCCGTGCCCGACGCCCCCTTCGAGGGGTTCGAGGTGCTCTTGCCCGCACGCGACTACAAGAACCGCCACGCCTCGATCCTGCTGACGCTGGACGCGACGGTCGAGGCATTCGACAAGGCGCTCGAAGCGGCGGCCTGATCCGGCATCGAACCAAAAAAATCGCCGCTGCGGGCGCACCCGAGCGGCGAAAAGTGGCGTCCTTGGTCCGGCAGAGCCTCATCCCAGGCAGCAGGATGACGGGCCCATATGCGCGGGAGGCATGTCCGCGCGCCGGGAAGTCCGCAGGCAGTTCAGAAAACGATACCGGGCAGCGCAAGCCCCACCGTCAGGATCACGCAGATCGCGGCAAGCCCGATCGCGTCCCCCAGCAACATCAGGGCGGCGGGGCGTTCCATGTCGAGGATCTGGCGCATCATCTGTCTCCCGTCAGGTGTTGCCAGATTGTTCTCACGATTCCCCGCGACTGGTCAAGAACTTTTTAAGAACATTTGAGAACGAAGCGGAACGCCGGGCGCCTCAGCCCACCGAAAGCAGCCGGATCGCGCGGTCCGCCTCCATCAGGTAGAGCGCGGTGCGCACCGCCCTGCCCCGCTCGGACGCCAGGTCCGGGTCACGCTCCAGGAAGGCGCGCGCATCGCTTTGCGCCACCGCCATCAGGTCCGACTGTCGCTCCAGATCCGCGATCCGGAACCGCGGCAGGCCCGATTGCGCCGTGCCCAGCACATCGCCCGCGCCGCGCAGGCGCAGGTCTTCCTCGGCGATGCGGAAGCCGTCCTCGGTCGCGCGCATGATGCCCAGCCGCGCCTCGGCCGAGGGCGTCAGCGGCGGGTCGTACATCAGCAGGCAGGTGGACTTGCCCGCCCCCCGTCCGACGCGGCCGCGCAGCTGGTGCAGCTGCGACAGGCCGAAGCCGTCGGCGCCCTCGATCACCATGATGGTCGCCTCGGGCACGTTCACGCCCACCTCGATCACGGTGGTGGCAACCAGCACCTGCGCGCGACCCGCGACGAAATCCGCCATTGCCGCATCCTTCTCGGCGGACGGCATCTGGCCGTGCACCAGCCGCACCACCCCCTCGCCCAGGGCGGCCCGCAGCGCCTTGAACCGTTCCTCGGCGGCGGTGGCCGACACCACCTCGCTTTCGGCCACCAGCGGGCAGACCCAATAGGCGCGCCGCCCCTCGGACACCGCCACCTTGAGCCGCGCGACCACCGCATCCAGCCGTTCCGAGGAAATCAGCGCCGTCTCGACGGGCTGGCGGCCCGGCGGCTTCTCGTCCAGCACCGACAGGTCCATGTCGCCATATTGCGCCAGCGCCAGGCTGCGCGGAATGGGCGTCGCGGTCATCACCAACAGGTCAACGGCCGCGCCCTTGGCACCCAGGTCCATGCGCTGGCGCACCCCGAAACGGTGCTGTTCGTCCACCACGGCAAGACGCAGATCGGCAAAGACCACATCCGCCTGGAACAGCGCATGCGTGCCGACCAGGATGTCGATGCGCCCCGCGGCCAGATCGGCCAGCTTCGCGGCCCGTTCGGCCGCGCGGTCGCGCCCGGTCAGGATCTCCAGCCGGACGCCCGCATCGCGCGCAAGCGGCGCCAGCCCCTCAAGATGCTGCCGCGCCAGGATCTCGGTCGGCGCCATCAGCGCCGCCTGCCCGCCCGCCTCGACCGCGGCCAGCATGACCATCAGCGCGACCAGCGTCTTTCCGGACCCGACATCGCCTTGCAGCAGGCGGTTCATCCGGTGGGGCGCGGCCATGTCGGCGCCGATCTCGGCGATGGCGCGGGATTGCGCCCCGGTCGGCGCATAGGGCAGCGCCGCCAGGACGCGCGCCTGAAGCGCGCCGGTCCCGGCCGTCACCCGGCCCGGCCGCCTGCGCCGCTTGAGCCGCGCCAGCGCCAGGGTGACCTGGTGCACGAACAGCTCGTCATAGGCCAGCCGCGCGCGCGCGGGCGCCTCGGGCGACAGGTCCGCGGCCGTCGCGGGCGCATGCGCCATCCGCACCGCACAGGCCCAGTCGGGCCAGCCGCGGCGGCGCTTCAGCTCCGGGTCGATCCAGTCCGGCAACTCCGGCAGCAGCGCGACGGCCCCGGCGGCCGCCCGGCTCATGGTCTTCAGCGTCAGGCCCTGGGTCAGCGGATAGACCGGCTCGAAGCCCGGCAGCTCGTCCGCCTCCTCGGGGGGCAGGATATAGTCGGGATGCGCCATCTGCGCGCGGCCGTCGAACAGCTCGACCCGGCCCGAGACCAGCCGCCGCGCGCCATGCGGCAGCTGACGGCGCAGCCAGTCCTCGCGGGCGTGGAAGAACACGAGCTCGAACTCGGTGCGCGCATCCGTCACGAAGACGCGGTAGGGCCGGCCCTTGCGCGGCGGCGGCTGGTGGCCACCGACCGTCACCTCCACCGTGACGACGCCCGGCAGGGTCGCCCCCAGCACGCTGTCGCGGCGCGCGCGGTCCACGCCGCCCGCGGGCAGCGTCAGGATCAGGTCGCGCGGGCGGGTGATGCCCATCTTCTCCATGAGGGCCGCGATCTTGGGCCCCACGCCCGGCAGGGTCGTGATCGCGCCGAACAGCGGAAACAGGGCTTCGGGCCGGGCATGGGTCATCGCGGCATATGACGGCAGCGGGCGGCGCGGATCAACCGATCAGCGCGCGCCACTCCTCTTCGGTCATCACCGCAAGGCCCAACTCCTCGGCCTTGGCAAGCTTGGATCCCGCCCCTGGCCCCGCCACCACGATATCGGTTTTCGCCGAGACCGAGCCCGACACCTTGGCCCCCATCGCCTCGGCCCGCGCCTTGGCCTCGGCGCGGGTCATGGTCTCGAGCGTGCCGGTAAAGACGACGGTCTTGCCCGCAACCGGGCTTCCCGCGGTGCTGGGGGCCGCGACATCCTCGATGGTCAGTTGTTCCGCCAGCCGGTCGACCGCCGCGCGGTTCTGGGGGTCATGGAAGAAATCCACCACCGACGCCGCCAGCACCGGCCCCACCCCGTCGATCGCGTTCAGCGTCTCCCATGCGGGGCCGGCGTGGTCGCGCGCCTCTTCCATGGCGGCGGCGAAGGCGGCCCAGCTTCCGTAATGCCGCGCCAGCATCTTTGCCCCCGTCTCGCCGACATGGCGGATGCCAAGGGCAAAGATCAGCCGGTTGAGCGGCACGCGGCGCCGCTCGTCGATGGCGGCGAACAGGTTTTCGGCGGATCTGGGGCCCCAGCCCTCGCGGTTCCTCAGCTGGGTCAGGTTGCCCGGCCCGTAGCGATCCCGCAGGGTGAAGATGTCGGCGGGCTCGCGGATCCAGCCGTCGGTGAAGAAGGCCTCCACCGCCCTGGCGCCCAGCCCCTCGATGTCGAAGGCCGCGCGCGAGACGAAATGCTTCAGCTTTTCAACCGCCTGCGCCGGGCAGATCAGGTTGCCGGTACAGTAATGGACGGCCTCGCCCTGCTCGCGGATGACGTCCGAGCCGCAGACCGGACAGGTTTCGGGGAAGACGTAGGGTTCCGCGTCCGCGGGCCTGCGCGACAGGTCCACATCCTCGACCTTGGGGATCACGTCGCCGGCGCGGTAGATGGTGACCCAGTCCCCCTCGCGCAGGTCGCGCCCCTCGCGGATCGGGTTGCCCTGGCTGTCGCGCCCGGCGATGTAGTCGGCATTGTGCAGCGTCGCGTTGGACACGACGACGCCGCCCACGGTGACAGGCGTCAGCCGCGCCACCGGCGACAGTGCACCGGTGCGGCCGACCTGGATCTCGATCCGCTCCAGCCGGGTGGTCGCCTTTTCCGCAGGGAACTTGTGCGCGATGGCCCAGCGTGGCGTGGTCGAACGGAACCCCAGCCGGCCCTGAAGACCCAGGTCGTCCACCTTGTAGACGACACCGTCGATGTCGTAGCCCAGCGTCGCGCGGTCCGCCTCGATCCGGCGATACTGCGCGATCAACTCGGCCGGGCCGTCGCACAGCGTGGTCAGCGGATTGACGGTGAAGCCGAAGCTTTCCAGCCGGCGCAGGCTTTCGAGCTGGGTCTTGCCAAGCGGTTCCGACAGCTCGCCCCAGCCATAGGCGAAGAAGCGCAGCGGCCGGCCGGCGGTGATCGCGGGATCAAGCTGCCGGAGGGAGCCCGCGGCGGCGTTGCGCGGATTGGCGAAGACCTTCTGCCCCGCCTCCTGCTGGCGCGCGTTCAGCGCCGCGAAATCGGCATGGGACATATAGACCTCACCCCGCACTTCCAGCACGTCGGGCGCGCCGTCGATCCGTTCGGGAATATCGCCCAGGGTGCGCGCATTCGCGGTGACGTTCTCGCCCACGGCGCCATCGCCGCGGGTGGCGGCGTGGATCAGCGTGCCACGCTCGTAGCGCAGCGACAGCGACAGGCCATCGATCTTGGGCTCGGCCGTAAAGGCGAGGGATTCTTCTGACGAAAGGTTCAGGTAACGGCGGATGCGCTGGTCGAACTCGGTCACATCCTCGGCGGAAAAGGCATTGCCGAGCGAAAGCATCGGGATCGCGTGGCGGATCTTGCCGAAACCCTGCGCAGGGGCGGCGCCGATCTGTTCGGTCGGGCTGTCATCGCGCTTTAGGTCGGGAAAACGATCCTCGATTTCCGCGTTGCGGCGCTTGAGTGCGTCGTAATCGGCATCCGGCATGACCGGCGCATCGGCCTGGTAATAGGCGTCGTTCGCCTTGCCCAGAAGCCCCGCCAGCCGCGCCAGTTCCGCCCGCGCCTCTGCCTCGCTCAGCGCGGCAGCCGCCTTCGTCTCGATCCCGTTCCTTGCCATCACCCTCTCCCGCCGCCGCAAGACGGTGGAGATTTAGACCGCCTGTCCGCGCTTGGCCAGCGGCGCGCGTGGTCCCTCAGGCCCTGAGCGCAAGCCCCTGGCGCGCGCGGGTGATGGCGGACTGCGGCTCGCGCAGGACATAGCCGCGGCCCCACACCGTCTCGATGAAGCTTTCGCCGCCCGTCGCCTCGGCCAGTTTCTTGCGCAGCTTGCAGATGAAGACGTCGATGATCTTGAGCTCCGGCTCGTCCATGCCGCCATAAAGATGGTTGAGGAACATCTCCTTGGTCAGCGTGGTGCCCTTGCGCAGGCTGAGCAGCTCGAGCATCTGGTACTCCTTGCCGGTCAGGTGCACCGGCTGCCCGTCCACCTCGACGGTCCTGGTATCCAGGTTCACCGCGACCGGCCCGGTGGTGATGATCGACTGCGCATGGCCCTTGGAGCGGCGGACGATCGCGTGGATCCGGGCAACCAGTTCCTCACGGTGGAAGGGCTTGGTCATGTAGTCGTCGGCCCCGAAGCCGAAGCCGCGGATCTTGCTTTCGGTGTCGTCCAGCCCCGACAGGATCAGGATCGGCGTCGAGATCTTGGACAGGCGCAGCTGGCGCATCACCTCGTGCCCGGTCATGTCCGGAAGGTTCAGGTCCAGCAGGATCAGGTCGTAGTCATAGAGCCGCGCCAGATCGACCCCCTCCTCGCCCAGATCGGTCGCGTACACGTTGAGATTGGCGCTGGTCAGCATCATCTCGACGCTTTTCGAGGTGGCGGGATCGTCCTCGACGAGCAGTACGCGCATGGCTTGCCTCCGCAGCGTGAATTCGTTTCGACCGTTCTTCGTCTCGTTCGTTTCAACCACTCGATGTCTAGGTCCCAATGGTTAATCGAACATTACCACCGGAGGTTGTTTTTTATCAATACCGTTAAACTTTTCGGTATTTCTGCACCGCCGTCGCGCGCAGGGCCCGCGGTCCCCAGGTTTCCATCGCGACGCGCCAGCCGTTCAGCTCTTCGGTTGAAAGCCCGTAGATCTCGCAGGCCTCTTCCTCTGTCAGCAGGCCGCTGGTCACCGCATGGACCACCACGGCCTTGCGCCGCGCGACCCAGCGATGTTCGCCCCGGGGCGGCAGATCCGACCGCGTCAGCCGGCTGCCATCCGCCAAGGTCACGAAAAGCGGCCCCTTTTCCCGCCTGACATACATGTTGCACCCCTTCTTTCTCATGCTCCCGGGAACCGGATTAGGCCCGTTGGCCTTAAGCCGGGATGAAGGGGCGGGGTTGTATGTGTCTCGGGTTTTATTATATTTCCCCGGATTTTCCGGAGCATCAGCCATGACCCAGACCGCGACCGCCGCGACGCATCCGGCGGACATGCCCCTCAATTCGCTGGGCTTTGCCAAGCGCCCCGAGGATACCCGCGTCCTCGTGGCGATGTCGGGCGGCGTGGACAGTTCGGTCGTGGCCGCCATGCTCAAGCGCGAGGGCTATGACGTGGTGGGCGTCACGCTCCAGCTTTACGATCACGGCGCGGCGCTGGCGAAAAAGGGTGCCTGCTGCGCGGGGCGCGATATCCACGACGCCCGGCGCGTGGCCGAGACGATGGGCTTTCCCCACTACGTTCTCGACTACGAGAACCGCTTTCGCGAAAGCGTGATCGACGAGTTCGCCGACGCCTATCTGGCGGGCGCGACGCCGGTGCCCTGCATCCGCTGCAACGAGCGGGTGAAGTTCCGCGACCTGCTGGAAACCGCCCGCGATCTCGATGCCGACTGCATGGCGACCGGGCACTACATCCAGCGCAGGATGGGCCCGCACAAGGCAGAGCTGCACCGCGCGGCCGACCCGGACCGCGACCAGAGCTATTTCCTGTTCTCGACGACGCAGGACCAGCTCGACTATCTGCGCTTTCCGCTGGGCCACCTGAAATCCAAGGCCGAGACCCGCGCGCTGGCCCATGAGTTCGGCCTCGTGGTGGCCGACAAGCCCGACAGCCAGGACATCTGCTTCGTGCCCAACGGCTCTTACGCCGCGGTGATCGAGAAGCTGCGCCCGGGCGCGGCGGAACCGGGCGACATCGTGGACATGGCAGGCAATGTGCTGGGCCGGCACGAGGGCGTGATCCATTACACGATCGGCCAGCGCCGCGGGCTTGGCATCGGCGGCGGCGAGCCGCTTTACGTCGTCAGGCTCGACGCGGATGCGCGCCGCGTGGTCGTGGGCCCGCGCACGGCCCTGGCCACCGCCCGCGTGCCGGTGCGCGAGGTGAACTGGCTGGGCGACGCCCCCTTCGAGAGCGCCCCCGAGGGCGGCTGGGAGGTGGGCGTCAAGGTCCGCTCCACCCGCCCGCCGAAGCCCGCGCGCCTGCATCCGACCGGCCCGCACGGCGCCATCGTCGAGTTGATCGCCCCCGAGGAAGGCGTGGCGCCCGGACAGGCCTGCGTCTTCTACGCGCCCGAGGGCAGCCGTGTACTGGGCGGCGGCTGGATCACGCGCGACTGACGCGCATCGCCCGGTCCGACAGGCGCCAGGCATCGCTGGATCGCGTTTCCCGACAAAGGGTTACAGGCATTTCCTGAACCGGCTCCCGGCCCGTCGCGAAGCATGTTTCGGCGACAGTCTCAGGGCCGCGCCATCGACCTGCGGGCCTGATCGCGGCCGGGACCGTGCAGGGCTCGGGATGCCGGACACCGGCGGGCTTCGCATCCGGCCCCTGCGTGCTATGCATGGCGCGACGACGGGACATCTGCGGCCGGGGGATGACATGGAACCGCTCTGGGATTTCGCGCTGAGGGTCTATGGCCGGCCGAACGTGTCGGCGGCCTGCCTGCGCCTTCAGGAACGCTGCGGCGCCGATGTGCCCATGCTGCTTTTCGCGGCCTGGCTCGGCGCCGGTGGCCGCATGCTGGCGCAGGACCGGATGGCCGCCTTCGACGCCCGCATCGCCCCCTGGCGGGACGAGGTTGTCCGCCCGCTGCGCGCGGTGCGGCAGCGCATGAAAACCGGTCCCGCCCCCGCGCCGGATGCCGCGACAGAGGCGCTGCGCACAAAGGTCAAGGCAGCCGAGCTGGGCGCCGAACGGATCGAGCTGGACCTGCTGGAGACACTGGCCATGCAGGACATGGACAGCCTGCCACGGGCAGCCGATGCCGTGGCGCGCAACCTGGAAACCGCGCTTGCCCATTACGGCGGGCGGCCCGATGCGGACGCCCGCGCGGCGCTTGCGATCCTTGCCGGCGCGGTCGGTTAATCCTCGGTCGTGTCCTCGGTCCAGCGCCGCACCACCGGCAGGTGGATGTCGAACAGATCGAGCGCCCGGCCCACGGATTGCGTGACCATCTCGTCCAGCGAGCGGGGCTTGCTGTAGAAGGCCGGCACCGGCGGCATGATGATCGCCCCGTTGCGGGTGGCCTGGTCCATCAGTGCGATATGCCCCGCATGCAGCGGCGTCTCGCGCAGCATCAGCACCACGCGGCGACGTTCCTTCAGGCAGACATCGGCGGCCCGCACGATCAGGTCGTTGTCATAGCAATGCGCAATGCCGCTGAGCGTCTTGATCGAGCAGGGCGCGACCAGCATTCCGGCAGTCCGGAACGAGCCCGAGGCGATGGCCGCGCCGATATCCTTGTGCTTGTACTCGTGGTCGCAGAGCGCCTGGATCTCGCTTGCGGGCATGTCCACCTCGTGCAACGCCGTGCGCAACGCCGCCGGAGAGATGACCACATGGGTCTCGATCCCGGGCAGGTCGCGCAGCAGTTGCAGCGCCCGGATGCCGTAGATGACGCCCGAGGCGCCGGTGATGCCGATGATGATACGCTGCATGCGCGTTCCCTGCCCTGTCTTGTCGTGCTCATGGTTATCAGCCCGCCGTGGCGCTGTCCCGCAGCGCGGCCCAGATCCGGCCGGGCGTCGCGGGCATGTCGATATGGCCCACGCCCGCGGGTGCCAGCGCGTCGCGCACGGCGCTCATCACCGCGGCCAGCGCGCCCACCGTGCCTGCCTCGCCCGCGCCCTTGACGCCCAGCGGGTTGGCGCGGGTCGGGACCGGGTGGCTCAGCACCTCGATCCCCGGAAGATCGCCCGCGCGCGGCATGGCGTAGTCCATGAAGCTGGCGGTCAGAAGCTGGCCGGTATCGGCGTCGTGTTGCAGATGCTCGCACAGCGCCTGCCCCACGCCCTGCGCCACGCCCCCGGCGATCTGCCCCTTCACGATCAGCGGGTTCACCACGGTGCCGACATCGTCCACCACGACATAGCGTTCCAGAAAGGTGCGGCCGGTCTCGGGGTCGATCTCCAGCTCGCAGACATGGCAGCCATTGGGAAAGGTCGCGCTTTCGGCCGCAACGAAGCCCTCGGCCGACAGCGGCGCGGGCTGCCGCGCCAGCACCGCCCCGAAAGGCAGCCGCCGATCGGTGCCGGCGACAACGTAATGGCCGTCGGCGAAGTCGATATCGGTCGCCGCGGCTTCCAGCATGTCGGCTGCGTCGCCGCGCAGGCGTTCGATGATCTCGTCCATCGCGGACCAGACCGCGGTGCCGGCAGCGGCCAGCGTGCGCGAGCCGAAGGTGCCGGTACCCTGCGGCACGACATCGGTGTCCCCGGTGACCAGTTCCACCCCCTCGGGATCGAGCCCCAGCCGGTCGGCCAGCACCTGCCGGAAACTGGTGGCGTGACCCTGGCCCGAGTCGAAACTGCCGGCGCGCAGGCGCACCCTGCCCTCGGGGGCCAGCTCCAGCGCGGCGTATTCGCCATGCGGCTTCGGCGCCGGGCCGCCCGCGATCTCGATCGGGCAGGCGATGCCGATGCCGCGCAGGCGGCCGCGGGCGCGCGCCGCCGCCTGCCGCGCCGGGAAACCGTCCCAGTCGGCGGCGTCCTGTGCGCGTGCGAGGACCGCGGGGAAATCGCCGCTGTCATAGGTGAAGACGAGGCCGGTGCGGAACGGCATCTCCTCGGGGCGGATCATGTTGCGCCGGCGCAGCTCGGCCCGGTCGAGGCCCGTTTCGGCGGCGGCGGCGTCGATCGCCGACTCTATGGCATAGGTCGCCTCGGGGCGGCCCGCGCCGCGATAGGGGGCGGTGTGTTGGGTGTTGGTGAAGACGCCCGTCACCGTGGCGTGGATCGCCGGGGTGCGATAGACGCCTGCCAGCCCGCCCAGGTTGGCCACCGGCGGATGCACCGTCGACGGGCCGAGGCAGGCGCCCAGATTGGCGATCATCGCGACCTCGAGCCCCAGGAAGATCCCGTCGGCATCCAGCGCGAGGCGCACGTCGATCCACTGGTCCCGGCCCTGCGGGTCGCCCATGAAGGATTCCAGCCGGCTTGCCACCCAGCGTACCGGCCGCCCCGTGCGCCGCGCCGCCCAGAGCGCAAGCGCGGCTTCCGCCGTGCCCATGTTCTTCATCCCGAACGACCCGCCGCAGGCCTGGCCCGTGACATGCACCCGGTCGGGCGCGACCCCCAGCACCGGGGCAAGATCCATCGCGACGCGGTGCGGCGCCTGGGTGCCCAGTTCCAGATGAAAGCGCCCGGTTTCCGGGTCGAAGCGCCCCCGCGCGGCGCGTGGCTCCAGTGCCGCGGCGGTCACGCGGCTGACGCGCAGGCGGCGCGCGACGACGCGGTGCGCGCGGGCCATCGCGGCCCTGACCGCGTCGAGATCCCCCTTCTCGACCTGGAAGCAGCGGTTGTCGGGGAACTCCGGCCAGACGCGCGGCGCATCGGGCCCCAGGGCGGCAGCCGCGTCGGTGACGGCCGCGCGTTCCTCGATCACCGGCACGACCAGATCGGCCGCGTCCTCGGCGGCCGCGCGGCTGGTGGCCAGCACGATTGCGACGGGCTGGCCCACGAAATGCACCGCGTCCCCCGCCAGCAACGGGCTGCAAGGCGCGCGCATCGGCCCGCCATCCGGGCCCGGATGTGCCATGCGCGAGGTGATCGGCCCGATCCCGTCAGCCGCCAGCTCGGCCGCGGTCAGGACCGCGACCACGCCGTCCGCCGCCAGTGCATCCGCGATATCGAGGTCCTTCAGTCTGCCGGCCGCGGCAGGCGATCGCACCAGGGCCATCGCCAGCTCCCCTTCCGCGGCCGGCAGATCCGCCGTGTAGCGACCCAGGCCGCGGACAAGGGCCATGTCCTCGACCCGCTTCACAGATTGGCCGATCTTCACGGCGTCACTCCCAGTCCGGCCCCGCAGCCTTTTCCGCGCCATGCGCCCTGCCGCAGAAGCATGTTTTTGCTTGTCAGACATACTGTCATACATTAATACCGTAGGCAAGATGTTCGTCGGCTCGTCTGGCCGATCTACATGGACTGCACCGGAATGGAGACAAGCGGGATGAATTCGATGTCGGGGGCTGGCAAGCCGGGGTTCGAACCCGTCGATCTCTCGGTTCCGGCACAGGCCGCCAACACGGCCGAGATGGAACTGATCCGGAACAGCCTGTTCCGCCATATCGGCAAGCCGGTCGAGCGCAAGGAAGACCGCCGCCTTCTGACCGGGCGCGGACGCTTCACCGACGATTTCGCCCTGCCGGGGCAGGTTTACGCAGCCATGGTCCGCGCGCCGCATCCGCATGCGCGTATCGTGGCGATCGACAGGCAGCCCGCGCTGGACGCCCCCGGCGTGCTGGCGGTGCTGACCGGATGGGATGCGCTGGAGGACGGGCTCGGCCCGATCCCGCACAACCCGGTGCCCTCGACCAAGCACGACATGAAGCTGACCGCGCCGGGCGGCGGCGAGCCCTTCATCGGGCCGCACCTGCTGCTGCCGGTGGACAAGGTCCGCCATGTCGGCGAGGCGGTTGCCATCGTCGTGGCGGAAAGCGCCGCCGAGGCCGCCGACGCCGCCGAACTGGTCGGGATCGACTACGAGGTGCTGCCCCATGTCACCGACGGGGCCGAGGCTGCCCGCGCGGACGCGCCCGCGGTCTGGGACGAGGTTCCCGGCAACGTCTTCATCGAATCGCGCTTCGGCGACTGGGAGGCGACGGACGCGGCCTTTGCCCGCGCCGCCCATGTCGTGACCGCGGACTACCACGTCAACCGCGTGACCGCCGTCACCATCGAGCCGCGCGCCTGCCTTGCTGCCTTTGACGCCGAAACCGGGCGCTACACGCTTTATGCCGGCAGCGGCGGCGCGGTGAAGCAGAAGCGCGAGCTGTCCACCGTGCTCGGGATCGCGCCCGAAGACCTGCGCGTGCTGTCCTTTGATGTCGGCGGCAATTTCGGCGCCCGCAACCGCGTCTATGTCGAGTTCGGCCTGGCGCTCTGGGCCTCGCGCAGGACGGGGCGGCCGGTGAAATACACCGCCACCCGTTCCGAGGCGTTCCTCACCGACTACCAGGGCCGCGACCTGCACAGCCATGTGGAACTCGCGCTCGATGCCGAGGGCCGCTTTCTTGCCCTGCGGGCCGACAACCTCAGCAATGTGGGCGCGCGCTGCGTCTCGCTCTCGCCGCTGGGCAAGGGATCGGGGCTGATCACCGGCTCCTACGACATCCCCGTCGCGGCCCTTCGCGCGCGCGCCGTCTTTACCAACACGATGTGCACGCAGGCCTATCGCAGCTCGGGCCGGCCGGAAGTGACCTATGCGATCGAACGCCTGGTCGAGAAGGCTGCCGAACAGCTGGGCATGGACCCGCTCGAGTTGCGCCGCCGCAACCTGGTGCCCGAAGCCGCCATGCCCTACATGAACGCGGTAGGCCAGGTCTATGACAGCGGCACCTACGAGAAGAACATGGACCGCGCGCTCGCGCTCTTCGACTGGGACGGCTTTGCCGCCCGCAAGGCCGAGGCCGCCAGCCGGGGGCGTTGGCTGGGGCGCGGCTTCGCCAACTACGTCGAAAGCTCCATCGGCTCGCCCAGGGAACGCGCCGAGATCGAGATCCGCGCCGATGGCAGCGTCGCCGTCGTGATCGGCACCCAGCCCAGCGGCCAGGGCCACGAGACCAGCTTTGCGCAGGTGGTGGCCGACATGCTGCAACTGCCCGTGGCCCAGGTCGAGATCGTGCTGGGCGACACCGACGTCGTCAGCGTGGGCGGCGGCTCTCACTCGGGCCGCTCGATGCGGCATGCCGGCACCGTGATGGCCATGGCCTCGGCCGACCTGCTGGCCGAGGCGCGCGCCCGCGCGGCCCGGACGCTCGACGCGGACCCCGCAGCGCTCGAGTACGAGGGCGGCGCGTTCCGGCTTCAGGGCAGCAACCAGACGGTCAGCCTGTCCGAACTCGCGGCGCAGGCCCCGCTGCGGGTCGCGCGCGACAACGAGATGCACACCCCCGTCTTTCCCAACGGCGCCGCCATCTGCGAGGTCGAGATCGACCCCGAAACCTGCCATGTCGCGATCACCCGCTACGTCTCGGTCGATGACGTGGGGCGCTGCATCAACCCGCTGATCGTCCACGGCCAGACCCATGGCGGCATCGCCCAGGGCGTGGGCCAGGCGATGTGGGAGGAATGCAGCCTCGATGCCGCGACCGGGCAGCCGCTGGCCGGATCGCTGATGGATTACGGCATGCCGCGCGCGGACAACATGCCCTTCTTCGTGTCCGAGATCGCGGAAGTGATCTCTCCGACCAACCCGCTGGGGATCAAGGCGGGCGGCGAGGGCGGCACCACCCCTGCCCTTGCGACCGTGACGCTTGCCGTGCTCGACGCGCTGCGCGACCAGGGCGTGCGCGACATCTCGATGCCCGTGACCCCCTATGCCATCTGGCGGGCGCTGCGCGACGCGCGGACCCGCCGCAGCGAAGGACAAGACCAATGACCGCCCGCACGCTTCGCGTCATCGCCTTTCCCGGCGCCCCGAACCTGCCCACCTTTGCCGCCATCGCGAATGGCTGCTTTGCCGACGAAGGGCTGGAACTGGACCTGAAACTGACCCCCAGTTCGGTCGAGCAGGCCAGGGCCACCGCCGCGGGCGACTGCGACATCGCCTGCACCGCCTTCGACAACGTGGTCGCCTATGCCGAGGGCCAGGGCGCCGCGGGGCCGGACGTGGATCCGGGCTATGTCGTGGTGGCCGGTGCGACCCAGCTTGAACTCAGCCTTGTCGTCACCCCCGGGATCGAGACATTCGCCGACCTGCGCGGGCGTTCGGTCGCGCTCGACGCGCTTGCCACCGGCTTTGCCTTCGTGCTGTACGACATGATGGCGCGCAACGGGATCGGCATGTCCGAGGTCGAGATGGCCGCCGTCGGCGCCACGCCGCAGCGCTGGCAGTCGGTCAAGGCCGGCACCCATGCCGCTACCCTGACGATCGAGCCCTTCACCTCCATCGCGGTGAAGTCGGGCTTCCGGGTGCTGGCCCGCTCCTCGGACATCTATGACAGCTACCAGGGCGGGGTCATCGCCGCCCGCCGCGGCTTTGCCGCCAGGCACCCCGACGCCGTGCAGGGCTTTCTGCGCGCCTATCTGCGCGGGCTTGCCTGGGTGCGCGACCCCGCCAACCGCGACGCAGCCGAGGCGCTCTTGCAGGAACGGATGCCGGAAGTTCAGCCCCAGGCCGTGCGCCCGGTGATGGAAAGCCTGCTTTCGCCCAGGTCGGGACTGACCCCCGGCGCCGCGGTGCTGCCCGAGGGCATGGCCAACGTGCTGGGCCTGCGCACCCGCTTCGGCGCCGGCGGGGCCGTGCTGAGCGATGCCGGCAAGTATCTCGACCTGTCGCATCTCGAAGCCCTCGGCGCCGCGCGCTGACAACACGGAGGCCCGCGCCATGGCCAGCGTCACCATCACCGTCAACGGCACGCCCCGCACCCACGAGATCGAGGGCCGCACCCTTCTGGTGCAGTTCCTGCGCGAACATCTGGGCCTGACCGGAACCCATGTCGGCTGCGACACCACGCAATGCGGGGCCTGCACCGTCATCCTGGACGGCCGGGCGGTGAAATCCTGCACCGTGCTGGCCGCCGCCGCCGAAGGCGCGCAGGTCGAGACGGTCGAGGGGCTGGCCGATGGCGAGACGCTGCACCCGCTCCAGGCTGCCTTCCAGGAATTCCACGGCCTGCAATGCGGCTTCTGCACGCCCGGCATGCTGATGGCGAGCCTTGACCTGATCCGCCGCCATGACGGCGTGCTGGACGAGGCGACGGTGCGCCACGGGCTGGAGGGCAATCTCTGCCGCTGCACCGGGTATCACAACATCATCAAGGCGGTGCTGGCCGCGGGCGAACGCTATCGCGCGGCCCGGCTCGCCGCGGAATGACCACCGGAGTCCGCTGATGTACCGCACCGAATACCACCGCCCCGCGACATTGGCCGAGGCCGCCGCCCTGTTCGAGCGGCTCGAAGACCCGAGCTACCTGTCCGGCGGGCACACGCTGATCCCGGCGATGAAGAACCGGCTGGCCGCGCCCACCGACCTGATCGACCTGCGGCGGATCCCGGACCTGCACGGCATCCGCCGTCGCGACGACCGCCTGGTGATCGGCGCGGCGACCACCCACGCGGACGTGGCCGCCTCGGCCATCGTGCGCGACGCGATCCCGGCGCTGGCCGGCCTTGCCGGATCCATCGGCGACACGCAGGTGCGGCACCTGGGCACGATGGGCGGCTCGGTCGCCAACAACGACCCCGCCGCCGACTACCCCGCGGCCGTCCTCGGACTTGCGGCGGAACTGCTGACGGACCGCCGCCGGATCGCCGCCGATGCCTTCTTCGACGGGATCTACACCACCGTGCTCGAGCCGGGGGAGATCCTGCGGGAGATCGCCTTTCCCATCCCGCAGGCCGCCGGCTACGCCAAGTTCCGCAACCCGGCGTCGCGCTACGCGCTTGCGGCCGCCTTCGTCGCGCGCCTGTCGGGCGGCTGCGTCCGCGTCGCCATCACCGGCGCCGGCAATTCGGGCGTGTTCCGCTGGGAGGACGCCGAGTCGGCCCTTTACGGCCGGTTCGAGCCGGACGCGCTGGCGGGAATGGAACCGGACGCCACGGACATGATGTCGGACATGCACGGCTCGGCCGAGTATCGCGCCGACCTCGCGGCCGCCATGACCCGCCGCGCCACCGGCGCGATGGGCGGCGTCAACATCCTCTGATCAGGCGCTGCGGGTCCGCGCGAATTCCAGCGCCGAACGCGCGGCGCTTTCCACATGCGACCGCGCCGCACGCCGCGCCCCGTCCACGTCGCGGGCGGCGATCGCCGCCTTCAGGTCGCGCATCTCGCGGATGCTCTGTTCCTGCCGGGCCGGCCGCGTGACCGACCCGCGGCGCAGCTGCGCCGTGCGCAGGGTCAGCTTGGACAGGATCTCGTGCGCGACCATGTTCTCGGCCACCGTGCACAGGTGCAGGTAAAGCTGGCGCTTGGCATCCACGATGGGCACGAAATCCCCCGCCTCGTAGCAGGCGATCGTGTGGTCGCACAGATCGAGCAGGGTCTTCAGCGCCGCGTCGTCCGCGCGCTCGATGAACTGCTCCATGATGAGCGCCTCGATATCGGCGCGGATCCGGTAGATGTTCTCGGCATCGCGGTAGGACAGCCGCACCACCGTCAGCCCGCGCGCGGTGACCGAGGCGACGATCCCTTCGGATTCCAGTTCCCGCAGCGCCTCGCGCAGCGAGGTGCGGCTGACCCCCAGCCGGTCGCACAGGTCCTTTTCGACCAGCCTTTCGCCGGGCTTGAGGATCCCGCGCTCGATCGCGCTGCGCATGGATTCGATGATCCGCGTGCGCAGCGGCGCCGGGTTGTGATGGATCGGGACTAGTCCGTCGGCTTCCTGTATCTGCATTGTCTCGGCGGCTTTCGTTTCTGGGCTTAAGACTGTCTCACGCAATGAACATCTAAACTCGTATGACAGTCATTCAATAAATCACACTTCGGGAGTTTTGCCACGCCATAGCGCGAAGATCAGCGGCGCCAACAGGATCACGAGGATGATCCGCACCATGTGGTGGGTGGCGACATAGGCGACATCCGCCTGCAGGGCGAGGGCGATCAGGCTCATTTCCGTGAACCCGCCCGGCGCGAAGCCCAGCAGGATCTGCACGAAGCCCTGCCCGATCAACCGCTCCAGCCCCAGCGCGAACCCGAGAGAGACGCCGATCATGATAAGCGTGGCCCCCAGCCCCAGCGCAAGCGCGCGCAGCACCTCGCCGGGTGCAGCCCCCAGAAAGCGCACCCCGACGATGGTGCCCAGGATCACCTGCGCCGCGATCACCAGCTCGCTGGGCGGCGGGCTCACGACCAGCCCGCCCATGTGCAGCGCGGCGCTGACCAGCATCGGGCCGATCATGGTGGGCGCCGGGATCCGCAGGCGCCGCCCCAGCACGAAGCCCGCGACGCCCGCCAGCGCCAGCAGCACCAGCTCATGCGGCGGGATCTGCGCGAACGCGATGCCCAGCCGCCCGCCCGCGCCCTGCGCCTCCAGCCCGCCGAACACGCGGAACCAGAACGCCACGAGGCAGACGCAGAGAAAGATCCGCGCGGTATGCGCCAGCACGATCTTGCGGTCGTCCCCGCCCATGTCGCGGCCGATGATCATCATCTCGCTCAGGCCCCCGGGCATGCCCGAGAAATAGGCCGTGGCCCGGTCCTGCCCGCCTAGGATGCGGTAATAGGGCACCACGATCAGCCCGCTGACGATCAGGTAAAGGCCCACGAACAGAAGCGACAGCGCCCAGCTTCCCAGGTGGCCCAGCAGCGCGGGCGTGAAGCCAGATCCCAGCATGACCCCGATCACCGTCACCACATAGGGCCGGATCGCCGCGGGCGCATGAACCGGCAGCCGCAACAGCGCGGCCAGCATCGTCGCGGTCATCGCCCCCAGCAGCCAGGGCAGCGGCATCGCGGCCCATGCGAACACCGCACCGCCAAGCGCCGACAGGCATAGCGCGAAAAGAAACCGCCAGCCCGCATGGGGCGGGGCTGGCGGCTTCACTCTCCCGGGCACACTCTTGCTTTTCATGGATGCTTCAGGCCGGCCTGGCGTGTCCCGGCCTCATTTCTCGATGTCGCGCACGGGCGTCTCGGGCTTCATCCCGCCCTGCCGCCGGCCAAAGGTGTTGCGGCCGTTCTCCTCCCACAGGCCGGCCACCGCCTTTTCGGCGAAGTCGGTCCAGCGGGCGTCCCAGTCGCCCAGCTCGTAGCCATGCCATGGCGCCTGCGGCGACAGGCGCGGCAGGCCCAGCTCTTCCCAGATTTCCCTGGCGCGGCGCATGAAGGGCTCTGCCGGCAGCGCCAAGGGGGGCATAGGGGCCTTGAGCGTCGCGTCGATCAGCAGCGTGCCATCGGCAACGCTTCCCTTCGACTTTGGCCCGTGCCCGCCCGAGCGGTAGGGCACCGTCACCACGTCCGTGGTGATGTTGGATCGGTAGGCGATCGACCAGAAGATTGCGTCGGCATTGTTGGGCTCGATATCCTCGGACACGGCGATCACCACCTTGCCGCACTGCGCCTGCAACGTCGCCGCGCCATGCAGCCCGCGCCAGACCTCGGTCTGCGGCGCGCTGCGGTCGAACTGGAGAAAGATCACCTTGCGGATGTTGGTCAGCGGCTCGTGCATCACGACCCGCCTGATGCCCTTCACGTTCAGCACCTTCTTCAGGTGCTGAAGGTAGAGCGGCTCGTAGGCCACCTTCTTCAGCACCGAGGATTCGCTGGGCGTCACCTGGCTGACGATCGAGACGAAGACCGGCTTGCGGCGCATGGTGATCGCCGTCACCTGCATCGACATGTTGAAATCCTCGAGCGCGACATGCCCGTGGCTTTCGCCGAAGGGGCCCTCGGGCTCCAGGTAGTCGGTCGCGATCAGCCCCTCGATCACGATCTCGCTGTCGGCCGGCACCACCAGGTCCTGCGTCCGGCACTTCGTCGCGCGCACCGGCTTGCCCATCAGGCCGCCCGCCACGTCCATCTCGTCCACGTCGATGGCCAGCTTCTGCGGCCCGGTGAACAGGATCGCGGGCGCGCAGCCGATCACGATGGCGACCGGCATCGGCTCGCCGCGTTCCTTGTATTTCAGCCAGTGCTGATAGCCCCCCGCACCGCCCAGCCGGCTGGCCATGCGCACGCCCAGCCGGTCCTGCGCCTTCAGCTGCCCGCGATAGGTGCCCATGTTCTGCACCCCGTTCTCGGGATCGCGGGTCACCACCAGCGTCGCGGTCAGGTAGGGGGCGGCGTCGAACCCGGGGGTCGATATCGGCACCGGCAGGCAGGCCAGCCCGCCGCCGGGCCGGGTCAGATCCTCGCCGGTCATCACCACCTCGTGGCAGGGGGCGTCGTCCACATGCACCGGCGGGATGGGGTTCTGCATCGCGCGCACCCAGACATCGCCGATATCCGCGACATCGACGCCAAGCCCCGTGGCATAGATCTCGGGCGATCCGGCCAGTGCGCCGACGATCACCGGAATGTCGTAGTCGCGCCCCTGCGCGTCGGTCACGTCGGTGAACAGGAAGGCGCGGCGCTCGGCGTCGCCCAGCCCGCCCTGGAACTGCCAGCGGGCCAGCGGATGCAACTCGCTGTCCTTGTCGATCCGGCGCTCGATCCGGGTCAGAAGGCCGCGCGCCTCCAGCCGGGCGATATGTTCCTGAAGATCGGCCGGGGCATGCTGATCCTGTGGCGCGGGGGACTGCGCTGACATCGTGGGCTCCTTCAATCGGGAATTTCAGGGGCTGGGGCGGGTTGCGTGCGGGCCGCCGCAGGCCGTGGAATTCCTGCCGGGAAAAGACCGGGGCGGACATGCCGCCCCGGCAAGGCTGCCTTACTGTGCCACTTCTTCGGCGGCGGATGCGTCCATCGCGACCTGCGCGGCCTCGATGATTTCGGCGGGTGTCTTCATCAGCTCGGCCATGATCGCCTCGACCTCGGCGCCGCCCATCGGGTCGATGATCGCCTGCCGCCGCTCGGCCTCGGCCAGGAAGTCGGGATCCGAGGCCATCGCGTCGAACGCCTCGCGCAGCGCCGCGATGGTTTCCTCGTCGGTGTCGGGATGGATCATCATCGAGCGCCCGATCGGCGCGCCCGCCGAGATGAAGCGCAGCACCTCCTTGGCCTTGGGGTCGTCCACCACCTCGAAGAGCAGCGGCACGTCCGGCAGGTCCGGGTCACGCTCGAGCCCGGCCTGGAGCACCACGATCATCTCGCCCGATTCGACCTGCTCGGGCTTGGCGGCGACCGCGGCCCAGTTCTCGGTCACCATGTCCACCTCGCCACGCTGGGTGGCAAGCTCGGTCGCGGCCGAGCCCTGGTAGCCGCAGATCACCCGGAACTTCAGCCCGGCCAGGTTGCGCATCGCAGTGGGCTGCTGCCCCGAGCGGGCGCCGCGTCCCGTGCAGCCGACGATGATCTCGGTCTCGCGCATCTGCTCGATGGTGGTCGCCGGCGCGTCCTTGCGCACGAGGAAAGCGGCGTTCGCGTTGGCGAAGCGGCCGATATAGCGGAACTTCGAGCTGTCCCACTGCGCGCGCTCCGGCTCCAGCAGCTGGATATGGGGCAGCGTGTCGGGCAGGATCGCGACCGTCATGCCGTCAGGCTCGGTGTTGTTGATGAAATGCGCCGAGGCCTGCCGCCCGCCGCCGCCCGGCATGTGCTGGACGATCACGTTCGGATTGCCCGGGACATGCTCGCCCAGGAAGGCCGCCGCAAGCTGCGCATAAAGGTCGTAGGAGCCCCCCGGCGGGTGGCCGATCAGGATCGTCAGCGTCTCGCCTGCGTATTTCTCCTCGATCGACTGCGCCTCTGCGGGCGCGGCGCCAAGGGTGACGCTTGCCGCGAAGGCGGTCGCCATCGCCGTCAGTCTGAAAGGCGTTCCGATGGGCATGTAACTCTCTCCCGGTTTGTTCTTATTGCGTTTTCACGGTGGCCGGAACAGTCGCCCCGACCCCACCCCGCAAGCCGCACCCTGCGCTCATGACCTTGGGCACTTCAGGTCCGGGCTTTACGGTTGTCAGTATTATTGCCATACATTATAACCGTATGCAAACACGAATGGCGCAGGGTGCCCGCTCATGCGCAGCTGGGGAGGGAACTCGTCTTGGTGCTAGAAGCCGCCGTCGACGCACTGGTGATCATCGCCGATCCGTCACGCATCCTTTTCGTGGTCCTGGGGACCGTGCTCGGCCTGATCATCGGGGTGATCCCCGGCATCGGCGGCCTGGTCGGCATGTCGCTTCTCCTGCCCTTCACCTTCGCGATGGACCCCTATACCGCGCTCGCCTTCCTCGTGGGCGTGCAGTCGGTTGTGGCCACCGGCGACACGCCGCCCGCTATCCTCTTCGGCGTGCCGGGCACGGCAGGCTCGGCCGCGACCGTGCTTGACGGCCACCAGATGGCCAAGAAGGGCCAGGCGGGGCGCGCGCTCGGCGCGTCCTACGCCGCGAACGTGATCGGCGGCCTGTTCGGCGCGGTGGTGCTGGCCATCTCCATCCCGATCCTGCGCCCCTTCATGATGTCGGTCGGCACGCCCGAGATGCTGGCGATCTGCCTTCTGGGCCTTGCACTCGTGGTCACGCTCAGCCGCGGCGCCATGCTCAAGGGCCTGCTCGCCGCGGCCCTGGGCCTGCTGCTTTCCACCGTCGGCGACGAGCCGCAGACGGGCGAGTTGCGCTGGACCTTCGGCAGCTTCTATCTCTGGGACGGGCTGTCGCTGGTAGCGGTCGCGCTGGGCCTTTTCGCGGTGCCCGAACTGATCGACCTGGGCGCCAACAAGAAGCCCATCTCGCGCGACAACAACAAGCCCGACCCCTGGCAGCAGCTCGAGGGGGTGCGTGACGTGTTCCGCAACTGGTGGCTCGTCATCCGCTGTTCGGCCATCGGCACGCTGCTGGGGTCGATCCCCGGCGTCGGCGCGAACATCATCGACTGGGTGGCCTACGGCTACGCCGCCAACTCAATCAAGGATTCGCACAAGACCTTCGGCAAGGGCGATGTCCGCGGGGTCATCGCCTCCGAGGCATCGAACAACGCCAAGGAGGGTGGCGCGCTCGTCCCCACCCTCGCCTTCGGCGTGCCCGGCTCGGCCTCCATGGCGATCCTGCTGGGCGCCTTCCTGATCCACGGCATCGCGCCCGGGCCCGAGATGCTCGATTCCAAGCTCGACGTGACCTTCACCCTGATCTGGACCGTGGCG
Organism: Halovulum dunhuangense; assembly: GCF_013093415.1. Lineage (NCBI taxonomy): Bacteria > Pseudomonadati > Pseudomonadota > Alphaproteobacteria > Rhodobacterales > Paracoccaceae > Halovulum > Halovulum dunhuangense. The sequence continues at coordinate 2,092,491 of NZ_JABFBC010000001.1, forward strand.
CTGGCGAACATCCTGGGCGCCGGGCTCTGCATCATGTCCTCGGGCGTGTTCGCGAAACTGGCGCTGGTGCGCGCCTCGATCATCGTGCCGCTGATCCTGTCGATCATGGTCGTCGGCGCCTACCAGAGTTCCAAGGCCTATGGCGATCTTGTCGTGCTGGTCGCCTTCGGCGTGCTGGGCTGGGTCATGAAGCGGCTCGACTGGCCGCGCCCGCCGCTGATCCTGGCCTTCGTGCTGGGCGGCCTTGTCGAGAATTACCTCTTCATATCCCAGCTGCGCTACGGCGTGGAATGGATGCTGATGCCGGTGCCCTTCGTGCTGCTGTGCATCATGGCCTTCATGCTGTTCCGCCAGCCGATCATGGCGGGCTGGCGGCGCGTGCGCGGCACCACCGCGCCCGTCCGCCACGGAGAGACAGCCGACACCGCCCGGCCCGACCGCGGCATGGCCTTCTTCTGCGACATCGCCCTTCTTGCCGCTGTCGCGGGGCTTCTCTTCTACGCGCTCGTCTCTTCTTCCGGCTGGGACCTGCCGGCGCGGCTGTTTCCCAACGTGATCGCCTATGCCGGGCTTGCCGCCGTGGCGATCATGGCCGCGGGCTGGTTCATCCGCGGGAATTCGGGGGTGAAATCCACCGGGCACGAGCCGCTTCGCGCGGTGCTCAAGCAGGGCGCCTGGCTGCTCGCCGCCATCGTCGGCGTGCGCCTGGTCGGGATGCTTCCCGCGATCATCCTCTTTTCGGCCGCCTACATGCTGATCGAGGGCCGCGAGAAGCCGAAGACCGCGCTCCTGATCCTCATTCCCTATGCCGCCGCCCTCTACCTGCTGTTCCACAGCACGCTGCATATCCCGTGGCCGCAATCGCTTCTGGGCGACCTGGTCCCCGGGCTGAGAAGCCTGTCGGGCCGCCTGCTCTGAGCCGGCCCGACACCCCACAACGACAAGAGCTTCCTTTCACGAGAGGATACCCGATGGACACCGCCCCGATGCCCGACGAAGAGACAGGGTCCGAAACGCTCTATGGCAGCGACGTCATCGCCGACGCCCTGCGCGAGCAGGATTTCCCCTATATCGCGCTCAATCCCGGCGCCAGCTACCGCGGGCTGCACGATTCGCTGGTGAACCATCTCGGCAACCGGACGCCCGAGATCATCACCTGCATGCACGAGGAACACGCCATCGGCATCGCCCAGGGCTACGCCAAGGTCACGGACAAGGCGCTGGCCGTCGCGGTGCACAGCAATGTGGGCCTGATGCACGCCTCCATGGGCATCTTCAACGCCTGGTGCGACCGCATCCCCATGCTCATCATCGGGGCGACCGGCCCGGTGGACGCGGCCAGGCGCAGGCCCTGGATCGAATGGATCCACACCACCACCGACCAGGGCGGCATGGTGCGCGGCTACACCAAGTGGGACGACCAGCCCGGCTCGCCCGAGGCGGCGGTGGAATCGATCCGCCGCGGCGTGCAACTCGCCAATTCCCGGCCCTCCGGCCCGGTCTATGTGAACCTCGACGTGTCGGTGCAGGAGATGGAGCTTTCAGAGCCGCCGAAGCTCGACCCGCTGTCGCTGTTCCAGACGCCCGCCGACCCCGAGCCGCCCGCGGCCGCGCTCGACCAGGCGGTGGAGATCCTGAAATCCGCGAAACGCCCCTTCATCTTCTGCGGCCGCGCCGACCGCAGCGAAGCCGGCTGGGCCGACCGCGTCCGCCTGGCCGAGATGCTGGGCGCGCGCACCACCGCCCACATGAAGCTGCCGGCGGCCTTTCCGACCACCCATCCCTGTTTCGTGGGCGAAACCGGCTGGCGGCTGAAGGGCAAGGTGCTCGACGCGATCCGCAACGCCGACGCCATCGTGATGCTCGACTGGCTCGATGCCGGGAACACGATCAAGCTGGCCTTTCCCGCCGGCACGCCGCGCCCGCCGATCATCCACGTCTCGAACGACTTCCTGATCCATCGCGGGTGGAACATGGATTACGGCGGGCTTCCCGCGGTGGACGTGAACATCCCCACCGTGCCCGAGACCGCCGTGCGCCGCCTGATCGAACGGCTGGAGCCGCTGCGCCCCGCCGCGGCCCCCATGCCGCTGAAGAAATGGGACATCCCCGCCCCGGCGGACAAGGGCGAGATCGGGCTGATGGACCTTGCCCGCGCCTTCTGCCGCGCAAGCGAGGGGCGTGACCTGACCATCACAAGCCGCCCGCTGGGCTGGCCCACCAATGCCAACGTGATCGAGCATCCGCTGGGCTTTCTCGGCCATACCGGGGGCGGCGGGCTTGGCGCCGGAACCTCGATCGCGGTGGGTGTCGCGCTCGGCCTGCGCGAGATCGGCTCGGACCGCACCACCGTCGCGATCCTGGGCGACGGCGACTACACGATGGGGCTGACCGCGATCTGGAACGCCGCCACGCTGAAGCTGCCGGTGCTGTTCCTGATCGCCAACAACCACTCCTACTACAACGACGAGGATCACCAGATCAAAGTCGCGATCAAGCGCCGCCGCGCGCCCGAGAACGCGCCGATCGGCCAGCGGATGCAGGGGCCCGAGCCGGATCTCGCGGGGCTTGCCCGCAGCCTCGGGCTGGAGGCGGCCGATCCGGTGTTCGACCTCGCCGATCTGCCGACGGCGCTGGAAAAGGCGTTCGAGCGGGTCGCGGCGGGGGCCGCCTATGTGCTCGATGTGCGCGTGCGCCCCGAATACATCGGCGCCGCGATGCACGATCTGGACTGAGTGACACGCGGGACCGGCGGCACAGGCGGCCGGTTCCAACAGGAGCGAACAGCATGACACACCACGCCACCGCGACAGCCGCCGACGGCGCCGCGATCCACTACCGCATCTTGGGCGCCCCCGACGCGCCCCGCCGCTTCGCGCTTGTCCACTCGCTGGCGATGACCGGGGATTTCTGGGCCGAAGTCGCGGCCAGCCTTCCGGCCGATTGCGCCGTGCTCGCGCCCGACTGCCGGGGCCACGGCGCCTCGGACAAGCCCGCCGGCCCCTACACGGTGGAACAGTTCGCAGGCGATCTGGCCGCCGTGCTGGACCATGCCGGCTGGGACCGCGCGGTGATCGGCGGCGCGTCCATGGGCGGCTGCGTGGCGCTGGCCTTCGCCGCGGGGCACCGCGACCGCGTGCAGGGGCTTGGCCTGTTCGACACCACCGCCTGGTATGGCGAGACCGCCCCCGCCGACTGGGAAGGACGCGGCCAGAAGGGCGCGACCGAGGGGCTTGCATCGCTCATCCCCTTCCAGCAGACGCGCTGGTTCGGCGATGCCTGGCGCGAGGATAACCCCGAAAAGGTGCAGGCCGCGATCGACGTCTTTCTTGCAAACGACCCCGCCGCCTATCTCGAGACGTGCCGCATGCTCGGCCGCTGCGACCAGCGCGCCCATCTGGCCGGCTTCGACATGAAGGTGCGGATTGCCGTGGGTTCCGAAGACTACGCCACCCCCGTCGCCATGGCCGAGGCCCTGCGCGACGCGATCCCCGGCGCCACGCTGACCGTGCTTGACGGCAAGCGCCACCTCACGCCGCTGGAAGTGCCCGAGCGGATCGCGGCGCTGCTTCTGGAACTGCACGGCTAGTCGCAAGCCGGTCAGCCTCGGGTCCCGACGACCAGGGGCGCCGCGACGGGCGCTGGGTGGCGCCCCCTCTTCGGGCGCCGACACGATGTGCCCCGCAAGGGGCGTCACCGGCTTGCATGAACGTTCCGCCCGCGCGATGCGGAACTCCCGGGACCGGGGGTCGCGGCCGACACCAGGATGAGACTGCCGGCAGGCCCCCGCGCCCGGTTCCGGCCGGAACGGGTTTCGGGGGTGTCGGCCTTCGCCAACTCCGCCCTTTCGGGCGGGATCCCGCGTTCGCCCGCATCGCGCGCCGCGGACGGCCCGCAGGCGAGCACAACAACCACGAACGCGGCTCGAAATACGACCAGCATTATCAGACCCCTCGGTACGTTCCGTTGCCACAGCGGCAACAGGATCCGGCCTACCGAACCCGGGGTCCGAGGTATGTGAACCACATTACACAGAATGCATATATTCAGATCTTTGCGGCAGATCCGACCATTCATGCGCCAGCCCCAGGGCCGGACGGGCGACGTCGCATGACATGGCAGGATAAGGCGCGGGTGGTAGGCCCGGAGGGATTCGAACCCCCAACCAAAGCGTTATGAGCGCTCTGCTCTGACCGTTGAGCTACAGGCCCGCCGGGCATGTTCCTAACCCGGCCCCGCCTGCCGGGCAAGCGGCGTGTTCCCTTCGCCGCGGCTTTGCGCTAAGGGCGCTCAACAGGCGGCAAGAGGAGCGAATGATGGCCAAGCTGACCTATGCGCAGGCGGGTGTGGATATCGATGCGGGCAACGCGCTGGTGGAGCGGATCAAGCCCGCAGCGGCCGCCACGCGCCGGTCCGGCGTGATGGAGGGGTTGGGCGGCTTCGGCGCGCTCTTCGATCTCAAGGCGGCGGGCTACGACGACCCCGTGCTGGTCGCGGCGACAGACGGCGTGGGCACCAAGCTTCGGCTGGCGATCGATTGCGCCAACGTCTCGACCGTGGGCATCGACCTGGTCGCGATGTGCGTCAACGACCTTGTGTGCCAGGGCGCCGAGCCGCTGTTCTTCCTTGACTATTTCGCCACCGGCAAGCTGGCCGTGAACGAGGCGGCCGCCGTAATCGAGGGCATTGCCGCCGGCTGTGCCCAGGCGGGCTGCGCCCTGATCGGGGGCGAGACCGCGGAAATGCCGGGCATGTATGCCGCGGGCGATTTCGACCTGGCGGGCTTTGCCGTGGGCGCGGTGAACCGGGGCAAGAGCCTGCCCGCGGGTGTGGCCGCGGGCGACGTGCTGCTGGGCCTCGCCTCGGACGGGGTGCATTCGAACGGCTATTCGCTGGTGCGCCGCACGGTCGAGGCAAGCGGGCTTTCGCTGGACGCCCCTGCCCCCTTCGCCGACGGCCCGCTGGGCAATGCGCTTCTGACCCCGACCCGGATCTATGTCGCGCCGGTCCTTGCCGCCATCCGCGCGGGCGGCGTGCATGCGCTGGCCCATATCACCGGCGGCGGCCTGACCGAGAACCTGCCCCGCGTGCTGCCCGAGGGGCTGGGCGCCGAGATCGACCTTGGCGCATGGGATCTGCCCCCGGTGTTCCGCTGGCTGCTGGAAACGGCCGAACTGGACGAGGCCGAGGCGCTCAAGACCTATAACTGCGGCATCGGCATGATCGCCGCCGTCGCCCCCGACCGGGCCGAGGTGCTGGCATCCCTTCTGCGCGAGGCGGGCGAGACGGTGCATGTGATTGGCCATGTGGTGCCGGGCAAGGGCGTCAGCTATCGCGGCCGGCTGGCATGACGCACAGGGCGGTCGCGATCCTGATCTCGGGCACGGGTTCCAACATGCTTCGGCTGGTGGAATCGATGCAGGGCGCGGATCATCCGGCGCGGCCCGTGCTGGTGCTGTCGAACCGGCCCGAGGCGAAGGGGCTGAAGCACGCGGCGGCGCTTGGCGTGCCCACGGCGGTGGTGGATCATCGCGGGCGCCCCAAGCCCGAATTCGAGGCGGAAATGGATGCGGCCCTGCGCGACGCGGGCGCCGAGATCCTGTGCCTCGCGGGCTTCATGCGCGTGCTCAGCGCCGATTTCATCGCCCGCTGGGAGGGACGGATCCTGAACATCCACCCCTCGCTTCTGCCGCTCTTCAAGGGGCTTGACACCCATGCGCGCGCCATCGCGTCCGGCATGGCGGTGCATGGGGCGACGGTGCACGAGGTCATCGCCGATCTTGATGCGGGCCCGATACTGGGCCAGGCGGTGGTGCCGATCCTGCCGGATGACACGCCCGACACGCTGGCCGCAAGGCTGCTGCCGGCCGAGCACCGCCTCTACCCCGAGGCGCTGCGCCGCTTCGCCGCCGGCAACCGCGCGCGGTTCGCGCTGCTGTGAGCGAGCCGGTCCACGCGATCCGCAACATCGGGCCGAAATCGGTCGAGGGCTTTGCCCGCGCGGGGCTGCACAATGCCGAGGATGTGCGCGAGATCGGCGCGGACGCGGCCTATGCGCGGCTGATCGCTTCCGGCACGCGGCCGCATTTCATCGGCTATTACGCGCTGGTGCTGGGGCTTCAGGGCCGGCACTGGAACGACATCGACCCGGAGGAAAAGGCAGCACTCCGCCTGCGCTTCGATGCGATCGTCGGCGGCAGCAAGCCTGACCACCCGTCGGCGCTGGAGGCGGAGCTGGATCGGCTCGGAGTGGTGGACCGGCCGGGGCGCTGAGACGAAAAAGGGCCGCGTCGCCGCGGCCCTTGCGAATTCTGGTTGGGGACGGCCCGTCAGCCGACCAGTTCGAGCCCCGAGAAGAAGAAGGCGATCTCGGTTGCGGCGGTGTCGGGGCCGTCGGAGCCGTGGATCGAGTTCTCGCCGATCGACAGCGCGAATTCCTTGCGGATCGTGCCTTCGGCGGCATCGGCGGGGTTGGTCGCGCCCATCACTTCGCGGTTCTTCGCGATCGCGTCCTCGCCTTCCAGCACCTGGACCACGATCGGCTCGGAAGCCATGAACTCGACCAGCTCGCCGAAGAAGGGGCGTTCCTTGTGGACGGCGTAGAACTGCCCGGCCTGGGCCTGGGTCAGGTGGATGCGCTTCTGCGCGATGATGCGCAGGCCGGCTTCTTCCAGCTTGGCGTTGATCTTGCCGGTCAGGTTGCGGCGGGTCGCGTCGGGCTTGATGATCGAAAAGGTGCGTTGGATCGCCATTGGAAAGTCCTCGGGTTGGATCTGCGTCGCGCGGGGGCCTAGCACGGGCCGCAGCGGCGTTAAAGGGGGCAAATCGCGCGCCGTTGACAGCCCACGGCGAAGCCGTCAAACGGGGGCCATGCTCAGGATCAGCGACATCAGATACAGCGTAGCCGGCCGCCCGCTGTTCGAAGGGGCGAGCGCGGTCATCCCCGCCGGCCACAAGGTGGGCCTTGTGGGGCGCAACGGCACCGGCAAGACCACGCTCTTCCGGCTGATCCGGGGCGAGCTGTCGCTGGATGGCGGCGAGATCGAGCTGCCAAGGGGCGCCCGCATCGGCGGCGTCGCGCAGGAGGCGCCCGCCTCGGACGTGTCGCTGATCGAGACGGTGCTGGAAGCCGACACCGAACGCGCCTCCCTGCTGAGGGAGGCGGGGACCGCCACCGATCCCCACCGCATCGCCGAGATCCAGACGCGGCTGGCCGATATAGACGCCTATTCCGCCGAGGCGCGGGCCGGCGCGATCCTGCACGGGCTGGGCTTCGACGCCGTGGCGCAGCAACGCCCGTGCAAGGATTTCTCGGGCGGCTGGCGGATGCGCGTCGCGCTGGCGGCGGTGCTGTTCGCCGAACCCGACCTGCTGCTGCTGGACGAGCCCACCAACTATCTCGACCTGGAGGGAACGCTCTGGCTCGAGGGGTATCTCGCGCGCTATCCGCACACGGTCATCGTCATCAGCCATGACCGGCAGCTTCTGAACCGCTCGGTCACGTCGATCCTGCACCTGGACCAGAAGAAGCTCACGCTTTACGGCGGCAATTACGACAGCTTCGCCCGCACCCGCGCCGCGCGGCTTGAGCATCAGCAGGCCATGGCGCGCAAGCAGGCCTCCGAGCGGGCGCATATCCAGAGCTTCATCGACCGTTTCCGCGCCAAGGCGTCGAAGGCGCGGCAGGCGCAGTCGCGGATCAAGGCGCTGGAGCGGATGGACACGATCAGCGTCGCGATCGAGGAAAATGTCGCGCGCTTCGCCTTTCCGCAGCCCGAACCGCTGTCCCCGCCCATCGTGCGGCTGGAGGATGTGAGCGTCGGCTATGGCGGCAAGCCGGTGCTGCGCAAGCTGAACCTGCGCATCGACCAGGACGACCGCATCGCCCTTCTGGGCGCGAACGGCCAGGGCAAGTCCACGCTCTCGAAGCTGATCGCCGGTCGGCTTTCGGCGATGGAGGGGAAGGTGCATGCCTCCTCCAAGCTTCGCATCGGGTATTTCGCCCAGCACCAGGTGGACGAGTTGCGGCTGGAGGAAACCCCGCTCCAGCATGTCCAGCGCGAGCGTCCCGACACGCCGCCCGCCAAGCTGCGCGCGCAGCTGGCCGCCGGCGGCATCGGCGCCGATATCGTGCAGACCCCGGTGGCGCAGCTGTCCGGCGGGCAGAAGGCGCGGCTGTCGCTGCTTCTGGCCACGCTCGATGCGCCGCACATGATCATCCTCGACGAGCCGACCAACCACCTGGACATCGAAAGCCGCGAGGCGCTGGTCGCGGCGCTGACCGAGTATTCGGGCGCGGTGATCCTGGTCAGCCACGACCCGCACCTGGTTGACCTGGTGGCCGACCGGCTGTGGCTGGTCAAGGACGGCGAGGTGCGCCCCTTCGAGGAGGATCTGGACGCCTATCGCCGGCTGCTTCTGTCCGGGGACGCGAAGCCAGCGAAACCCGAAAAGGCCCCGGCGCCCAAACCGAAGCCCGCATCGAAGGCGCAGCGCGCCGACCTGCGGGCCGAGGCGCGGCGCTGCGAGGCGCGGGTACAGAAGCTGGAGGAAATGCGCGACACCATAGATGCGCGCATGGCGGATCCGGACTTCTACCTCAAGAACGGCGCCGAAGCCCTTGAAAAATGGCAGATCAAGCGCGCCGAGGTCATGGACGGGCTGGCGCGCGCCGAGGCCCTGTGGATGGAAGCGATGGAGCGGCTGGAAGCGGCGGGGGAAGACGCATGATCGACGTCGCCCTGACCGCCTTCGTCACGCTTTTCGTCATCATCGACCCCGTGGGCCTTGCACCGCTCTTCGTGGCGCTGACCCAGGGCATGAGCCGCGAGGCGCGCAACCGCATCGGCCTGCGCGCCTGCCTCATCGCCATCGGCGTGCTTGCCCTGTTCGGCATCGCCGGCGAGCGGCTTCTGGACCTGGTGGGGATCGGCCTGCCCGCCTTTCGCATCGCGGGCGGGATCCTGCTGTTCCTGATCGCCGTGGAAATGCTGTTCGAGCGCCGCGCCCAGCGGCGCGAGAAGACGGTGGACACGCAGGCGCAGGACGCCCATGCGGGCAGCCATGACCCGTCGGTTTTTCCGCTGGCGACACCGCTTCTGGCCGGGCCCGGCGCGCTTGCCACGATGATCCTGCTGATGGGCCAGCAAAGCGGCGATCTGACCGCGCAGGCCGCGATCATGGGCATGATGGTCGCGGTGGTCGGCACGGCCTATATCCTGTTCCGGCTGAGCGCCTATGTCGAAAGGCTGCTGGGGCAGACCGGGATCAGCGTCATCACCCGACTGCTCGGCATGCTGCTGGCGGCGCTTTCGGTGCAGTTCGTCCTCGACGGGCTGAACAATCTGGGGCTGCTGCCGGGCGGAGCGGGATGAGCGAGAACGACGTTGCGAGACTGATCTACCTGGGCCTTCTGCTGCTGTTCGTGGGGGGCATGCTGTTCGTGGGCGGGCGCGCCGGGATCGGCGCGAAGCTGCGGCACATGCTGACCTGGGTCGGCATCTTCCTCATGCTGATCCTGGCCTATGGCCAGCGCGACGTGATCCTGTCGCAGCTCTCGCCCACCCCGCCCCGGGCCGAGCGGCTGGCGGGCGGCAGCATCGCCCTGCCCCGCAGCCCCGGCGGCAGTTTCGAGGCGACGCTTCAGGTGAACGGCGTGCCCGTCCGCTTCCTGGTGGATACCGGCGCGACCGAGGTGGTCCTTTCCCTCGAGGATGCCCGGCGGGCCGGCTTCGATCCGGACCGGCTGGAATTCCGCGGCCGCGCGATCACGGCGAACGGCACGGTGCAGACCGCCCCCATCCGCATCGAGGAAATCACCTTCGCCGGCCTTACGGATCGCAACATCCGCGCGTCCGTCAATGGCGGGGAACTGGGCGTCTCGCTTCTGGGGATGAACTACCTCAACCGCTTCGAGCGGATCGAGATCACGTCCGACCGGATGCTTCTGGTCCGCCCGTAGCGGCCTTCTTCACCCATGTGCCGCCCTCCTGCGCGTGGTAGGTGCCCGAAAGCCCCGCATCGCGCACCTTGACCCAGTCGGCCCTTGCCGCCGTCAGCGCATCCGCGTCGTTGCCGTCGAAGATCAGGCACACCCGGTCGAAATCCCCCGCCTCGGCCGGATCGACGCGGGCGCCCGCGACCAGCATCAGGATATTCGCGCCGGCCGGATTGTCGCGGCCCGTGGTCAGGAACACCGGCTGCAACGCGGCATGACCCATGGCCGCGGTGCCGTGGGGCAGGAAGCTGTCCTTGCCCTGCGTCCACAGCATCTCGTCGATCTGGGCAAGCCGTCCGTCCGAGCCGGCCCGCACCACGACCTTCCAGCCGCGCCCGAGGCTCAACTCCAGCAGGCGCGGCAGGTTCTGGTCCAGCGATGTGTCGGTGAGGTGGTAGAACAGCACCTCGCCCATGCGATCACCCCTCGTAGCCGTCCCGGATCAGCCGGTCGAGCGCGCGCACGCCCCAGCCGGTCGCGCCTGCCGGCGCGAAGTCGGTTTCCTCCTTCACCAGCGCGACCCCGGCGATGTCGAGATGGATCCAGGGCGTTTCCTTCTTCACGAAGCGCTGAAGAAACTGGGCCGCGGTGATCGACCCCGCCGGACGCCCGCCCACATTGGCGATGTCTGCGATGCGGCTTTTCAGCTGGCGGTCGTATTCGGGGCCCAGGGGCATGCGCCACGCCCCCTCGGCCTCGGCCTCGGCGGCCTTGAGAAAGGCGTTGCAGATTGCGTCGTCGTTCGAGAACACGCCCGCCCGGTGATGGCCCAGCCCGATGATGATGGCGCCGGTCAGGGTCGCGAGGTTGACCATGCCGCGCGGCTTGAACCGCTCCTGCGCGTACCAGAGCACGTCGGCAAGCACGAGCCGGCCCTCGGCGTCGGTGTTGATGATCTCGACCGTGTCGCCCTTCATCGAGCGCACCACGTCGCCGGGGCGCGTCGCCTCGCCGCTGGGCATGTTCTCGACCAGGCCCACAAGGCCCACGACATTGGCCCTTGCCTTGCGCGCGGCCACCGCGTGCATGGCGCCGGCCACGACGCCCGCGCCGCCCATGTCCATGGTCATGTCTTCCATGCCGGCGGCGGGCTTGAGGCTGATGCCGCCGGTGTCGAACACGACGCCCTTGCCGACCAGCGCGACGGGCGCCTCGTCGCCGCCGCCCTGCCACTGCATCACCACCACCTTGGACGGGCTCCTGGAACCCTGCCCCACGGCCAGCAGCGTGCGCATGCCCAGCTTTTCGAGTTCCGGCTCGTCCAGCACCTCGACCTTCACGCCCAGGTCCTGCAACCGCATCAGCCGCTCGGCGAATGCGGTGGTGGTAAGGATGTTGGCGGGCTCGTTGATCAGGTCGCGGGTCAGGAACACGCCCGAGGCGACCGCCAGCAGGGGCGCCGCCTTTTCCTTCAGCGCCGCCGCGTCATTCGCCGAGACGGTGATCGCCGAGGGAACCGCGCCGCCGTTCTGCGCCTCGTCCGAGGTCTTGTGCGCGGTGAAGCCATAGGCGCGGAGCGCCGCGCCATAGACGATCTCGGCCGCATGGCGGTGGCCCGCCACCTCGATCCTGAGCGGCTGGCCCGCCTGCGCCGCCTTGGCGATGGCAGCCCCCGCGCGGCGGGCGGTCAGCGCGTCGCAGGCCTTGGGCAGGCGCACGACGATCAGCCGCCCGGCAGCCATTCCGGCGGGAAAGGACAGCACCTGCGCCTGCCCGTCCTTGGTCTTTTCCCACACCGCGCTGCCGGCCAGGCGCTTCAGCGCGCCCTTGCTCTGGCGGTCGGCGCGGCGCGCGGCGCGGTCCATCGACCCGTCCGGGCCAAGGATCACGGCGACGGCCCCCTCGGCCCCGGAAAGCGCCTCGATGTCGGTATCGACGAAGGAAAGTGCGGGAAGATCGGTCATGGCGTCCATTCTCCTGAAAACGTGCCGTTCGTTGTAGGGCCGGCGCAGGCGGTTGACCAGAGACCCGCCCCCCTGCCATTACCATCGGATCGACACGGCGCGCCGCGCCCGTCCCCGGAGACCGCCCGCCCGATGCGCGAACTCGACCGCTACATGCTGAAGCAGGCCCTGATCGCCTTCGGGTTCTTCTGCTTCATCCTGACCGGGGTGATCTGGCTCACCCAGGCGGTGCGGCTGATCGACACCGTGCTGAGCGCGGGCGAATCGCTGTGGCGGCTGATCGAGTTCTCGGGCCTCGTGCTGCCGCGCGTGCTTGGCATGGTGGTGCCGCTGTCGGGCTTTGCGGCCGTGCTGTTCGTGATCAACAAGCTCTACACCGAGTCCGAGCTTGTGGTGATGATGATGTCGGGCCAGAGCCCGCTGGCGCTGGCGCGCCCCGTGCTGGCCTTTGCGCTGCTGATTTCCACCGCGACGCTTCTGATCACCAACATCCTGGCCCCCGCAGGCGAGTTGCGGCTGGAGGTGAACCGCCAGGAGATCCAGGCCGAGCTGGCCAATTCCCTGATCCGCGAGGGCACATTCGTGCACCCGACCGAGGGGCTGAGCCTGTTCATCCGCGATGCGGGCGATGGCGGGCAGATGGCGGGGCTGTTCCTGCATGACGACCGCGACCCGAACCGGCCCGTCACCTATACCGCCGAACGCGCGGCGCTGCTGCGCGACGGCGATATCGCGCGCCTGGTGATGTCGGACGGGGTCGCGCTGAGTTACTCGGCGGAGAACCGCCTGCTCGCGCGGGTCCGCTTCGACGAGTTCACCTATGACCTGTCGGCGCTCGTGCGGCCCGTGGCGACGGAACCGACGCGCCCCTCCTCGCTGTCCACGATCCAGCTGCTTTACCCCGACGAACGGGTGCGGGGGCTTGCGCGGTACGACCCGGGCGAGTTCACGGCGGATGCGCATGAGCGGATCGTGCTGGGAGTGCATGGCGCGCTGCTGCCGCTTCTGTCGCTGGGCGTGATGCTGACGGGCGGCTACCAGCGGCGCGGCTTCGGGAAACGGATCATGGCCGCGGTCGGGGCCGGCGTGGCGGTGATCGTCGCGGGCCTTGGCGTCAAGACGGTAGTGATCGGAACCCCCGCCGCCTGGCCGGTCAGCTACCTGCCGGCGGTACTGGGCACGGCCCTGACGCTGTTCCTTCTCTGGCGGGCGGGGCGGCCCCGTCGCAGGCCGGCGGCGGTGGCGGCATGACGCTCAGTCTTTACATCGGTCTGCGGTTCCTGCGCGGGGTGCTGCTCGTGCTGCTGTCCATCGGGGGGCTGAGCGCGGTGCTGACGCTGGTCGAGGATATCCGCATCGCCACCTCGGCCGGGGCGCCGGCGGCGGCGGCGCTGCCGCTGACCCTGCTCAAGATGCCCGAGATCCTTTCCGAGACCTTTCCGCTGGTGCTGATGCTGGGCGCGATCGTCGCCTTCGTGGGGCTGTCGCGCAGTTCGGAAATGGTCATCGTGCGCGCGGCCGGCGTCTCGGCCCTGCGGGTGCTGGGCCTGCCGATCCTGATGGCGGCGCTGCTGGGCGTGGTGGCCACCACGGTGATGAACCCGATCGTCGCCGTCACATCCGCCCGCGCCGACCAGGTCCGGGCCGAACTCAGCGGTCAGACGCTGAACGTGCTCTCGTTCTCGGGCGGCAGCCTGTGGCTGCGCCAGGGGCTGCCCCAGGGCCAGACGGTGATCCAGGCCGCCGCCGCGCAGGATGACGGCGCGCTTCTGCTGGGCGTGCGCCTGCACCAGTTCGACCGCGACAACCAGCTGGTCGCCCGCCTCGAGGCAGAGACCGCGCGCCTGGGCGACGAGGTATGGATCCTGCGCGGCGTGCGGCGCTGGGACCTGTCCATCGGCCCCGACGAGACGCTGGGCGCGCCCGAGGAGTTGCCCGAGCTGCGCCTGCCCACCAACCTGACCCGCGCCCAGATCGCCGACCGCTTCGCCGCGCCCGACGCGGTTCCCATATGGCAGTTGCCGGGGTTCATCGCACAGCTGGAACAGGCCGGTTTTTCCGCGCTGCGCCACAAGGTGTTCCTGCAAAGCGAGCTGTCGCGCCCGGCGCTGTTCATCGCGATGGTGCTGATCGGCGCGGGCTTCTCGTTGCGGCATGTCCGTTTCGGGCAGACCGGCGTGATGATCCTGATGGCCATTCTCGCGGGCTTCGGGCTCTATTTCTTCCGCGACATCGCAGAGACCCTTGGCGCCAATGGCGACATCCCGGTGGTTCTGGCAAGCTGGAGCGCGCCGCTGGCCGCGATCCTGCTGGCGCTGGGGCTTCTGCTGCACCTGGAAGACGGCTGATGCGCGGTCTGCTTCTTGCCCTGGCGCTTGTGCTGGTTGCCCCCCTTGCCGCCTCCGCGCAGGACGCCGTCGCGCTTTTCGCCGACCGCATCCGCTACGAGACGCAGGACCGCGAGCTGGTGGCCGAAGGCAATGTCGAGGTCTATTACGACGGCTACCGGCTGACCGCCCGGACGATCCGCTACAGCGGCGATGGCGAGCGTATCCGGGCCGAGGGGCCGCTCCGGCTCGAGGGGCCGGACGGGGCCGTGCTGATCGCCTCGCTGGCCGAACTGTCGGGCGATTTCCGCGAGGGCCTGATCGAGGGGGCGCGGCTGATCTTCGACCGGCAGTTCCAGATCGCCGCGGCCGAGGGACGGCGCAGCGAGGGGCGCTTCAACAGCCTGACCCGGACGGTCGCGACAAGCTGCACCATCTGCGCCCGCGCCGAGACGCCGATCTGGCGCATCCGCGCCGCCAGCGTGGTGCACGACGAACAGGCGCGCCGGCTGTATTTCGAAAGTGCCTGGCTCGACATCTTCGGGCTGCCGCTGCTCTATCTGCCAAGCATGAGCATCCCCGAGCCGGGGGTCGAACGGGCGCGCGGCTTCCTGGTGCCGAACCTGCGGACCTCGGGGCTCTACGGGATTGGCGTGCAGGTCCCCTACTTCATCCCGCTTGGCGATCATGCCGACATCACGATCACGCCCTTTCTTGCCACCAACGGCACCGCCATCCTGGAGGGCGAGTACCGGCGCCGCTTCCGGTCGGGCCTGCTGGAGCTGAACGGCGCGATCAGCCTGGCCGACGGCACCTCGGACCACCGGGCACGCGGCTTCCTGGAGGCGCGGGGCGGCTTCGACATCGGGCGCGGCTACGAGACGGAATTCGATCTGCGCTATGCCTCGGACCAGAGCTTCCTGGGGCAGTACGACTATTCCGACGACGACCGGCTGACCAGCTTCCTCACCGTGCGGCGCAGCGGGAACACCAGCTATTTCGAGGCCCGGACCGAAGCCTACCAGACATTGCGGGAAGCCGAGGCGCAGGACGAGATCCCGCTGGTTCTGCCCTGGCTGACCTGGCGGCAGATCCGGCGCGACACGCTGGGCGGCACGCTGGGACTCGAGGCGACGATGCTTGGCCTTGTGCGCGAGGACGGGCGCGACATCCTTCGCGGCGGGCTTGACGCGGACTGGCGGGCGCGGCGCATCCTGCGCTCGGGGATAGAGCTGGGCGCCGTCGCGGAAATCTCGGGCGATGCCTATGTGGTTCAGGACGACGCCGCCTTCGACGATGCGGCGCTGTTCCGCGCGACGCCGACCGTGGGCGTCGAGTTGCGCTGGCCCTTCGCCCGCACGACCGCAGCCGCCACCCATGTGATCGAACCGATCGCGCAGCTACTCTATTCCGACACGCTGGGCGACGCGGTGCCGAACGAGGACAGCCTCCTGCCCGAATTCGACGAGAACAACCTCTTTGCGCTCAACCGCTTTCCGGGCCGCGACGCGCGCGAGACGGGGCTGCGGCTGAATGCCGGGGTCAGCTACACCCGCTTCGATCCTGCGGGCTGGAACATGGGGCTGACGCTGGGTCGGGTGTTCCGCGACGGCGACGCGACCGAATTCCCGGCCTCGACCGGGTTGCGCGACCGCCGGTCGGACTATGTGGCCGCCGTCTCTCTCGACCTGCCGCCGCGTTTCACCGGGCTTGCGCGCGGGCTGTTCGACGAGGAACTGAGCTTCAGGCGCGCCGATCTGGAACTGGATTACCGCACCCGGCGGTTCGACGCCGACGCGGTCTACACCTTCCTTGCCGCCGATGCGACGAACCCGGTGCTGGGCCCGCAGCCCGAGCGGCAGGAACTTGCGCTCGGCACCCGCTATCTTTTCCACCCGAACTGGGAACTGGAGGCGGAATGGCGCTACGACATCGAGGCCCGCGAAAGCATCGAGGCGCTTGGCGCCCTGACCTATGGCAACGAATGCATCGAGGCGCGGCTGGAAGTGTCGCGCAACTTCACCTCGGCCAACGACGTGCCGCGCGACACCTCGATCGCCTTCGAGGTGGTGCTGGCGGGCTTTGGTGGGGCATCAAGAGACTGGCCCGCACGGCGCTGCCAAGGTAATTGAGAGCCATGACCTTTCTGATCCGACTCATCCTCCCGTCCCTTCTGGTCGCCGCGACCCCGCTGATCGCCCCCGCGCCCCGCGCGCAGGAGGCCGTTGCGCCGGCGATCATGGTCAACGACCTGCCGATCACCGACTACGAGATAGACCAGCGCGCGCTGCTTCTCGAGGCGCTGGGGGCACCCGGCAACGGGCGCGCGCTGGCCGAAACCCAGCTGATCGACGACCGCATCCGCCGGCACGAGATCGACCGGCTGGAGATCGAGGTCACGGCAGAGGAACTCGACGCGGGCCTGCGCGAATTCGCCGAACGCCGGCAGCTTGACGTGGGCCAGCTTCTGGCCGCCCTCGACGAGCGTGGCATCGCCGAGGAAACGATGCTCGCCTTTGTCGAGCCGTCGCTTGGCTGGCGCAAGCTGGTGCAGGGCCGTTTCGCGGGCCAGGCGCGGCCCACCGATCAGGACATCGAGACGGCGCTGGCCTTTGCCAGCCGCCAGACCGACGAACGGCTGCTGTTGCAGGAAATCGCCATCTCGATCGAGGAATACGGCCCCGAGGAAGCCGCCCGCCTCGGCGCCGAACTCTCGCGCAGCCTGAACCGCGGCGGCAATTTCGATGCGGCCGTCGCGCGTTATTCCCGCGCCCCCTCGGCCCGGAACGGCGGGCGGCTCGACTGGGTGTCGGCGGGCGACCTGCCGCCCCCCATCGCGATCCAGCTTCTGGCGCTGATGCCGGGAGAGGTCAGCGCGCCGATCCCGCTGGGTCAGGGCATTTCCATCTTCCGGTTGCGCGACATCGAGATCCGCGAGCGCCCCGCCCCCGAGCAGAGCGCCGACACCGTGGTCTATTACGAGCTGATCCAGCCGCTGGCCGCCGACGCCCCCGACGCGGCGGTGCTGGAGGCACGGGCGCTTGCGCGCGACATCCGCCAGCGTACGCGGCTCTGTACCGATCTCGATGGGCAGCTGCCCGATTTCGGCGCCGGCAGCGGCCGCAGCGCGCCCACCCCGATCGCCAGCCTGCCGCCGCGGCTTGCCCAGCCGATCGCGAACATGGCGCCGGGCGACATGGAGATCCTGCGCGACGATCGCGGCGTCGTGCTGCTGATGCTGTGCGAGCGCAGCGGCGAGGCGACCCCCGAAGAGCGCGAGGCGCTGCGCAACCAGCTTTTCAACCAGCGCCTCAGCGCGCTGGCGCAGAACTACCTGGAGGATCTGCGCGGCGACGCCGTGATCGTCGAGAAATGATCCCGCCCGTCGCGCTGACGATGGGCGATCCGTCCGGGATCGGGCCGGAAATAACGTGCAAGGCCTGGGAAAGGCTACGGGGCGGACAGCCGTTCTTCGTGATCGGGGACGCGGAGCTTTACACCGGCTGCCCCGCCGAACGGATCGCGACCCCCGAGGACGCCGCCGCGGTGATGCCCCGGGCGCTTCCGGTGCTTGATCTGCCGCTGGCCGCGCCCGCCCTGCCGGGACGCGCGCAGCCCGAGAACGCCGCCGCCACCATCGAAAGCATCGACCGCGCCGTGGCTTTCGCGCAGGCGGGGCGCGCGCTGGGCGTGGTGACGAACCCGATCACCAAGAAGATCCTTGTGGATGGCGCGGGCTTCGCGCATCCCGGCCATACCGAATACCTGGCGGCCCTGGGTGGTGTGTCACGCTCGGTGATGATGCTGGCAGCCCCCGAATTGCGTGTGGTGCCCGCGACCATCCACATCGCGCTCAGCGACGTGCCGGCGGCGCTGACCGCCCCCCTGCTGCGCGAGACGCTGGAAATCCTGCACGACGCGCTGATCCGGGATTTCGGCATCCCCGCGCCGCGCATCGCCGTGGCGGGGCTCAACCCCCATGCCGGCGAGGGGGGCATGATGGGCACCGAGGAGACGACGCTGATCACCCCGCTGCTCGAGGCGCTGCGCGCCACGGGCATGGACCTGCGCGGCCCCTTGCCCGCCGACACCATGTTCCACGCCGCCGCCCGCGCGCGCTATGACGCGGCGCTGTGCATGTATCACGACCAGGCGCTTATCCCGATCAAGACGCTGAACTTCTCGGGCGGGGTCAATGTCACGCTCGGTCTGCCCTTCATCCGCACCTCGCCCGATCACGGCACCGCCCATGACATCGCGGGGCGGGGCATGGCAGATCCCGACAGCCTGATCGCCGCGATCGGCCTGGCGTCGGAGCTGGGCCAGCGCAGGCGCGCGGCCCGATGAGCACCGCCGAGGACCGGCTGCCGCCGCTGCGCGATGTGATCGCGACGCATGGGTTGAGCGCGCGCAAGTCGCTGGGGCAGAACTTCCTTCTGGATCTGAACATCACCCGCAAGATCGCGCGCCGCGCCGGCGACCTGAGCGCCTGCGACGTGCTGGAGGTGGGCCCCGGCCCCGGCGGGCTGACCCGCGCCCTGCTGATGGAAGGCGCGCGCCGGGTCGTCGCGATCGAGCGTGACGCCCGCTGCCTGCCCGCGCTGGCGCAGATCGCAGAGGCCTATCCGGGGCGGCTGGAGGTGATCGAGGGCGACGCGCTGGAGGTGGACGCGCTGGCGCATCTGCAAGGCCCGGTGCGGATCGTGGCGAACCTGCCCTACAATGTCGGCACCGAACTTCTGGTGCGCTGGATGACGCCCGAGAGCTGGCCGCCCTACTGGACCTCGCTCACGCTGATGTTCCAGCGCGAGGTGGCCGAGCGCATCGTGGCGCAGCCGGGCTCGAAGGCGTATGGACGGCTGGCCATCCTGTGCCAGTGGCGCGCAGAGCCGCGCATCGCCTTCGACCTGCCGCCGCAGGCCTTTACCCCGCCGCCCAAGGTGACATCGTCGGTGGTGCATGTCGAACGGCTGGACGGGCCGCGCCATCCGGCCGATCCGGCGCGGCTGGAGCGGGTGGTGGCGCATGCCTTCGGGCAGCGGCGCAAGATGCTGCGCCAGTCGCTGAAGGCGCTGGCACCCGATATCGTGGAGCAGCTGACCGCCATCGGCATAGACCCCACGGCCCGCGCCGAGACGCTGGACCTTGAAGCCTTCTGCCGGATCGCCCGGGCGCTCTGAGCGCGCCCGAGGCCGTTACTGGATGGGCGTCGTGACCGTGTCGCCCGATGCGGGCTGATCTTCGGCGGTCTTTGCCGACCGCCGCGGCCGGCCGCGGGGCTTGCGCGGTGCCGGCGGCGTCTCTTCGGCGCTGGCCCGGCTTTCCGGCGTGTCGACAAGGCCGCTGTCGGGCTCTGCGTCGAGAACCTCGGCAGCTTGCGGCGCCTCGGGCCGGGACTGGCGCTCGGGCCGGTCTTCCCCGCGACGGGGACGGTTGTCCTGCCGGGGGGCCTGCTCCTGCGAGACCTGGCGCTCGGAACGCTCGTTGCGGTCCTCGTCCTGGTCCTGATCGTCGCCGTCCTGCTGGTCCGAGCCGTCCTGCCCGTTCGCATGACCGTTCTGGGGGCGGTTGCGCTGGTCCTGCGCCTGGCGCTCGGCCTGCTCGCGCATGGCCTCGTTCAGCATCCGCAGGTAGTGCTCTGCATGCTGCTGGAAGTTCTCGGCCGCCACACGATCGTTCGAGAGTTGCGCATCACGCGCAAGCGCCTGGTACTTCTCGATGATCTGCGCCGGCGTGCCGCGCACCCGGCCCTCGGGGCCGGCACTGTCGAACACACGGTTGACGATGTTGCCGACGGTGCTGCGGCCACGATTGCTGCTCTTGTTGCGCGAGCGCGATTTGTTGGAGGATCTCATAAGGTCCGCTTGTTTGTTTTTTCGGGTTCCAGAGGGAGGTCCGTGACGCGCGTCCAGACCCGCGGGTCCGTCGATCTTTCCCGATCCGGCATGTATTCCTGACCCCACAGACGCGCTGGCTAGGGTAACAGGCCCCTCTACCTATACAAAGCGACCGACAAAACACAAGCGCAATCTGCCTCGTGCGGCGGATCAACGGGATCGGCGCAACTCCAGCACGCGATCACGCCCTGCAAGGTCGGGATGCAGCACCGTCCCCTGCCAGCCGGCCCTGGCGAATATCGCCCGGATCGCGGCCCCCTGCCCGGCACCGAACTCAAGCAGCACGCGCCCGCCGGGGGCCAGATGCTTGCCAAGCCCGGCCGCGATGGCGCGGTAGGGGCCAAGCCCGTCCCCGCCCGGCGTCAGCGCAAGATGCGGTTCCCATTCGCGCACGTCGGCATCGAGCGAGGCGATGTCGGCCGCGGGGATATAGGGCGGGTTGGACACGATCAGGTCGAACACCCCCTCGACGCCGTTGAACCAGTCGCTTTCGACCAGGGTGAGCCGTTCGTCCACGCCCAGCCGCGCGGCATTGCGCGCGGCCACGGCCAGCGCCGCGGGGCTGATGTCGGTGGCGACCGCCCGCGCCTCGCGCCATTCGGAAAGCAGGGTCAACGCCAGGATGCCGGTGCCGGTGCCAAGATCGAGGATGCGCCCCGCCGGCAGATCCGACAGCGCCAGCGCGACGATCTCTTCGGTTTCGGGGCGCGGGTCGAGAACGTCGGCCGTCACCTCGAAATCGCGGCCCCAGAATTCGCGCCGTCCGATGATCTGCGCGACGGGCCGTCGCGCGATGCGCTGCGCGAGCGCCAGGTCGAGCGCCGCGCTTGTCTCGGACCGCATCGCCATCTCGGCCCGCAGCACCAGCGCGTCGGGGGCAATCCCCGCGGCATGGGCCAGAAGCGCGCGCGCATCGCGGGCGGCGCCTGGAATGCCGGCCTCGGCCAGGGCGCGGGTCGCGCGGCGCTGCGCCTCGGCATGGGTTTCGGCCTGGGTTTCGGGGGCGGCTTCGGTCATGGCTCCAGCTCTGCCAGCCGCGCGGCCTGGTCGGCCGCGATCAGCGCGTCGATCACCTCGTCCAGATCGCCTTGCATCACCTGGTCCAGCTTGTAAAGGGTCAGGTTGATCCGGTGATCGGTCAGGCGCCCCTGGGGGAAGTTGTAGGTGCGGATCCGTTCGGACCGGTCGCCCGAGCCGACCTGCCCCTTGCGCTCCGCCGCCCGGGCCTCGGCCGCCTTGCGCCGTTCCAGGTCGTAAAGCCGGGCGCGCAGCACCTCCATCGCGCGGGCGCGGTTGGTGTGCTGGGACTTCTCGGAACTCGTGACCACGATGCCCGTGGGCAGATGCGTGATGCGCACCGCGCTGTCGGTGGTGTTCACATGCTGCCCGCCCGCCCCCGAGGCGCGCATCGTGTCGATGCGGATGTCGCTGGCGGGAATGTCGATATCGACCTCCTGTGCCTCGGGCAGGACGGCCACGGTCGCGGCCGATGTGTGGATGCGCCCGCCGGATTCGGTGACCGGAACGCGCTGCACCCGGTGCACGCCGCTTTCGAATTTCAGCCGCTGGAACACGCCGTCGCCCTTTACGCTGGCGATGAATTCCTTGAGCCCGCCCAGCTCGGTCTCGCTTTCCTCCAGCACCTCGAGCCGCCAGCCGTGACGTTCGGCCAGGCGCTGGTACATGCGCCGCAGATCGGCGGCGAAAAGGGCTGCCTCGTCGCCGCCGGTCCCCGCGCGGATTTCCAGGATGGCAGGTCGCGCATCGGCCGCGTCGCGCGGCAGCAGTGCCAGCCGCACCGCCTGTTCCTGCCCGGGCAGGGCGGCATGCAGCGTCTCCAGCTCCTCGGCGGCCATGGCGCGCAGTTCGGGATCCGCGAGAAGCGCCTCCGCCTCGGCGATCTGGCGGGTCAGGTCACGCCAGCCGGAGATGGTTTCCACCACCGGCTTCAGCTCGGCATATTCGCGCGACAGCTCTGCCAGACGCGCCGGTTCCAGCCCGCGCGAGAGTTCCGCCTCCAGATATTCGAAGCGGCGCTGGATATGCTCTAGGGTTTCGCTCGGGATCATGCTGTTCCCCGTCCGCCCCCTGGGGCGGCCGTCCACGGCGAGATGCGCCGCACTCTAGCGTTCGAAGGACTGGAGCGCGCCGAGCCAGGCGTTCACGCGCGCCTCGTTCACACCCATGTCGCCGTAACCGAAACGCGAGCGGGAATAGATCGCAATGGTCGCGCCGGGCGCGCCGGCGGCGGTCTGCGACACGGCATCCTGCGTCCCCACCGGCGCGTCCCCGGCCGCGTCTTCCGCAGGGGCCGACGCCTCGGGCGCCGGGTCTTCGGCCGGCGCAGGCTGTTCGAGATCGTAGAAACGGACAGAGATGTAGTCGGGCATCGACAGCATCTCGGTGCGCTGGACATAGGTCATCCAGCCTTCCTCGACCACGCCCGCGACACGCTCTACCCGCGGCTGGGCCATCACGAAGGCATCGAAGGCCTGCGCCAGCGTCTGGGCGTCGGCATCGTAGATCGGCGCCTCGCGGGCCACGGTGAACTCGGTGAACTCGCTGGGCGCCACCCGGTAGGAATTCGGCGTCTCGGACGGCGGCACGGTCAGGGGATCGACATGCCAGACATCGGGGTCATGGCTGACCGTGCGCACTGCGACCATCACATAGGCCCCTGCCCCCAGAAGCAGAAGAACGACAATGGCAAGCATGAAACGCATCAGGTCTTTTCCGTTTCCAGCGCGGGTTCCGCGGAAGACGCCTCGATTTCTTCGGCCTTCTTTTCGACAAGTGCGACGATATGCTCGATCATCTTGTCATTGTCCAGACGATGGTCCTGCTTGCCGGCCAGGTAGACCATGCCGTGCCCTGCCCCGCCGCCGGTGAAGCCGACATCGGTCATCAGCGCCTCGCCGGGGCCGTTCACCACGCAGCCGATGATCGACAGGCTCATCGGCGTCTTGATGTGTTCGAGCCGGCGCTCCAGCGCCTCGACCGTCTTGATGACGTCGAAGCCCTGCCGCGCGCAGGACGGGCAGGAGATGATGTTGACGCCGCGATGGCGCAGGCCCATTGCCTTGAGGATCTCGAAGCCGACCTTCACCTCCTGCACGGGATCGGCGGACAGGCTGACGCGCAGCGTGTCGCCGATGCCCATCCACAGCAGGTTGCCAAGCCCGATCGCCGACTTGATCGTGCCCGACACAAGCCCGCCGGCTTCGGTGATGCCCAGGTGGATCGGCGCGTCGGTCGCATCCGCAAGGCCCTGGTAGGCGGCGGCGGCAAGGAACACGTCCGATGCCTTGGCCGAGATCTTGAACTCGAAGAAGTCGTTGTCCTCGAGGATGCGGATATGGCGCAGCCCGCTCTCGACCATCGCCTCGGGGCATGGCTCGCCGTATTTTTCCAGCAGGTCCTTTTCCAGGCTGCCGGCATTGACGCCGATCCGCATCGAGCAGCCGTTGTCCTTTGCGGCGCGGATCACCTCGCGCACCCGTTCCTCGGTGCCGATATTGCCGGGGTTGATCCGCAGGCAGGCGGCGCCCGCCTCGGCCGCCTCGATCCCGCGGCGGTAGTGGAAATGGATGTCCGCCACGATGGGAACCGGGCTTTCGCGCACGATCTCCTTCAGCGCCCTGGTCGACGCCTCGTCGGGGCAGGACACGCGCACGATGTCGGCGCCCGCCTCGGCGCAGGCCAGGACCTGCGCCACGGTCGCCTTGACGTCGTGGGTCAGGGTGTTGGTCATGGTCTGGACACTGATCGGTGCGTCGCCACCGACCTCGACCGCGCCCACGCGGATCTTGCGGCTCTTGCGGCGGTAGATGTTGCGCCAGGGGCGGACATGGTTGTGCGACATGGTGCGACCGGAAATCCTGATGTTACAGGGCTGTGATAACGAAGCCCCGCCGGCTTGTCACGCCGTGGCTACTCGGCGGGCAGCGCAAGGGCGCTGAGCGTGGCCTGGATGACCTCGGGCACTTCGGTCACCTCGGCATAGGCGGTGCGGATATCGTCGGGCAGAAGCGAGACATCCTTGGCGACCGAGGTCGCGTTGCCCAGCGGACCGAAGGCGCGGTCGTTTACCAGCAGGTAGACCGACCCGGAATTCCCCGCGCGCAGCAGCGGCGCCTCGGCGTCCTGCGGCAGGGTATAGGTCTCTCCCGGCTCGAGGATCTTTTCGAACAGGACCGTGCCTGACGAAAGATACACGCGGATCCAGGCGGGTTGGCGGGCGGTGACGTTCACCACCGGCACGCCGGCGGGCTCGCGCACCTGCGGCTCGTCCTCCTGCACCGCGGCAAGCAGGGCCGGATCGATCGCCAGCATCTCGGGCTGGCGCACGGGCGCGAACAGGGCGGACTGGGCCGGATCGATCTCGATGATGGGGCCGTCGCGGCTTTCGACGACCGGCACGTCCAGTTCCCTCGGCTGGTAGAGCCGCGCAAGATCCATGCCGGGGGCCGCGGCGGGCACCGCGGTCGGCTCTGGCTGGGCCAGAAGCTCGATCTCCTCGCCGAAGCCGGTGCCGACGCCGCCGATCTCGAACAGGGCGTCGGGACGCTGCTCGACCGGAGCGATGGTCACGCGCTGGATGTTCTCGAGAACCCGGTAGCCGCCATACCCGACGCCGCCGGTCAGGGCCAGCAGCACCGCGAGCGACCCCACCGCCGACAGCGACATCCGTTCCCAGAAGGCGGGGGCAAGGTCGGCGGCCGGACGTTGCACGGGGCGCAGCAGCGGATCGTCGTCCTTCAGCCGCAGCGGGCCCGAGGCGACGATGCGCCCACCCGAGGGCGCCTTGCTGGTCTGCATGCCGGCGTTCACGCCGTCGAAACCACTTTCGCGGCAGAACCGGCGATACACCTCGTCGGGATCGAGTTTCAGGTAGCGGGCGTAGGAGCGGACATACCCGGCAACGAAGCCGAGATTGGGGAACACGGCCAGGTCGCAATTCTCGATCGCGGCGATATAGGACGCGCGAATCCGCAGATCGCGCTGCACCTCGAGAAGGGACTTGCCCAAGGTGGCCCGCTCGCCGCGCAGATGATCGCCGAGCCTGACCTCGTAAGCGTCAAACCCGCGCAGATCCGCGTCCTCGTCGTAAGGTCTGCCCATCAGTCCGAACGTCGCCCCTTTCGATGCCTCATGCCGGACGCCGAATCGTATGCCCTGCCACTCATTATTTTTTCACAAAGATACCATGTTATCGCCACCCTGTGCACCGGCATGTTCGGCCACGCGGATTTGCGCGGATTGCGGCCCCGGGCGAAAATTCGTCCCCTGCCCGCGCCCCTGACACATCCAAACCGGCGCCCCGCCCGTATCATGTTCAACGAGCAGGAGTCACGGATGGACGTTGTAATCGAGCATGGCTGGATCTGGCTTGTAAGCCTGGGCGGGTTTCTCGCGCTCTGGCCCATCAGCCTGTTGCGCCGCGATGCCAGCATCGTGGATTTCTGGTGGGGCCCCGGCTTCGGCGCCATGGCCGTCGCACTCTGGCTGTCCATGGGCCGGCCGACCGACGGCATGACGCTGGCGATCCTTGTACCGCTGCTGCTCTGGTCGGCGCGGCTGGGGGTCCATCTGGGCCTGCGCCGCATCCGCGAAGGCGAAGAGGACGCGCGCTACCAGGAACTGCGCGCCGCCTGGCAGCCGGGCTGGGCGTGGAAAAGCCTGTTCGTCGTATTCCTGCTTCAGTCGGTATTGCAGGGCCTGACCGCCATGGGTGTGCTGGCAGGGCTTGCCCGGGCACCGGGTGTCGCCCCCTCGGCCGGGGTCTATGTCCTGTCGGCCCTGGCCATTCTTGCCGCGATCGTGGAGCTGATTTCCGACCTCCAGCTTGACCGCTTCAGGGCCCGCGTGCCGCATGGCGGGTTGCTGACCACGGGGCTGCGCGGGATCGTCCGCTATCCCAGCTATTCCGCAGAAATCGCCTTCTGGTCGCTTCTCAGCCTGCTTGCGGTGGTCGCGGGCGTATGGTGGGCGCCGCTCTCGGCCCTGCTGATCTTTGCGCTGCTGCGCTATGTGTCCGGCGTCGCCGTGCTGGAGGATCGGCTTGCGCGCACCCGCCCGGATTTCGAGAGCTATCGCGCCCGCGTCCCGGCCCTGATGCCCCGCCTGATGCAGCGCGGCCCCGGCGCGGGCAGCGGGCAGCGCAAGGCCGCCGACTGATCTTTCAGTAGATGTAGCGGATCTGGTCGGTCCAGTACCGCTCCAGAAGGTGCATGGTGCCGTTGACCTCGCGGAAATACTGCGACGTGATCGCACCGGAGGCGTTTATCCCGCGCGCGTGGCGGTGGAACAATTCCGACACGATGCCCGACACCCGCTGCCCCCGTTCGGTCAGGCGGACCCGCACGGCTCGGCGGTCCACGCTGCATTTCTCGTGGTGCATGTAGCCGGCATCCACCAGCTTCTTGAGATTGTAGGAGACGTTCGAGCCCTGGTAGTAACCACGGCTTCGCAACTCGCCCGCCGTAACCTCGTTGTTGCCGATGTTGAACACCATCAGCGCCTGCACCGCGTTGATGTCGATGATGCCAAGGCGCTCGAACTCGTCCTTGATCACGTCGAGCAGAAGCCGGTGCAGCCGCTCGACCATGGCAAGCGTGTCGAGATAGCTGTGCAGGAACACGTCATGCTCGGCGTTCGCGACGATCTTTTCCGGCCCCGGCATCCGGTTCATGGGCATACTCCCGCAGGCATTCCTGCGGCAGTGATCCCCCGAAATCCGAAAGATAGGGTTAATTCCCGGCGGCAATCCCGTGAAAGGCCCGGATTTCCCGCAACAGCGCCGCGTGATGTTCCGGGCCTGGCTGCTGGCCGGTGATCCAGGGATACAGGTCCTGGTCGTTTTCCTCGAGCAGCGCCTCAAAGGCGGCCAGTTGCCCCGGCTCCATCTGTGCAAGGCGGGCATCGGAATAGGGACCGAGGATCAGGTCCATTTCCTTTGTGCCCCGGCGCCAGCTGCGCAGCGACAGCCGCTTCAGCCTCGGATCGGTGTCGGTTCCGCTCAGCATCGTCCCTCGCTCTGACTGGTTTTGCGTATCCCCGGTCTTAGTGTCCGCCGGCAGGCGGGGCAAGCGGGCGGACCTCAACTCTCGTAGCGGGTGTTGCCGCGCCGGTTGGTGTCGATTGGCAGTTCCACATGCAGCGGCTGGTGGGCGCGCTGGGAACAGGCGTGGCGCGGGCACAGGTGGCAGTTGATGCCGATGCGCGCGAAAAGGCCCGGCTCGGTCATGTTGAAACGCTGGGCATAGCCGATGCGATGCGCGTGGGTCATCTCGCAGCCCAGCGCCACGGCCAGGCGGCGGTCCTGCATGTTGCGGCTGAAGACCGGGCGGTCGGTCGTGCGGGCGATGGTGAAATAACGCTCGCCGCCGGGCAGCTCGACGAATTGCGGCAGGATCTGCCCCGGGGCCGCGAATGTCGCGTGCACGTTCCACACCGGGCAGGACCCGCCATACTCGGCCAGGTGGAACGAGGTCGAATTGAACCGCTTGGTCACGTTGCCCGCCTTGTCCACCCGCAGGAAGAAGAACGGCACGCCGCGCGCCCCCTCGCGTTGCAGGGTGGTCAGACGGTGGCAAACCTGCTCGAAGCTGACGCCAAAGGCGGCGGCGATGCGGTCCACGTCGTAATGGGTGACCACGGCCAGCTCCAGCACCTCCGCGTAGGGCATGATGAGGGCCGCGGCGAAGTAGTTGGCCAGTTCCACCCGGCAGCGGGCAAGCCCGGCCCCCTCGGCCAGCGCCGTGCCGCCGACCAGCCGCTCCAGCAGGTCGGGAAACTCGACAAGGCAGAGCACATGGGCGGCCTGGAACAGGCGGTTGGGATGGTCGAGCGCCTCGGACAGAAGCAGCCGCCGCTCTTCCACCCGGTAATCGCGCAGGGTGTGCGGCATGTCGTGGACGCGGGCGAGCACGACCTCGATGCCGTGCCGGGCGGCCATGCGCGCCTTGAGCGCCGCATACAGATCGTCGGCCCCTGCCCCAAGCTCGGCGCGCAGCGCCTCGGCCGCACGTTCCAGCGCGTCGAAATGATTGCCGTGATCGCGGAAGAAGTCGTGGATCACCGATTCCGGCGAGGCGGTCATCAGGTCGGGCAGCGTTCCCCCGGACCCCATGCGCATCACCTTGTCCAGCGTCGAGCGATGCGCCTGGTAGAGTTGCAGGAACAGGTCCGCCAGCCGCGGCGCGTGATCGAGTGCCGCGCGCAACTCCTGCAGGTCGGGCGCGCCATCGCCGAAGATCGGATCGGTGACAGCATTGCGCAGATCGGCCAGCCGGGTCGCCCCGTCCTCGTTGATCAGGTCGCGCCAGTCCACGCTGTAGGCGTCGGTCAGCGCCATCAGCACCTGCACCGACAGGGCGCGCTGGTTGTTTTCCAGCAGGTTCACATAGGCCGGGCTGATGCCCAGTGCCGCGGCCATCTCGGCCTGGGTCTGGCGATGCGCGCGGCGCAGCTGGCGCAGCCTTGGACCAACGAGCGTCTTGCGCATCCGGCACCTCTTTCGGGGGCCAGCGACCTGGCCGGGGTATTAACAATATTACAGATACGCGAAGTGTAATGCACAACCATAACACACCAACTCGAAAAATGATGAAACTTTCTTTCGCCGCGATAACTCTCTGTTCACGCGAGCGGGAGACCAGCCTGCAAGACCAAGCCCGCCGCCGATCCACTCTGAAAGTCTGGGAGGGCTTCACATGACCATCGCACTGACCCGCAGATCCGCGCTTGCACTCGCCACCGCCAGCGCCCTGGCCGTGGCCGCCCCCGGCATGGCGCTTGCCGAAGGCTGGGCGCCCCAGAAACCCGTGGAAATGGTCATCATGGCCGGCCAGGGTGGCGGCGCCGACCAGCTGGCGCGCCTGTTCCAGTCCATCATCCAGCAGGAAGGCCTGTCGCGCATGCCGATCCTGCCGGTGAACAAGGGCGGCGGGTCCGGCGCCGAGGCGCTGCGCTACATGGAAGACAAGCGCGGCGACGCCCACACCATCATGGCGACGCTGAACAGCTATTACACCACGCCGCTGCGCACCGATATCGGCGTGGACATCGAGGAGTTCACGCCGGTCGCGCGCATGGCGCTCGACACCTTCGTGCTCTGGGTCAATGCCGACAGCGACATCCAGACGCTCGACGACTATGTCGCGGCGGTAAAGGCGGCGGGCGACACCTGGAAGATGGGCGGCACCGGCACCGGCCAGGAGGACAGCCTTGTTACCGCGATGCTCGAGCAGCAGTTCGGCATCAAGCACACCTATGTGCCCTTCGATGGCGGCGGCGGCGTGGCCAAGGCGGTCGTGGGCGGCCATGTCAATTCGTCGGTCAACAACCCGGCCGAGGCGATGGGCTTCTTCAAGGCGGGCAAGATGCGCCCGATCGCGACCCTGACGCCCGAACGGCTGGCCGCCTTCCCCGACACGCCGACGATGACCGAGCTTGGCCATCCGCTGGTCTACTGGATGCAGCGCAGCTTCGTGGCACCCCCCGAAATGCCGGCCGAGGCGGTGGCCTACTACACCGAGATGTTCGAGAAGCTTCAGCAGACCGAAGCCTGGCAGAAATACGCAAGCGAGCAGGCCCTGCTGACCGACTTCCTGTCGGGTGACGCGTTGCAGGTCTATTTCCTCGAAGAACGCGCCAAGCACGCCGACCTGCTGCGCGCCATGGGCGAGACGCCCACCGGTTCCTGACCTGTCCCATCGTCAGAGAAACCGCGGGCGGGCCTCCCCTGGCCCGTCCGCACCACCGGGACAGATGGGAAAAGCACATGTTGAGATCCGAGAACCTGATCGCGGTCGGCCTGATGGGCCTGTCCGGTTATTTCATGCTCCATGCCACGGCCCTGCCGATCGGCTGGGTCGAGGGCAGCGGCCCCGGCGGCGGCGCGTTTCCGTTCTGGCTGTCGGCGATCATGCTGGCGGCCGCCACGGGCATCCTGGTGCGCAACCTGCGCAGCCCCCGCGACGCGGACGCAGCCCCCTTCTTCGACCCCGAGACCGTGCGCGCGGTCGCAAGCGTCTGCGTGGTGCTGCTCATCACCATCGCGCTGATGCCGGTCGTGGGCGCCTATGTCGCGCTGCCGCTGATGTTGTTGTGGTATCTGCGCATCTTCGGCGGCCATGGCTGGCGCGTGGTGGTGCCGCTGGTCACGATCACGCCGGTGGCGCTGTTCTTCTTCTTCGAGGTCACGCTGCGGATCCTGCTGCCAAAGGGCATCACCGAGCCGCTGTTCTTCCCGCTTTACGCCGCCTTCTTCTGACAACCGGAGCCTAACATGGACGTTCTCGCCCTACTGGCGGACGGTTTCGCCACATCCCTCTCGCCGCTCAACCTGCTGATCGTCGTCCTTGGCGTCACCGCGGGGCTGTTCATCGGCGCGATGCCCGGCCTCGGTTCGGTCAACGGGGTCGCGATCGTGCTGCCGCTGACCTTCATCGTGCCGCCCGCATCCGCCATCATCCTGCTTGCGGCCATTTACTACGGCGCGATGTACGGAGGTGCTGTCAGTTCGATCCTGCTGGGGATCCCCGGCGCGTCGACCGCCGTGGCCACCACCTTCGACGGGCGGCCCATGGCGCAGCAGGGACGCGCGGGGCTTGCGCTGATCGCGGCCGCCGTCGCATCCTTCGTGGGCGGGACCATCTCGGTCGTGCTGTTCACGCTTTTCGCGTCCCCCCTAGCGGATCTGGCGCTGGCCTTCGGCCCGGCCGAGGAATTCGCCCTTGTGCTGCTTGCATTCACCACGTTCGTGGGGCTGGGCGGCGACGACGTGCTCAAGACCGTCGTGATGATCTGCCTCGGGCTGGTGCTGGCCACCGTTGGGCTCGACCTGATCTCGGGCCAGCCGCGGCTGGTCTTCGGCGACCTGCCCGGCTTTTATTCCGGGATCAGCTTCCTCGTGCTCGCCATCGGCGTATATGGCATCGGCGAGGTGCTGCACACGATCGAGACGTCCAAGACCGCGCCGATGGTCACGCCCGCGAAGCTGACCTTCCGTGAACTGGGCGCCGGCCTGCGCGAGATGAACCGCCTGTGGAAGAGCATGAGCATCGGCTCGTTCCTGGGCTTCTTCGTGGGCATGTTGCCTGCGGCGGGCGCGACGCCTGCCTCGCTGATGGCCTACGGGATCGCGCGCAGCACCTCGAAGCGGCCCGAGACTTTCGGCAAGGGCAACATCGAGGGGGTGGCCGCGCCCGAGACGGCGAACAACGCCGCCTCTACGGGATCGCTGCTGCCGATGCTGACGCTGGGCATCCCCGGCTCTCCCACCACGGCGCTGCTGCTGGGCGGGATGGTGATGTGGGGGCTGACCCCCGGCCCGATGCTGTTCATCGAGCAGCCGGATTTCGTCTGGGGGCTGATCTCTTCGCTCTACACCGCGAATGTGGCGGCGGTGGTGATCAACCTGGCGCTGATCCCGCTCTTCGTCTGGGCGCTGCGCATGCCCTTCACCGTGCTCTGCGCCATGGTGCTGGTGCTGTGCATCGTGGGCGGCTTCGCGCCCAGCCAGAAGATGCACGACGTGTGGCTGATCGCGGGTTTCGGCATCGCGGGCTACATCCTGCGCAAGGCCGACTACCCGCTGGCGCCGCTGGTTCTGGCGCTGGTGCTGGGGCCGCTGATGGAAACCAGCTTCCGCCAGACCATGATCGCCGAGCAGGGCAATCTTCTGGCCTTTGTGCAGCGTCCGCTGTCGGGCAGCTTCATCGCCGTGGCGGCGCTGTTCTTCCTGCTGCCGCTGCTGAAACACCTGCGCCGCCCGGCGCGGCGGCTGGAACCGGCGGAATAACGCCCGGCTTCCTGCGATGAAGAAAGCCCCGGCCATGTGCCGGGGCTTTCGCGTTCAGCCGGGGCTGAGCCCGCGCAGGCGTTCCGATCGGCGTCGCAGCAGTTCCACTACCGTCAGAAGGCAGATCGACACCGCCACAAGGATCGTGGCGACCGCCAGGATGGTCGGGCTGATCTGCTCGCGCAGGCCGGTGAACATCTGCCAGGGCAGCGTCTTCTGGCCGGCAGAGCCGACGAAGAGCACGACCACCACCTCGTCGAAGGAGGTGATGAAGGCGAACAGCCCGCCCGAGATGACGCCCGGCAGGATCAGCGGCATCTGCACCTTGAAGAAGGTGCGCACGGGCCCCGCGCCCAGGTTGGCGGCGGCGCGCGTCAGCGACTTGTCGAAGCCCACCAGCGTCGCGGTCACGGTGATGATGACAAAGGGCACCCCCAGCGCGGCATGCGCCAGCACCACGCCGAAATAGCTGCCCTGAAGCCCGATGCGGGAATAGAAGAAGTACATCCCCGCCGCCGAGATGATCAGCGGCACGATCATCGGCGAGATCAGCACCGCCATGATCGCCCTGCGGAACGGAACATGGCTTTGCGACAGCCCCACCGCGGCAAGCGTTCCCAGCCCCACCGACAGCAGCGTCGCGGCCGGCGCGATCTTCAGCGAGTTCGACAGCGCAAGCTGCCAGTCCGTGTTCGTGAAGAAGTCCTGGTAGTGTTTCAGCGAATAGCCGGCGGGATCGAGCGCCAGCATCGCCGGGGTGAAGGTGAAGAAATCCTCGGCGTTGAAGCTGAGCGGGATGATCACCAGGATCGGCGCGATCAGGAAGAAGAAGATCAGGCCGCAGATCGCGAAATACGTGTAGTGCCAGATCTTCTGACCCGTGGTGGCATAGCCGGGCAGTTTCATGTCCTTGTCCCCCTCTCAGCCCAGCGACACGTTGTCGATTCCGACAAGCCGGTCGTAGATCCAGTAAAGCGCGAGAACGACCACCAGCAGGATGCTGCCCAGTGCCGCCGCCAGTCCCCAGTTGAGCGAGCTGGAGATGTGATACGCGATCCGGTTCGAGATGAAGGTACCGCTGGTGCCGCCCACCAGTTCCGGCGTGATGTAGTAGCCGATCGACAGGATGAACACCAGGATGCAGCCCGCGCCGATCCCCGGCACCGATTGCGGGAAGTAGACCCGCCAGAAGGCGGTCCAGTTCGTGGCCCCCAGCGACTTGGCCGCGCGCACATAGGATGGCGGGATCGTCTTCATCACCGAATAGAGCGGCAGGATCATGAAGGGCAGCAGGATATGCGTCATAGCGACGATGGTGCCGAACTGGTTGTTGATCATCTGCAACCGCGCATCGTCGGCGACCAGCCCCATCCAGACCAGCGTGTCGTTGATGACGCCCTGCTGCTGGAGAAGTACCTTCCAGGACGATGTCCGCACCAGAAGCGACGTCCAGAACGGCAGCAGCACCAGGATCAGCAGCACATTCGCCTGGCGCATGGGCAGGCTGGCCAGCAGATAGGCGATGGGATAGCCCAGCAGCACGCAGCTTCCCATGATGACGAGCGACATGAAGAGCGTGCGCTCGAAGAGAAGGACGTAGATGCTTTCGTCCTGCGGCTTCGCCTCGACGCCCGAGGGGGTCAGCTGAAGATCCGCGGCGGCCATGAAATAGCCCGGCGTGTAGGCCGGCGAAAAGGCCTTGATCGTGCCCCAGATTTCGGGGTCGGCCCAGTCCTCGTCGGACTCGAGGAACTGGTCGCGGATCGAGACCTGCTCGAAGCCGGGCACCGCGCGGGCGGCCTCCACCACCATCGGACCCAGCGGCTCGACGGCCGACGCATCGGTGGCGGACAGGTCGCGATAAAGCATGGCATGGAGGAAATCCGCAGGCTCCTCTTCGGTTACGTCGTCGCCGTCCTCGGCCAGGATGCGCAGCCAGCCCTGCCAGGCCGACGCGGTTTCGGGCAGAAGCGCCGCCGTCTCGTCCTGCCGCATCAGCGCGATCCAGGTCGCCGGCGTCTCCCATGCGGGGTCCAGCGCGATCAGCTGGTCGGCGTAGATGTCGGTATCGAAGCGCCCCACGTCGCGGCCCGTCCGGCGGAACAGGGACGAGATGCCGGTCTGCTCGTAGTTCAGCCGGCTGCCCAGCCGGGTGTGGATGCGCAGCTCCTCGGCCACGGAAAGATCGACGTAGAAGGCGGCGAACACGTCCTCCGAAGGCGGCTCCCCGCTTTCGTAGTTCCAGTCCTGCAAGGCCACGGTGGTGCGCGGCAGCGTGTCCGGCACGATCTGGTTCTCGACCGAGCGGAACAGCATGTCCGCGATCGGCGCGACAAAGGTCAGCAACACGAAAAGCAGCAATGGCGCGATCAGTGCCAGCGCCCGCAGCTTCTGGGCGCGGAGCGCACGCCGAAGGCTTTTCTTCAGCGGCGTGCCGTCGGCGGCCAGCATCTCGCCCGGCGCGGCGTCATCGCTCGCGGTGTGGTCGTGCCGGGACTGCGATGTCCCCAGGGTCGCGTCGGTCATGGATGGTCTCTCCCTGCCTCTGCCGGTTGCAGGAAGGGGCCTGCGCGGCCCCTTCCCTCTTTCTGGTCAAGGCCTCAGCGCGCCAGCCAGGACTGGAACTTGGCGTCGATGTCGTCGCGGTAGTCCGCCCACCATTCGTAGTTCTGCACGAAGGCGTTCGACGCGTTGGCCGGGTTGGTCGGCATGTGCGGCGCCATCTCGATGCCCAGTTCGGCATGGGTCGAGACCAGCGGCGCCGAGGATGCACGGGCCGGGCCGTAGGAGATGTACTTGGCCTGATCGGCCAGGCGCTGCGTGTCGGTCGCGAAATACAGGAAGTCCTGCACGCGGGCCAGACGCTCTTCGGGCAGACCCTCGGGGATGATCCAGCCGTCGATGTCATAGACCTGGGTATCCCAGAGCATCTCGATCGGCTGGTCCTGCTCGACGATGGCCGAGAAGAAGCGGCCGTTGTAGGACGAGCCGATCACCGCCTCGCCGTCGGCCATGGCCTGGATCGCCTCGGCGGCCGAGCTCCACCAGATCGTGTCGTCCTTGATCGTGTCGAGCTTGGCCAGCGCGCGGTCCTGCCCCTCGGAGGTCTCGAGCAGGTCGTAGACATCCTCGAAGGCCACCCCGTCGCAGATCAGCGCCCATTCCATGTTGTTGATCGGCCGGCGCTCCAGCGTGCGGGTGCCGGGGAAGTTCTCGGTGTCGAACAGCGCGCAGATGTCCTCGGGCTCGCGGCCTTCCCACTCCGACACGTCGGTGCGGTAGGCGTTGGTGATCGAATAGGCGATCTGCGGGATGAAGCACTCGCTGACGATCATGTCGCCGAAATCCTCGGAGGCCGGCGTGCCGTCGGGCGCGGGGGCAAGGATCTCGTCGTGATCCACCTCCATCGCGAGGCCCTCGTCGCAAAGGCGCATGGCGTCCGCGGCGGTCACGTCGACCAGATCCCAGGTCAGGTTGCCCGCCTCTTCCATCGCGCGCAGCTTTGCGACCGCCTCGGGCGAGCTTTCGTCCCAGACGATCGAGACCTGGGGGTTGTCCTCGAGATAGGGCTCGACATAGGCGTTCTGCTGGCTGGACTGGTAGGCCCCGCCCCAGGACACGAAGGTCAGGTCATCGGCCATGTGGCCGTCTGCCACCGCGGCACCGGCCAAGCCGATGGCGCCTGCGGTGGACAGAAGAAGGGTTCTGGTCCTCATCACGATATCACTCCTTGTTGTGGTTCGCCTGCTTTCCCGGTGTCCCGCGGACAGGACACGACAGTCCACGCGTGGTCAGGCGTCCAGCGCGCGGCAATCCTGCGGCAGCCAGCCGATCTCGATGGTCTCGCCGGGCTTCAGCCGGCGCTGATCGGGGGCGTTTCGCGTCTTGATGATGAAATTGTCGTTGCCCGCAACCTTCAGCCGGGTGCGGAAGATGTCGCCCATGTAGATGAACTCGAGCACCTCGGCCTTGAGCGTGTGCGCGTCGGACGACAGACGTTCGCGGTTGTACTCGACCCGCTCGGGCCGGATCGAGACGCGGGTCCGCTCGCCCACTTCCGAGACGTTCACGGGGATCGTGTCGATGATCTCGCCATCATCCAGCCGGACGGTCGCGATCCCGTTCGAAAGCTCGGCGATGGTGCCTTCCATGGTGTTGTTCTCGCCGATGAACTGCGCGACGAAGCTGTTCTCGGGCGCCTCGTACAGCTGGTCGGGCGGGGCAAGCTGCTGGATCCGCCCGTCGTTGAACACGGCCACGCGGTCCGACATGGTCAGCGCCTCGGTCTGGTCGTGCGTCACATAGACCACGGTGATCCCAAGGCGTTCATGCAGGTGCTTGATCTCGAACTGCATGTGCTCGCGCAGCTGCTTGTCGAGCGCGCCCAGCGGCTCGTCCATCAGCACCAGTTCCGGCTCGAAGACCAGCGCGCGGGCAAGGGCGATGCGCTGCTGCTGGCCGCCCGAAAGCTGCGCCGGACGGCGGCCGCCGAATTCGCCCATCTGCACCATGTCGAGCGCGCGAAGAACCTTCTGCTCGCGCTCGGCCTTGCCCAGCTTCCGCACTTCCAGCGGAAAGGCCAGGTTCTCGGCCACGGTCATGTGCGGAAAGAGGGCGTAGTTCTGGAACACCATCCCGATGCCGCGCTTGTGGGGGGGGATGTTGTTGATCTCGCGCCCGCCGAGCCGGATCTGGCCATTGGTCGCCGTCTCGAAACCGGCCAGCATCATAAGGCAGGTCGTCTTGCCCGAGCCCGACGGCCCCAACATCGTCAGGAACTCGCCTTTCGGCATCGACAGGTTCAGATCCTTTACGACAAGCGTCTCGCCATCGTAGCTTTTCTGGACACGATCAAATTCCACCATCGCCGCGGATGATGCCATGCGCCTCTCCTGTTGTTTCTGCGAAAACTGTGATTTTCGCTGTTGGAGAGAGGGTAAACACCTCGTCCGGAGAATGGAACCCGAAAATTCAAAGCGCTTTCAATAATCCATAAACCCCTGTGCGCATTTCAATTTTCACGATTCTGGCGACAATCAGATGGGAGTCAGTCCTCCTGCTTCTTCAAGGAATGAGACGATTTCGGAAACAGATCGCCCCGATCTGAGCTCGGCAAAGACCACCGGCCGCGCCCCGCGCTGCGCCGCCGCATCCCGGGCCATGACATCGGTGGACACGCCGACATGGGGCGCGAGATCGGTCTTGTTCACGATCAAGAGGTCAGAGCGGGTGATCCCCGGCCCACCCTTGCGCGGGATCTCCTCTCCCATCGCGACATCGATCATGTAAAGCGTCAGGTCCGCCAGTTCCGGGCTGAAGGTGGCGGCCAGGTTGTCGCCGCCCGACTCGATGAAGATGACATCCAGGTCCGGGAACCGCGCCGTCAGATCGGCCACCGCCGCAAGGTTGATCGACGCATCCTCGCGGATCGCGGTATGCGGGCAGCCGCCGGTTTCCACCCCCACGATCCGGTCCGAGGGCAGCGCCTGGCTGCGCACCAGCGCGTCCGCATCCTCGCGGGTGTAGATGTCGTTGGTGATGACCGCGACCGAATAACGCTCGCGCATCGCCTTGCACAGCCGGTCGGTCAGGGTCGTCTTGCCGGCGCCCACCGGGCCGCCGATGCCCACGCGCAGCGGGCCGTTGGGTCGGGTCATGGATCAGCTCCTGAAGATGCGGGTGGGAAGGGTCTCGTGCCCGATCGCGGCCAGATCGGCGCCGGGCACGCAGCTGCCGATATCGTCGAGCGTGGCCTGGCCTGCCTCGGCCGCGACCGCGTCGATGGTCCCGAACAGGCCGGCAAGCACGCGCTGCCCCTCGGTCTGGCCCAGCGGCACGAAGCGCACGGCGACCGACACCAGGTTCGCGGCAAAGCCATGCAGGTAGAGCCGCAGCAGCGGGTCGAGCGCCAGCCCCGCCCGCGCGCCCGCCCGCCCCACGGCAGCCGGATAGGGCAAGGGATCGGCGCCCGTCCCCTGCACCGCGTCCGAGGTCAGGGCAAAGGCGCGGCCCATGCCCGTGGTTTCCAGCGCCCGCTCCTCGGAGGGTGCGAGCGCGAGCGCCAGGTCGGCAAGCTCGGTGATATCGCCCTCGGGCGCGCGCCATGCATGGGCCAGCAGGATCGCATCGGTCCGCCCGGCACCGAACCGCAGCACCGCCGCGATCCAGGCCGAAAGCTGCGCGCCGTCGGTGACGGTGCCGCTTGCGATCTCGTACTCCAGCCCGTGCGAATAGGCGAAGGCACCCACCGGATAGGCGGGCGAGAACCAGGCGAAAAGCTGGTGCAGCCCGTCAGTGGTCATGGTCGTGGGGGTGCTGATGGGGGTGCCCGTGGTCATGGTGGTGGTCATGCCCGTGCCCGTGGTGGTGCCCGTGGTCGTGACCCTGGGTCCGCCCCTCGCCATAGGCGCCGCCCTCGGGCGTGAACGGCCCCCGCAGGCGCGTGACGGTGCAGCCCAGCCCTTCGAGCATGTGGGCGATCACATGGTCCCAGCGCAGCACCAGCCGGTCGGCATGGATTGCGCAGGGCAGATGCCGGTTGCCGACATGCCAGGCGGTGCGGATCAGGTGGTGCGGGTCAAGCGCGCGGGCTTCCATCAGGTCTTCGTCGGCTGCGCGCACGCCGATCACGCGGCCGTCTTCCAGCGCGATGCCTTGGCCTGCCCCGAGTTCGGCCGCCTTGGGAAGATCGAGAAGGAAACGGGTACCCGCATCCCCGGTCATCGCCATGCGGCGGCGGAAGCGGTCGTCATGAGACAGGGTGACGGTATCGCAATGCCCGTCGTCGCT
Source organism: Halovulum dunhuangense (assembly GCF_013093415.1). Taxonomy (NCBI): domain Bacteria; kingdom Pseudomonadati; phylum Pseudomonadota; class Alphaproteobacteria; order Rhodobacterales; family Paracoccaceae; genus Halovulum; species Halovulum dunhuangense. The sequence goes on from NZ_JABFBC010000001.1 coordinate 2,131,211, forward strand.
GTCGAGGACATGGGTGCCGCGGATCATGCCGCGGCCCCATTGTGCAGTGCGGTGGCTTCAGCGCCGCCGCGGGTCCGGCTCAGGCGCGCCGGCCGAACAGGTGGGTGACGATGTCCTCGCGCTTCAGGCCGATCTGGGCCAGTTCGGCGTCGGTCATCGACACGAGGCGCTGCGCCTCGCGGGCCTGGGCGGCAGCGTGCTGCAGGCTGCTCAGGATTTCCACCGGGTAGGCCAGCGCCTTGAGCAGGCTGTGGCCGATACCGCGGAAGTCGGGCTTGCCCTGGGATGCTTGCGGGTTGGCGTAGTTGCTCTGCATGGTCGGTCTCGCTTTCCTGTCGTTCAGCGTCAATGTCTTGACCGCCATATGGTCCGTTGTGCAGCTGCGAACAACGGAGGATCGTGCAATTCCGCGTTGCACTGCATGCAAGGGTATTCATGCCACCACCTCAGAACAGGAAATAGCGCTGCGCCATCGGCAGCACCTCGGCCGGGGCGCAGGTGAGCAACTCGCCATCGGCGCGCACCTCATAGGTTTCGGGGTCCACCTCGATGCGCGGCGTGGTCGCGTTCAGCTTCATCGCCGCCTTGCCGATGCCGCCGCGGGTATTCTCGACCGGGGCCGTCGCCTTGCGCAGGCCCAGCCTTTCGCCGATGCCCGCCGCATGGGCCGCCCCCGACACGAACGATACCGACCCCATCTCGAGCGCGCGGCCCAGAGCGCCGAACATGGGGCGCGAATGAACCGGCTGCGGCGTCGGGATCGAGGCGTTGGGATCGCCCATCTGCGCCAGCGCGATGGTGCCGCCCACCAGCACCAGCTCGGGCTTGACCCCGAAGAAGGCCGGCGACCACAGCACCAGGTCGGCGCGCTTGCCCACCTCGATCGAGCCGATATGCCGCGAGATGCCGTGCGCGATGGCCGGATTGATCGTGTATTTCGCGATGTAGCGCTTCACGCGGAAATTGTCGTTCTCGCCGGTCTCCTCGGACAGGCGCCCGCGCTGGCGCTTCATCTTGTCGGCGGTCTGCCAGGTGCGGATGATCACCTCGCCCACGCGGCCCATCGCCTGTGAATCGCTCGCGATGATCGAAAAGGCGCCCATGTCGTGCAGGATGTCCTCGGCGGCGATGGTCTCGCGCCGGATCCGGCTTTCGGCAAAGGCCACATCCTCGGGGATCGACTTGTCGAGGTGGTGGCAGACCATCAGCATGTCGAGATGCTCTTCGATGGTGTTCACCGTGTAGGGCCGCGTCGGGTTGGTGGAGGACGGGATCACGTTGCCCTCGCCACAGACCTTGATGATGTCGGGCGCATGGCCGCCGCCCGCGCCCTCGGTGTGGAAGGCGTGGATCGTGCGGCCCTTCAGCGCGCGGATCGTGTTCTCGACGAAGCCGCTTTCGTTCAGCGTGTCGGTGTGGATCATCACCTGCACGTCCATGTCGTCCGCGACGCCCAGGCAGCAGTCGATGGCGGCGGGGGTGGTGCCCCAATCCTCGTGCAGCTTGAGCGCGCAGGCGCCCCCCTCGACCTGCTCGACCAGCGCGCGGGGGGTGGCCGCGTTGCCCTTGCCCGCCAGCCCGAAATTGATCGGCAGACCGTCCAGCGCCTGGAGCATCCGCCCGATATGCCACGGCCCCGGGGTGCAGGTGGTGGCAAGCGTCCCGTGCGCGGGTCCGGTGCCGCCGCCCAGCATGGTCGTCAGGCCCGAATGCAGCGCATCCTCGACCTGCTGGGGGCAGATGAAGTGGATATGGCTGTCGAAGCCCCCCGCCGTCAGGATCCGGCCCTCGCCGGCGATCACCTCGGTCCCGGGCCCCACGATGATGTCGACGCCGGGCTGGGTATCGGGGTTGCCGGCCTTGCCGATGGCATGGATGCGGCCGTCGCGCAGGCCGACATCGGCCTTGTAGATGCCGGTCCAGTCCACGATCAGCGCATTGGTGACGACGGTGTCCACCGCCCCCTCGGCGCGGCTGGCCTGGGACTGGCCCATCCCGTCGCGGATCACCTTGCCACCGCCGAATTTCACCTCTTCCCCATAGGTTGTGAGGTCTTTTTCAACTTCTATGAACAGCTCTGTATCTGCCAGACGCACCCGGTCCCCGGTCGTGGGCCCGTACATGTCGGCATAGGCGGCGCGGGACATTCTTGTGGGCATTCGCACTATCTCCTGCACATCTTCTTCGAGCGGGCGTCGAAATTGACGTAACCGCGCCGGGCGAGTATTTTTCTACCGCCGGAATTAAAGAAAAAATCCCTCGTTTCGGCCCTGCACCGGCGGCCAACCGAAGAAACGAAGGGGGGGACAAAAGGATCGTTCAGATGAAAAGCATCGTCGCCGGGGGACTGGTCGCCCTTGGCATCTCGGTCGTTCCGGCCCAAGCCGATGCCCTGCTGGAGCGCGGCGAATACCTTGTGCGCGGCATCGCCGGTTGCGGCAACTGCCACACCCCCATGGGGCCGGACGGCTTCGTGATGGAACAGGAACTCGGCGGCCGCCTGGTCGAGGACGGCCCCGCCTTCACTGCCTATGCGCCCAATATCACGCCCGCCGGCCGCATAGCCGGATGGAGCGATGCGGAACTGGCCCGCGCCATCCGCGAAGGGATCCGCCCCGACGGCACCCTCATCGGCCCGCCGATGCCGTTTGCCATGTATCGCGGCCTGTCCGATGACGACCTGTCGGCCATCATAGCCTTCCTGCGCACCATGACCCCGGTCGAGGGCGAGACGCCCCCCTCCGAATACCGCATTCCGCTGCCCCCCGCATACGGCCCGCCCGTCGAAAGCGTGGCCGCGGTGCCCGCGGGCGTGACGGTTGAGTATGGCGCCTATCTTGCCGGTCCCGTCGCGCATTGCATGGAGTGCCATACGCCGATGGGTCCGCAGGGCCCGATGCTGGAGACCGACCTCGGCCGCGGCGGCTTCGAGTTCCACGGCCCCTGGGGCGTGTCGATCGCCGCGAACCTGACCAGCCATGAGGACGGCCTGGCGGACTATACCGACGCGCAGATCGCGGACATGATCACACGGGGCGTGCGCCCGGACGGCAGCCCGATGCTGCCGCCGATGCCCTATGGCTATCTCGCGCGGATGTCGGCGGACGACCTGTCGGCGATCATCCTCTACCTGCGCAGCCTGCCGCCGCTGGCGGACGCAGGGTAGGACCGGATCGGGGGCGCGGTGGCCTGTCACAGCGCCCCCATCACCGCCTGGTTGAAACCATAGACCTTGCGCGCGCCCGCATAGGGGATCAGCCGCACATCGCGGGTCTGGCCGGGCTCGAAACGCACGGCCGTGCCCGACGCGATGTCGAGCCGCATCCCCCGCGCCGCCTGACGGTCGAAATCGAGCGCGGCATTGGCCTCGGCGAAATGGTAGTGGCTGCCGACCTGCGCCGGCCGGTCGCCGGTGTTGGACACGCTCAGCGTGATCGCGGGCCGGCCGGCATTCAGTTCCAGGTCGCCCTCGGCGGGCAGGATTTCCCCGGGGATCATCGGCTTACTTCCGCCGCGCAAGGGCCCAGGCCACCACGCCCCCGGCAAGGAAGGCCGCGACCGCGATCCACAGCGTCTCGACGCCGTGGGGATGGGGATGCGCGACCGCGCCGCCATGGGCAAGGGCGGCACCGGGGAGCAAGCCGGCAAGCAAAGCAAGACGTTTCATTTCGGTATACCTTTCAATGGGTTCAGCGGATCGGGTGATGCACGGTCACAAGCTTGGTGCCGTCGGGGAACGTCGCCTCGACCTGCACCTCGGGGATCATCTCGGGCACGCCCTCCATGCATTGGGCGCGGCTCACGACACTTGCGCCCGCCGCCATCAGCTCGGCCACGCTGCGCCCGTCGCGCGCGCCCTCGACGACGTGATCGGTGATCAGCGCGATCGCCTCGGGGTGGTTCAGCTTCACGCCGCGGGCCAGCCGGTTGCGGGCTACCATCGCGGCCATGGAAACCAGCAGCTTGTCCTTTTCGCGCGGGGTCAGGTTCATCGGCTCACATCCTCACATGGTCCAGACCCGCGGTGGCGGGGTATCGCGGAAGCGGGTCAGAAAATCGATCAGCGCCACGCGCAGCGGCTGGGCCGTGGGGGCAAGCCAGCGCAGCACCAGCCGGCCATCCCAGGCGCTGGCGCCCATCCGCACGCCGGGCGTGGCGGGCCAGGCGCGCACGGATTCCAGCCTGTCGGCGGCATCCGCCCCCAGGTAGACGGCCGTTGCCATCGCGCGGGCATCGCCAAGCGCGGCCGGGCTGTCGCGCAAGGAGGGCAGTGGCGGCGCAAGGCGCAGCGCCTCGGCATGGATCAGCCGCCCGTCACGCCGGATGCGCCAGTCGTCGCGGAAGTTCAGCGCCGCGGGCATCTCGCCCATGGCGGCCCGCCCCAGCACGACCGACTCGAGCACCAGCGCCGTCGCGTCCCCCTCCAGATCCAGATCCAGCCTGCGCGACAGCGCCGATCCCTCGAAAAGGATCGTCTCCTGCGGCAACCAGTCGAGCCGCGCGCCCGGCCCCACCCGCAGCGCCACATCGACGCGCGCGGTATCCGATGCCGCGCGATAGGCCCGCTCGGCGGTCTGGGTCGCCAGGGTCGCCCGCGCGCCGGCGCCAAGCGTCGCCTCGTAGCGGAACCGGTCGCCCCCGGTCAGCCCGCCCGCGGTATTGATGAGAACCGCCACAGGTTCCGTGCCGTAGACCCGCGGCAGCATCGCCTTGGCCGAACCCTGCTGGTACAGGTCGCAAAGCCGCGTCGCGCCACGATCCAGGAAAAACCCGACCCGCACGGCCCCGCGGGCGCGCTGCTGGACTGGATCGGACATGGGGCGCATCAGCATCGGACACCGGCATCAGCTTTCGGATTGCCCCGATCAGTGGCAAGTGCCGCCCGGCCGGTCCAAGGGAAAGCATCCAACGAGCCCTGGAAAGCACCGGAAAGCGGCATTTGCCGATGCCGCGCACAGCATTTGCCGAATTTTGCGGCAGTTTGCGAGAGACCGCTCAGCCCTCGGCAAGCAGGCCGCCGATGCGGGCGACCTCGGTGGCGACCCGTGACGCATCGCCCGCCGACTCGACATTCAGCCGCACCAGCGCCTCGGTGTTGGATCGCCGCAGGTTGAAGCGCCAGTCAGCGAATTCCAGGCTCAGCCCGTCGCTGTCGTCGCGGTGGAGCGCCTGCGCCGCGTAGGCGGCCTCGACCCGCGCCACGGCGGCTGCGGGATCAGCCAGGCGGAAATTCCGCTCGCCCGACACGGGGAACGCCGCGATCCGGTCCGCGACCAGCGCGCCCAGCCCCTGCCCCGTGGCTGAAACTTCCTCGGCCAGCTTCAGCCAGGGGATCATGCCGCTGTCGCAGAACATGAAGTCGCGGAAATAGTGATGGGCCGACATCTCGCCGCCATAGGCCGCGTTCCGTGCCCGCATCACGGCCTTCATGTAGCTGTGCCCGGTGCGCGCCATCACGCCCTGCCCGCCGGCTTCGGCCAGGACCGCGCGGGTGTTCAGCACCGCGCGCGGGTCATAGACGATGCGCGCGCCCGGTTCCCTGCGCAGCACCGCGCGGGCCAGCAGCCCCACCAGGTAGACCCCGTCCACGAAGGCGCCGGCCTGGTCGAAGAAGAAGCAGCGGTCGAAATCCCCGTCCCAGGCGACGCCGAAATCGGCGCCGGCCGCGCGCACGGCATCGCCCGTGGGGGGCTGGTTCTCGGGCAGAAGCGGGTTCGGCACGCCATGCGGGAAATCGGCATCCGGTTCGTGGTGCATGCGGGTGAAACGCAGGGGCGCCCCCGCAGCCGCAATCGCCTCGGCGATCGCATCGAAGGTGGGGCCGGCGGCACCATTGCCGGCATTGACAAGGATGTGCAGCGGCGCCAGCCGCGCGGGGTCCACGAAGGACAGGATGCGGGCCACATAGGCGTCCCGCGGCGCCACCTGCCGCCGCCTGCCCCGCGCCGACCGGGGGCGCAGATCGCCCCCCTCGGCCAGCGCCTGCACGCGGGCAAGCCCGTCCTCGCGGCTGACCGGCCGCGCGCCGCGGCGCACGAGTTTCAGCCCGTTGTCGCCCTTGGGATTGTGCGAGGCGGTCACCATCAGCCCACCCCCCGCACCCAGGTGGTCGGTGGCGAAATAGACCTCCTCGGTGCCGCAGAGCCCGATGTCGAGCGCGTCCGACCCGCCATCGGCAAGCCCCTCGGCCAGCGCGTCGAGCAGCATCGGAGAGCTTTCGCGCATGTCCCGCCCGATCACCACCGGCGCGCCCTCGGCCACCTCTCGCGCAAAGGCGTGCCCCACCCGGCGCATCAGGGCGGCGTCGATGCCCTCGCCCACGCGGCCGCGCAGGTCATAGGCCTTGAACGGGGATGGGGGCATGCTGGCTCTCCGCTGCGTGTCGGGTGGTTGTGGGGGCGCGTGCGGCCCAAGTCAACGGCGGGGCCTCAGCCCTGCCAGACCGCGCGCGCCCCCACCACCGGCAGGTCGCTGCGCCCCTCGTCCAGTGCCCGCGCGGCCAGCCGGGCGACCGCGGGCGCGACACGGTCGGCCGCCTCTCGCGGCGTGTCGCCACCAAGCGCGCAGGCCAGAAGAAGCGCCGCGGTGAAATCGCCCGCCCCATGCAGATGCAGCGGCGCGCGCGGCGCAAGGCAGGCGTGGCTGCCGCCTGCATCGCAGGCCAGGATCCCGATCTGGTGCGGCGTCGGCCCGGGGACCGATGTGGCATGGACCACGTCAGGCCCCAACCCCCGCAGCCGCTGCGCGAAAAGCGCCGCCCCTTCCACGTCCACGGGCGCGGGCGCGCCGATCAGCCAGCCCAGCTCGTCAAGGTTCGGCGTGGCGATGTCGGCCAGCGGCAGCAGCCGGTCGCGGTAGATGCCGATCATCGCCTCGGGCAGGTAGAGCCGCCCGGCATCGCCCAGCACCGGATCGCAGAGATAGACCGCGTCGGGCCTTGCCCGCTTGACCGCCGCGACCAGGTCGGCGACCGCCAGCGCCGCCTCGGGCGTGCCGAGATAGCCGGTCAGCACCGCATCGACCCGCGACAGCGCTCCCGCCGCCCCCAGCCCGCGGGCAAGCGCGGCAATCTCCTCGCCCGGCAGGCGGCGGCCCTCGACGCCCGCCGTCGCGGCATGGCCGCTGAGGATCACGGTCGGCAGCGGCCAGACCTCGACCCCTTCGGCGGCCAGGACGAAGGCCGCGGCCCCCTGGCCGACGGCGCCCGAGACGACCAGCGACTGGACCGACAGGCAGACCGGCATCGCGGCCGGGCCCGGCTCAGGCGGCCTCGACCTTGTCCTTGAACTTCTCGAAGAAGCTGGCCGACAGCTTTTTCGCGGTGCCCTGGATCAGGCGGCTGCCCAGCTGCGCCAGCTTGCCGCCGATCTCGGCCTTGGCGGTGTAGCGCAGGATCGTCGCATCGCCATCGGCCTCAAGCACGACATCCGCGCCGCCCTTGGCGAAACCGGCGGCCCCGCCCGAACCCTCGCCCGAAAGCGAGAAATGCTCCGGCGGGTTGTCGGGGTTGAGCGTGACCTTGCCGCCGAAGCGCGCCTTCACCGGCCCCACCTTCAGCACGACCCTGGCCTCCAGTTCGGTGTCGGAATGCTTGGTCAACTCCTCGCAGCCGGGAATGCACTCCTTCAGGATCTCCGGATCGTTCAGCGCGGCGTAGACCTTTTCGCGCGGGGCTTCGATCCGGATTTCATCGTTGAGTTCCATGCTTGGCCTTCCTCCTGCTGCGGGGGCCATGATACCGGCCGCCTTCCGAACATCACCTCACCGCTTCCCGCCCCGAGGTCAAGTGCGCCGTGCGCCCGCGCCCGCGCTTTCCCGTTGCACATAAGCTGCCGCTTCGCTAACCCGCGCGCAACCGCACCCACCGGGAGACCGCCATGAGCTTCGACCGCCGCATCAAGATAGCCCCCTCGATCCTGTCTGCCGATTTCGCCGATTTCGGCCGCGAGTGCCGCGCGATCGAGGATCAGGGCTGCGACTGGGTCCATGTGGACGTGATGGACGGGCATTTCGTGCCGAACCTGACCTTCGGCCCGGCCATGTGCAAGGCGATCCGCCCCCATGTCCGCACGGTGATGGACGTGCACCTGATGATCGCCCCCGTCGACCCCTATATCGAGGCCTTTGCGGACGCGGGCGCCGACATCCTGACCGCCCATGTCGAGGCGGGGCCGCATATCCACCGCACCCTTCAGGCGATCCGCGCGGCGGGCGTGCGGCCCGGCATCGCGCTGAACCCCGGCACCCCCGCCGAGGCGCTGCGCCCGGTGCTCGACATGGTGGACCTGGTCTGCGTGATGACGGTCAATCCCGGCTTCGGCGGGCAGAAATTCATCGCCAGCCAGATCGAGAAGGTGCGCGAGATCCGCGCCATGATCGGCGACCGCCCCATCCATATCGAGATCGACGGCGGCGTGACGCCCGAAACCGCGCCGCTGGTCGCAGCCGCGGGTGCCGACGTGCTGGTCGCGGGCTCGGCCGTCTTCAAGGGCGGCTCGGTCGCCGACCCTGCGCCCTACGGGGCCAACATCGCGGCGATCCGCAAGGCAGCGGAGGCCGCGGCATGAGCGCGATCGTCTTCGATCTCGACGGCACGCTGATCGACAGCGCGCCCGACATCCGGGCGGCGGCGAACGCGATGCTGTCGGAACTGGGCGCCGAGGATCTGGACCTGCCCATGCTGCGCAGCTTCATCGGCAACGGCACGCTCAAGCTGGTGGAACGCGCGCTGACCGCGCGGGCTCTGCCCACGGATGAGGGGTTCCTGCACGACGCCCATCACCGCTTTACCGCGCATTACAACGCCTCGCCCGCCGCGCTGACGGTGCTCTATCCCGGGGTCGAGGCGGCGCTGGCCGCACTTCTCGATGCGGGCCATGTGCTGGGCATCTGCACCAACAAGCCCGAGGCGCCCGCGCGCGCGATCCTGAAGCATTTCGGCATGGCGGATCTGTTCCCGGTGGTGGTGGGGGGCGACAGCCTGCCGGTGCGCAAGCCCGATCCCGCGCCGCTGCGCACGGCCTATGCGGCACTCGGGGCGGCGCCGATGCTCTATGTGGGCGACAGCGAGGTGGATGCCGACACGGCGGCCGCCGCCGGCCTGCCCTTCGCGCTTTTCACCGAAGGCTACCGCAAGAGCCCCGTCGCGGCGCTGCGCCACGACTTCGCCTTCGACCATTTCGACGCCCTGCCCGCCCATGTGGCGGCACTGCGCGCGGCCTGACCCCTCAGGCCGCGAACAGCGGCAGCGCAACCCCCAGAGCCCAGCCAAGGATCAGCCCCTGGCCCAGCCCCGCGGCCAGCGGGCCGCCCGCGCGCCCCGTCCAGCGGCCCAGGGGGCCGAAGACCAGGAAGAACAGCAGCACCACCGGGGCCGCCATGAACAGCGCGAAAAGCTGCCCGGGGTTCAGCGCGACGGCCACGCCCAGCGACAGGATCAGCGCGAGCCGCCCCGCAAGGTGCAGCGCCATCCCGGCCCCGCGCAGGAGCGCGTCGCCCAGCATGACCGGAACGGCGCCGAGGGCAAGCAGCAGGATGGGCAGGATCCGGCCCTCATGCGGCATGAAGCTTGCCCCGTAACGGTCTAGTGCAAAACCGAAAACCGCGATCCCCCAAAGGGCAGGGGCGAGCCCCGTGAGCACCGCCCGCGACGACATCCCGAGCCCCGCACCCCGCAGCAGCGCCACCTGCATCAGCCCCAGCAGGGCCAGATGCAGCGCCAGATGCGCCACGCCCTGCACCGGCAATAGCGGCGAGCCGACCGGCCACAGGACCAGCGGCGCGACCATCGCAGGCAGGAAGGCCGCCATTGCGCCACGGGCCCGCGGGATTGGCGCGGGCTTCGCCACAGCCGGCAAGAGACCCAGCACCGGCCGCGCCAGCAGCAGGATGCCCGCAAGCAGCAGCAGCAGCCACGGGCCCGGCGCGGTGACGGGTTCCGCGGTCGCGCGCCCGAACGCGGCATCCAGCCAGTCCCGCGCCTCGCGCAGCGCCGTGGGGCTGTGCAGGACACCCACATGCTCGACCCAGGGGGCCACCACCGCGCGCCGGATCACGCCCGGGCCCTGGGCCGTCTCGCCCTCGGTGGCGCTGGGATCGACCTGCCGCAGCGAAGCGAGCGCCGCCTGCCGCAGATGCGGCTCGCCCTGCCCCGAGATCAGCAGAAGCCGCGCGGGCGCCTGCCCCGTGATCGCCTCGGAGTAGGCGGAGACCGCGACCACCGCCTCGACCAGCGGATCGGCCAGCGCCGTGCGGATCACGATGTCCGAGGCCATGGAATGCCCGACCAGCGCCGTGCGCGTCTCGCCCGTCAGCGCCCGCGCCGCCCGCACGACCGCCTGCGTCTCGGCCACCAGCCTTGCGGTGGTGCCCTCGATCACGGTCACGTCCCCCGACATCGGGACCGGGTTGCGGCCATGCCCCTCGAAATCGAAACCCACCACGCGGTAGCCCGATTTCGCCAGCGTCAGCGCATAGCCCTCCATCATCTGGCGCGAGCCGGCAAAGCCATGGGCCACCACGACCAGCGGCCCGTCGGCGCCCGGCATTTCGTAAAGCGTGGCGGGCGTGGTTCCCGCCGCAAGGGCGCTGCGCGTCACGCCCGCGCGCCCCGCCTCGAGTTGCCACAGCGACACGAGGATCGCGGCAACCGCAACAAGCGCAAGGCCGATCCGGGTCACGAACATGTTCCTCTCGCCTTCCTGCGCCATCATGCATAGGTCTCGGTCAGACAAGCACATAGCGGAGCCGACCGTCATGCACAGCCCCCTTCCCCTGACCCGCGACCTGGTTCTCGTGGGTGGCGGTCATGCCCATGCGCTGGTGCTGCGCCGCTGGGGCATGGCACGGGTGCCCGGTGTGCGGCTGACGGTGGTGAACCCGGACCCGACCGCGCCCTATACCGGGATGCTTCCGGGCCATGTCGCGGGCCACTACCCGCGCGCGGCGCTGGAAATCGACATCGTGAAGCTGACTCGCTTCGCGGGGGGGCGGCTGATCCTCGACCGCGCCACGGGCATCGACCGCGACGCGCGGCGCGTGCATCTCGCGGGGCGCCCGCCCATCCGATATGACGTGCTGTCGCTCGATATCGGCATCACCTCGGACATGCCGGGGCTGAAGGGTTTTGCCGAACACGGGGTCGCGGCCAAGCCGCTGCAACGCTTCGCCGACCGCTGGGCCGCCTTCCAGCAAAAGGTCGGGGCGGGCAGGCTTGCCCCGCGCATCGCGGTGATCGGCGGCGGCGTGGCGGGGGCCGAGCTTGCGATGGCGATGGCGCACCGGCTGAAGACCCTCGGCCATGCCGCGCAGGTGACGGTGCTGGAGGCCGGCGACACCCCGCTGCGCGGCGTGGGCCCGCGCGCGGCATCCCGCGTGCTGGGCCGGCTGAAGGACATGGGCATCACCCTGCGCCCTGGCGCCCTGGCCGTCGAGGTGACGGCCGACGGCGTCATCCTGGAGAACGGCGAGACGATCCCAGCCGCACTTGTCGTCGGCGCGGCTGGCGCCCGGCCCCATGACTGGCTGGCGGACACCGGCCTCGAATTGCACGAGGGCTACATAAGCGTGGGCGCGACCCTGCGCAGCCTGTCGGACCCCACGATCCATGCCGCGGGCGATTGCGCGCATCTCTCGCATGCCCCGCGCCCCAAGGCCGGCGTCTACGCGGTGCGCGCGGCGCCGGTGCTGCATCACAACCTGCTGGCCGACCTGACCGGGCGCCAGCGCCGCGAATTCCACCCCCAACGCGATTTCCTGCGGCTGATCTCGCTGGGTGGCAAGGATGCCGTGGCCGACCGCTCGGGGCTGAGCGTCGCGGGCCCGGCGATCTGGCGGCTCAAGGACCGGATCGACCGCGCCTTCATGCGCAAGCTGGACGATCTGCCAGCGATGCGGCGCCCGCCCCTGCCGAAGCTGGTCGCAAGGGGCGTGCGCAAGGAACTCGCGGCCGATCAGGCCCCCTGCGCGGGCTGCGGTGCCAAGGTGGGCGGGGCGCAGATCTCGGCGGTGCTGGCGGCCCTGCCACATCGCACGCGCACCGATATCGAGACCGGCGCCGGCGACGATGCCGCCGTGCTGCGCTTCGGCGACACGCGGGCGGTGCTGTCCACCGACCATCTGCGCGCCTTTACCGAGGATCCCTGGATCATGGGGCGCGTCGCCGCGATCCACGCGCTGGGCGATGTCTGGGCGATGGGGGCAGCGCCTCAGGCCGCGCTGGCAACGCTGGTGCTGCCGCACATGCGCGAGGGCATGCAGGCCGCGACCCTGGCCGAGATCATGGACGCCGCGACCCATGTCTTCACCGCTGCCGGGGCAGAGATCGTGGGCGGGCACACGACGCTCGGGGCGGAACTGACCGTAGGCTTCACCGTAACCGGCATAGCGCCCGCGCGGCCGATCCTGTTGTCGGGCGCGCGCCCCGGCGACCGGCTGATCCTGACCAAGCCGATCGGCACCGGCACGATCCTTGCCGGCGACATGATGCTCAAGGCGCAGGGGCCGGACGTTGCCGCCGCCTGGGCATCGATGTGCCGCCCGCAGGGGGACGCCGCGGCGATCCTGAAGGACGCGCATGCGATGACCGACGTGACCGGCTTCGGGCTTGCGGGGCACCTGCTGGCGATGCTGGACGCGTCCGGGGTGGCCGCGCGCCTGGACCTTGGGGCCGTGCCGGTGCTGCCGGGGGCCGAGGCGCTGGCGGCGAAGGGGGTCCGCTCGACGCTCTATCCCGCCAACGCGGCGGCGGCCTCGCGGATGTTCTGGACCGAGGGGCCGAAGGCGGCGCTGCTGTTCGATCCGCAGACGGCGGGCGGGCTGCTGGCGGCGGTGCCCGCCGACAGGGCCGCGGATATCCTGGGACAGCTGGTCGAGGCGGGCTACGAGGCCGCCCGGATCGGCGAGATCGTCGAAGGCGCCCCGTTCCTTGATGTGACGGGGGCCTGATCCCTCAGCGCGGGACCGCTGCCACTTCTGGCAGCGCCGCCTCGATCCGGTCGAGTGCCGCGTCCATCGCGCCCTCGGCCAGGCTGTCGAGCGCCACATCCACCCCGGGACCGCCGCGGGCGCGCGATTTCGTGTAGCGCGGGTCGTAGTGTTCGACGACCAGCGCCTCGGCCAGCGCGCCGAACTGCCCCGATGCGGCCAGCGCCTGCCAGTGATCGACCTTCTCGGTGCCCTGGATCGGGCGAAGTGCCGCGAGCACGGGCATCAGCGCCGCCGGATCCGCGATCAGATCGGCATAGGCCCGCAGAAGATAGGCGACCCGCTCGGGCACCGGGGCCGACAGGCGGATCCGCGGCGCCGCGCGCATCGCCGACCACAGGCTGGGCGGGATCTGCACCTCGCCGATCTTGCTCGACTCGGCCTCCATCACCACGGGGCGGCCTGGGTCCATCCCCGCCAGCACCATCGCAAGCCGCCCCTCGAACGCCTTCTGCGAGGGCTGGCCTCCCGGCATCGCGCCGAAGACCGAGCCGCGATGCGCGGCAAGTCGTTCCAGGTCCACCACCTGGTGGCCGCGGGTCCGAAGCCCCTCGAGGAGTTCGGTCTTGGCGGTGCCGGTATTCCCGTCGAGCAGGATGACCAGGTGCGGCAGCGCCGCGTCATGCATCGCCTCCGCCACCAGCCGCCGGTAGCTGCGATAGCCCCCCTCCAGCACCGTGACGCGCCAGCCCACCTGCCGCAGGATGGTCGCGAACGACCCGGACCGCTGCCCGCCGCGCCAGCAATAGACCAGCGGATGCCAGCCGCCCGACTTGTCGGCCAGCGGCCCCTCCAGGTGGGTGGCGGCGTTGCGCGCGACCAGCGCCGCGCCGATCTTGCGCGCCTCGAACCGGTCGACGCGGGTGTAGGTGGTGCCGACGCGCGCCCGCTCCTCGTCGTTCAGCACCGGAAGGCTGATGGCGCCAGGCAGGTGATCCTCGGCGTATTCCGCGGGCGCGCGCACGTCGATGATGTCGTCGAACGCGTGCGCGGCCAGGTCATCGAGAGAGGTCAGCGTCAGGATCATGCGCGCTTCTAGCCTGCCGCCCGACCCGCCTCAAGCCGGCTTCAGTTGTTGTAGAGGAAGGCCAGCGTCAGAACGATCCCCATGACCGAGATCAGCACCTTCAGCGGGAAGGGCGGGATCAGCTTCAGAAGCAGCGCACCGGCATAGCCGCCGACGATGCCGCCCGCCGCAACCAGCACCGCCGCACGCCAGTCCACCAGCCCCGACAGGGTCAGCGGCAGGACGGCCGTGGTAGAGGCGACGGTGGCAAGCAGGTTCTTGTGGGCGTTCGCCGCCCTGATGTCGGTCATGCCCGACACCAGCAGCGCCGCGACCAGCATGAAACCCACGCCAGCCCCGAAAAAGCCGCCATAAGCGCCGCAGACGAACAGCAGCACCAGCCCCGGCAACGCGCCCGCCACCGGAAGGCTGCGCACCCAGCGGCCGAGGCGTTCGCCGAACAGGATCGTGCCGACGGCAATGGCCAGGAAGAACGGCACCAGCGAGACGAAGACCTGCTCGCCCACGCTGATCAGCGCATAGACGCCCAGAAGCGCCCCCACGATGACCATGGCCATGTGGCCCAAGAGGATCTTGCGGTCGCGCGGCAGGCTGGCGCGCTGGACCCAGACCGCCGGCATCTGCGCGGGCCAGAGCGCCACGATCGACGTCGCGTTCGCCGCCACCGGCGGAAGGCCAGCCGCCAGAAGCATCGGGAACACGAACAGCTTCGCGCCGCCCGCGGCGGTGTTCACGGCGCCACCCACGACGCCGGCCAGAAGGAATGTCAGGATTTCTGTCATCTCGCCACCGGAGCGGACATTGCCCCGCCCCCGGTCGCCCGAGGGTGTCGCCGCCTGCCCGATCCGTCCTTTCTTGCTCTTGCGGCCCGCTCTCCCCGGACCGTGGCTGCGGGCTATACGAGGCGCGGGCGGCCTGCAAGGGCACAGCCGTGGAAAGCCGCGCCTGTTGCCACATATGCACCGGCTGCACGAAAGACACGCACGAGCGGAAGGCGGACAGCATGGATCAGGCAGGGCCACGGGTGGCGATCATCGGCGCGGGGATTGCGGGGCTGTCCTGCGCGGCACGGTTGCGCGCGGCGGGGATCTGGCCGGTCGTGTTCGAGAAAAGCCGCGGCATCGGCGGGCGCACCGCCACGCGCCGGGCCCAGGCGCTGCGCTTCGATCACGGCGCGCAATACGTCACCGCCAAGGGGCCGGGCTTCGCCATGTATCTCGGCCGGGCGATCACCGCCGGGCACGCCTCGCGCTGGGGGGCGCCGGCGCTTGGCCGCCATGTCGGCCTGCCGGGGATGAGCGGGCTCGCGCAGCCCCTGGCGGACGGGGTGGAGATCCGGTTCGGAACCGAGATCCGGGCCGCCCGGCATGGCCCCGACGGCTGGACCCTGTCCACGGACGACGGGCCGCTCGCGGATCGCTTCGACCGGCTTGTCTGCACCTGCCCCGCACCGCAGGCGCTGCGCCTGTTCCCCGACCTGGGCGGGGCGCTGGCGCATGTGGAAATGGCGCCCTGCTGGGCGCTGATGCTGGCGCTCGACACCCCGATGCCCCATCTGCCCGATGCGGAGAAGCTGTCCGAGGGCCCGCTGTCCTTCGTAGCGCGCAACGCGTCCAAGCCCGCGCGGGATCCAGGGCCCGAGACCTGGGTGATCCATGCCAGCCCCGACTGGAGCCGGGCGCATCTTGAGCTGGAGAAGGAGACGGTGCGCGACCTGCTGGCCCAGGCCTTCGCCGCCCATGCGGGGCAGGCCCCGGCAATCGCCCATGCCACGGCGCATCGCTGGCGTTTCGCGATGGTCACGCGGCCCCTGGGACAGCCATTCCTTTCGGCGCGGGACGGCCACCTGCTGCTGGGCGGCGACTGGGCGCTGGGGCCCCGGGTCGAGGCCGCCTTCGACAGCGGCCACGCCATGGCCAAGGCGCTGATCGGCTGAAGGAACCGGCCCCGCGCGCTGCGGGGCCGGCAATGTCGTCAGCCGTCGTAGCAGCCCGCGACCCGCGCGCGGGCGCTGACCAGCGCCAGCACCGTGTCGATGGTGGGCGTCGGGACATCGACGATCCGGCCGAGTTCCGCCACCGCCGTCACCAGCGCGTCGATCTCCATCGGGCGGCCCCGTTCCAGATCCTGCAACATCGAGGTCTTGTGCGCGCCGACCGCCGCGGCCCCGTCGATGCGCTTGTCCACGTCGATGGCAAAGCGCGCGCCCAGCCGTTCGGCGAGCGTCTGCGCCTCGACCATCATGGCACGCGCGACCGCCCGCAGGTCCGGCCGGGTGGCCAGCACGTCCAGCGTCTCGCCGGTGAGCGCGCTCATCGGGTTGAAGGCCAGGTTGCCCCAGAGCTTGATCCAGATCTCGTCGCGGATGCGCGGGCGGATCGGCGCCTTGAAGCCCGCCGCCCGCAATGCCTCGGACAGCGCCGCCGCACGTTCGGATTTCGAGCCGTCCGGCTCTCCCAGCGTGAAGCGGTCGCCGTCGATCAGGCGCACGACGCCCGGCTCGTCCACCTCGGCGGCCGGGTAGACCACGCAGCCAAGCGCCTTTTCCGGCGGAAGCCCCCGGCTGACCACGCCGCCGGGATCGACCGCCTCGACCCGGCGCCCGGCCCATTCCCCCTCGAGCCCGTGGAAATACCAGTAGGGCACGCCGTTCATGCCCGTCACGATGGTGGTGTCGGGCCCGATCAGCGGCGCGATCCTGTCCACCACCGGCGGGACCGAATGGGCCTTGAGCGTGATGATGACGTAATCCTGCGGACCCAGATCGGCGGCGTTGTCGGACGCCTTGATCCGCGCCACCTCTTCCTGCCCGTCGGCCAGCAGCTTCAGGCCGTTCTCGCGGATGGCGGCCAGATGCGGGCCGCGCGCCACCACCGACACGTCATGCCCGGTATTGGCCAGCCTCACCGCCATGTAACCGCCGATGGCGCCGGCCCCGAAAACACAGATCCTCATGCCGTCAGCCCCAGTTTCTCGGCCAGGCCGATGCGTTGCAACTTGCCGGTGGCCCCTTTCGGAATTTCGTCGAGGATCAGCACCTTGCGCGGCACCTTGAACGCGGCAAGCGAACGGCCGGCGAAGTCGCGGATCTCGCGCTCGTCCGCCGACATGCCCTCGCGCAGCACGATCGCGGCGGCCACCTCCTCGCCCAGCTTGTCATGCGGCATGGCAAAGGTGACGACCTGCGCCACGGCCGGATGCTCCATCAGCACGTCATCCACCTCGCGCGGGGAGACCTTTTCGCCGCCGCGGTTGATGATCTCCTTCAGCCGCCCGCGGATCGACAGGTAGCCGTCCGCGTCCAGCTCGCCCTGGTCGCCGGTGCGGAACCAGCCATCGGTCCAGTTCTCGGCATTGGCCTTGGGGTTGTTCTGGTAGCCAGGCGTCACGTTCTCGCCGCGAATGACGATCTCGCCCACATGGCCCCGCGGCAGGATGCTGCCATCCTCGCCCATGATGCCGACCTCGGGGCCCGCGGCCACGCCCACGGTGCCGGGCTTGCGCTGGCCGGGGGGCAGCAGGTTCGACGCCATCTGGTGCGCGGCCTCGGTCATGCCGTAAGCCTCGATCACCGGGCAGCGGAAGGTTTCCTCCAGCGCGGTGAAGACCGGCACCGGCAACGAGGCCGAGGACGAGCGCACGAAGCGCAGGTTTGCCGCCCTGACCGCCTCTTCGTTGCGCGGGGCGCGCGACAGGATCGCCTGGTGCATGGTCGGCACGGCGGTGTACCAGCTGGGCCGCACCTCCGTAAGCCAGCCGAAGAACTTCAGCGCGTCGAAGCCGGGCGTGCAGGTGATCGCAGCCCCTGCATGGACCGAGGACAGCACCGCCGCGATCAGCCCGTGGATGTGGAAAAGCGGCATCACGTTCAGGCAGCGGTCGGCGGGCGTCAGCGCCAGCGTCGCGGCGATGTTGCGGGCCGAGGCGCAGATATTGGCGCTGGTCAGCGGCACGATCTTGGGCCGCGAGGTGGTGCCCGACGTGTGCAGCACCAGCGCCACGTCCCCCTCGGCGTTGCCCTGCGCGTCCGCCTCGGGAAGTGCGTCGCCGCCCGGATCGGCCAGGGTGAAATCGCCGGCCGCGGCACCTGCGACCACCTCGACCATGCGCACGCCAAGCGCCTCGGCCGCGGCTCGGGCGGGCGTGTCCACGCCGCGCATGACGATCAGGAGCTTCGCGTCCAGATCCTCCATGTAAAAGCGGAACTCGTCCTGCGTGTAGGCGGGGTTCAGCGGGGCGGCCGTCGCCTGGGTCGCCACGGCCATGAAGCAGGATGCCATCTCGGGCCCGTTCGGCAGCACGATAGCCACAGCCTTGCCCGGGCCCACGCCCGCGCCCGCAAGCTGGCGCGCTGTCCGGTCGGCCAGCGCGGCAAGCCCCGCATAATCGAGATCGCTGCGGCCGGGCGCGCCGAGCACGGGGCCGGCATGCCGCGCCAGAAGCGCGCGCACCGTCCTTGGGGCATCTGTGGTCATGGGATCCTCCGCTGTTGTGTTGTTGGTATCGTCGAGAACTCGAATATGGCCGCATCGCCGGTCATCGCCGACTGGACCGCCGCCAGATGCGCCCGCATCGCGGCCGCGGCCCCCGGCGCGTCGCGGCGCGCGATGGCATCGACCAGGGCGCGGTGCTGGTCGGTATAGGCGCGCTGCCGCTCGGGGTTCAGCGTGCTCGAACGCAGCGCGCCCCATTCGCCCTGCCGGCGGATCACGTTCGTCGTTTCCAGCACGCCGGTCAGCAGCGGGTTGCGGCTTGCCTGCGCCAGGCGCGCGTGGAACCGGCTGTCCAGATCCTCCCACGCCTCCCAGTCGCGGGCGGCGGCGCCCTCCTCGATCAGGGCGCGCAGCCGGGCGATGTCCTGAACCGTGCCGCGAAGTGCCACCAGCGCGGCGATGGCGGGTTCGATCATCAGGCGCAGTTCCAGGACATCGGCGGGCCCGGGCGGCGGGGTCAGGCGCAGGGTCGCCACCACCTCGCTTTCGGGCGGGACGGCTACGAAGGTGCCCTGCCCCACATGGCGGCGGATGCGGCCCTGCCGCTCAAGCTCGGCCAACGCCTTGCGCAGCGAACTGCGGCCCACGCCCAGCCGGGCCGCCAGCGTCCGCTCGGGCGGCAGGCGTTCGCCCGGCGCCCAGTCGCCCCGGTCGAGCGCCATTTCGAGAATCGCAAGGGTGTTGTCCACGATGGTCATGGCGGGGCCATATAGCCCAATCGGAAACCATGCAAACCAATTTGCGGCTTTGGCGCTTCACGGCGGCATTTTCCCAAGGATTCAGGCACAGATACGCATACCAATGCATGCATTGGTATGCCAAAAGGTACGGAACCGAAGGGAAATGGCCAGCCGGGGGCCTGCGGCGTCAGCCCTTGTCGTCGGGCCGCCAGGCGATCAGCAGCGACCAGGCGGCGAAAAGGCCCGCGGCAAGGAACAGCGCCCCCCAGGCGTTTGCCCCGCGCGAGAATTCTACCGCGGCCCAGCCAAGGCAGACCGCGACGATCACCACCCGCCGCCAGAGCGGCCGGTAGAACGGATTGCCGGGGTCCAGGAATTTCATCGCGGGAACGATCGTTGGCCTTGCGGGAAAAGCAAAGGCCCCCGCCGGAAAGGCGAGGGCCCTGATCTCAGCGCGCCCGGGTCACTCGGGAACCACGAGCACCAGCCCGATGCGCAGCGTGTCCGGGTCGCGAAGCACGTCGCGGTTCGCGTCATAGATCCGGCGATAAAGCAGCGCGTCGCCGTAAAGCGCGCTGGCGATGCGACCCAGCGTGTCGCCCGGCGCGATGGTGATGGTGCGGTTCGCGCCATTGCCGGACAGCCGGGCGAGCATCGCCGCGGTTTCCGGATCCAGCGGCACTTCAGGCTCTGCCGCGACCTCGACCTCGACCTCGGCCACCGGCGGCGCCGAGGCGCTTTCGACGGCCTGCACCTCTTCCTGCTCTTCGCGCTGAAGGCGGGCCAGGCGCTCTTCCCGGGTCTCGGCCCCGGCCGCGCTGATGGCGGCAAGGTAATCGACCTGCTGCGCGGGCGCCTCGCGGCGGGTGCCGTAGTTGGCCACGATCCCGGCGCCGTCCAGGCCCCCGGAGGCCGCCAGCAGCGGCGTCGGCGGCAGGCCCTCGTAGCGCTCGTTGTAGGCGAGCGTCAGCACCTCGCCGGCCTGCTCGTTGCTCAGGCCGCCGGCTTCCGCCGCCTCGACGAAGCGCGCGACATTCTCGCGCAGGCGCACCAGCGTCTGCTCGTCGGTGGCGGCGCCGGTTTCAGCGGCGGCGCGGTCATCCTCGGCCAGTTCGGAGAGGGATTTCAGCACCCGGTCCGCATAGAAGCCGATCCGGCGACGGGCGCTTTCGTCCGTCACCGTCTCGAGTTGCGCGACCTCGACACCGGGGCCGGCTGCGATCCGCAGCGGCGCCGGGTCGGCCACGGCCAGCGCGGCCGCGGTGTGGGCCAGGCCCAGGGCGGTGACCGCGGCCAGCGGCGCGATGAAATGGCAGCTGCGGATCCTCATGGCTCAGCCCTCCGTGCCTTCGTTGGGGATCTCGACGGTCAGGCCAAGCATCAGCCAGGACTGCATGCCGCCGCGGTAGTATTTCAGCTTCTCGGCCGGGTAGCCCGCCGCGATCAGGTTCTCGATCGCCTGCGGGGACTGGTCGCACCACGGACCGTTGCAGAACAGCGCCAGGTGCTTCGCATCGTCGAAGTTCCAGCCCGTGCCGCTGCCGGTGCGCACACCGCCCAGAAGTTGCAGGATACCGTCGCGGAACGGGTTGTCGGCACCCGACTGGAACAGCGTGAAGGGCAGGTTGACCGAGCCCGGAATCGTGCCCGCGGCGTACCAGTCCGACAGCCGCGCATCGACCAGATAGCCGGTGCCGGGTTCGACATGGTCGCGGATGAAGTCGAGCAGCTCCAGCTCGCCATAGGTCTCGACGCCCGGCGCCGCGGACATCGGATGGATGCAGAACGGCGGGCAGGCGCGCGAGGTCTTGGCGAAGCTCGGATCCACGACCGCGTTCTGGTCCTGGTTGCGCTCGATCACCATGAAACGCTTGCCGTTGTCGAATTCGAAATACGGCATGTCCTGCGTGATGTTGACATCCTGCGCCGCGGCGACCGTGGCGACAGAGGCGAAAATGGTCGATACACAGACCGTACGCGCCAGACTTACAAATGAATTGAACATGACGGCACCCTTCGTCGGTTGGTATTCCGTTGCGCCCCGAACGGACGCATCCTTTCGGATGTTCCGCCACGAGATGGACGACAATGCGGCGAACAGGATCAGACCTGCCGCAACAAGAAGTAGGCGGAATATGAAGAGATTCCAAAGATTAACTCATGTGAGGGCAAAGAGTCGAAACAGGCTGTCGCGGCTGCGCCACATTCCCGCCACGGTTGCACGGCTGCCGTCAAACTCCCAGGCGGCGCCGCAGCAGGGCCGGATCGGCCCTGAGCGCCGCGCCATCCAGCACCTCGCGCCCCGTCCCGTTTTCCAGAAGGACCGCCCGGTCCGCCAGCGCCAGCACCGTGTCGAGGCGCTGTTCCACCAGCAGGATGCCCACGCCCTGCTCGCGCAGCCCCAGCACCACGTCACGCAGGTCCGCCACGATCGAGGGCTGCAACCCTTCGGTCGGCTCGTCGAGCAGCAGGAACCGCGGGGCGATGCACAGCGCGCGGCCCATGGCCAGCATCTGCTGCTCGCCGCCCGACAGGGTGTCGGCCCGCTGGCCCATCCGTTCGGCAAGGCGCGGGAAAAGCGCCAGCACACGGGCAAGCGCGTCGGGCGGTCCCGGCCGCGCCATCAGCCCGATCCGCAGGTTTTCGGCCACGCTCAATTCGCCGAACAGCCGCCGTCCCTGCGGCACATAGCCGATGCCGTGGCGCGGCACCTGATGGGCGGGCTGCGCGGAAAGCGTCACGTCGTCCAGCAGCACGCGCCCCGCCATCAGCGGCAGCAGCCCCATGATCGCGCGCAGGCTGGTGGTCTTGCCCGCGCCGTTGCGGCCCATCAGGCAGACGATCTCGCCCGGGGCCACTGCCAGGTCCAGCCGGTGCAGCACCCGCTGGCGGCCATATCCGGCGGCGATACCCTCGGCCCGCAGCATCACTCGGCCCCCAGATAGGCCGCCTGCACGACCGGGTCGCGGCGGATGTCCCCGGGCGCGCCCTCGGCTATGACGCGGCCCGCGTCAAGCACGGTGATGCGGTCGGCCAAGCCCATGACGACGCCCATGTTGTGCTCGATCAGCAGGATCGTCGTGCGCGGGATCAGGCTGCGGATCAGGTCCATGAAGCCCGCCACCTCTGCCTCGGCCAGGCCTTGCGTCGGCTCGTCGAGGATCAGCAGCTTCGGGCGCTGCGCCAGGCCCATCGCCACCTCAAGCAGGCGCTGGTGGCCATAGCTCAGATCGCCCGCCAGCTGATCCCCCTGCCCGTCCAGCCCGACCCGCGCCAGCGCCTCGGCAGCCGCCCGCGCCGCCTCAGGCCCGCGCAGGCCCCGGCGCGCGGCAAGCGCCACGTTCTCGGCCACGGGCAGGCGCGGAAAGACCGATGTCACCTGGAAGGTATAGGCCATGCCAAGGGCGGCCCGCCGGTGCGGTGCAAGCCCGGTGATGTCGTGCCCGTCGAAGCGGATGGTGCCCGCATCCGCGGCGATCCGGCCGATCAGCAGACCCACCAGGGTGGTCTTGCCCGCGCCATTCGGCCCGATCAGGGCCCGGATGGTCCCCGGCTCAAGGTACAGATCCACCCCGTCCACGGCGCGCAAGCCGGCGAAGGCGCGGGTCAGTCCGCGCGCGGACAGAAGCGCGCTCATGGCAGCCCCCGCCAGAGCCGCGCGCGCACCAGCCCCGCCATCCCCTGCGGCGCGAAAAGCGTCAGCAGAACCAGCGCCACGCCCGCGACCAGCATGTAGGCGCTGGTGACGCCCGACGCCCAGTCGATCAGGTAGAACATGAAGAGCGTGCCCAGAAACGGACCCACCACCGTGCCCGCCCCGCCCAGAAGCACCCACAGAAGCGGCAGGATCGAGTATTGCACGGTCGCGAAACTCGCCCCGGCATAGCCGAAGAGCAGCGCGTAAGCGGCGCCGGCCGCGGCCGACAGCGTGCCCGAGATCACCACCGCCCCCAGCTTGTGCGCCCAGGTGTCATAGCCCAGAAGCCGCGTGCGTTCCTCGTTCTCGCGGACGGCGACCAGAACCCGGCCGAAGCGGCTGCGCACCAGCCACAGGCACAGCGCCAGCGTCAGGACGAACAGCGCCAGCGCCGCAAGATAGCGCGCGTCCGACTGGCTCAGGTCGATGCCCCACAGGTTGCGCTGGGCGGGCTGGATGACGAAGCCTTCGTCGCCCCGGGTCCAGCGCCCCGCAAGAAGGATCGTCAGGTGCACCGCCTGCGCGAACATCAGCGTCACGATCATGAAGGCGACGCCAACTGTGCGCAGCGCCAGCAGCCCCACGACCAGCGACAGCGTGGCGCCGGCCGCGATGCCCGCCAGAAGCGCGGGGCCGGGCGTCAGGCCCAGATGCCGGATGCCGAGGGCAAGGCCATACATGCCGGCGGCGAAGAACATCGCATGGCCCAGGCTCAGAAGCCCGGTATAGCCGAAAAGGATGTTGTAGCCGATGGCATAGGCCGCCAGCACCATGATCCGGGCCAGGTTGCCGTGGTGGTACTCGGGCAGCAGGAAATGCCCCAGCACGAGCGCGGCGATCAGCCCGCCATGAAGCGCGATGCTGCGCGCCGTCTCGCCCCTCATCGCGCGCGCGCCCCGAACAGGCCCTGGGGCCGGAACACCAGCACCAGCGCCACCAGAAGCGTCGCGATGATCTTGGCCAGCGTCGGCGAGAAGAAGACCGAGACGATGCCCTCTCCCATCCCGATCAGGATTGCCGCGACGATGGTGCCGCCCAGGCTGCCAAGCCCGCCGATGATGACGACGATGAAGGACAGAAGCAGCGCGTCGCCCCCCATCAGGTAATGCGCCTGGCTGATCGGCACGACCAGCACGCCAGCCAGCGCCGCCAGCCCCGCGCCAAGGCCGAAGACCAGCGCATAGACCCGTTCGACCGGGATGCCGAAGGCAAGCGCCATCTCGCCGTCGATCCGGGTCGCGCGCATCACGAGCCCGATGCGGCTGCGGGTCATCAGAAGCCTGAGGCCAAGCAGGATCACGATGGCGGCGGCGATCACGAACAGCTTGTAGGCCGTGACACTCAGCCCCCAGGGCCAGTAGAGCGCCAGCCCCCCCTGGGCCCATTCCACCCAGGGAAGTGCTATGCGCGTATCGAAAGGGGCTGCGACGGGGCGCGCATCTGCGCCGTAGCCCATCAGCGTCGCCTGCTGGAGGATGTAGAGCAGCCCGATGGTCGCAACGATGGTCCGCTCGGGATCGTAGGAGAGGCGCTTGAGCACGCTCATGTCGATGGCGGCGGCCAGCGTGCCGATGCAGAGCGGGGCCAGGATCAGCGCGGCGGCAAAGGACCAGGCCGGCCCCGCGCCGACAAGGTCCGTCACGACCCAGGCCGCCACCGCGCCCAGCATGTAGAATTCGCCATGGGCGACGTTGACGACCCGCATCACCCCGAACACCAGGCTCAGCCCCGACGCCATCAGCGCAAGGACGGCGGCCATCACCGCCCCCTCGATCATGGCGAGCATCAGGTGGGGTCCGAACTCCATCCGCCCTGCCCGCCCGGCTCAGAGCGGCTGGGCGGTGTAGTCCACCTCGTCGGGGTAGAAGCCATCCTTTATGGCGGTCTGGTGCTGCACGACCAGCCTGCCTTCCGTCACGCGGCTGATGAATTGCGGCCCGAAGACCTGGTGCGTGCGCCCGTTGAAGACCTTGGCGCCCTGCGGATGCTCGGCCGAATGGGGCATGTCGGTCATCGCCTCCACCGCCTCGATCAGCGCGGCGCGGTCCTGCGGGCCCCGGTAGCCGCAGGCCTCCATCCCGGCCTTGATGACGTAGAGCGTCTCCCAGCAGCCGAACATGTGCGCATAGGTGGACACGTCGCGCGGATCGTCCACGGATGCGCCGTTCGCGTCCACGCCGACGGCGGCGCGGAACAGCCTGTCATGCTCGGACTGGTCTGCCTGCGCGTAGCGCGGCGCGCCTTCCCAGAAATAGGTGCCCTCGAGGAATTCCAGCCCCGGGCTTGCAAGGTCCACCGCTTCCAGGCTGTCGATGAAGCCGAAGATCTCGGGCCGCGACGGGCCGAAGAATTCGCCCATCTCCTTGACGAAGGTCAGGACGGCGGGGCCCACCATGACGTGATAGATCACCTCCGTCTCGCGCGGGATGCGGGGGAAGTAGCGGGTGAAGCTGGTCTCGGTCGGCGGGATCGCGACAAGGCCCACCACCTCGCCGCCCTGCGCCTTGACCGCATCGGTGAAGAAATCGCGGTGATCATGGCCGAAGGCATAGTCGGGGAAGATCATCGTGACCTTTTTCCCCAGGTTCTGCGTCACCCAGGGCGCCATCGAGATGACCTGGCTTTTCACGTCGGTGATGCCGGGCTGAAGCGTGTAGCGGTTCAGCATCCCGCTTGCGACGTGATGCCCCTCGGAGACGACGAAATAGGGCAGCTTCAACTCGCCCGCGCGCGGGGCGGACCCCACGACGACATGGCTGAAGAGCGTCCCGAAGGCCACGTCGCAGCGGTGCTGGGTCGCGAATTTCTCGACCAGCTCGGCGCCGCGCTTGGGATCGGTGCCGTCATCCTCGGTGATCAGTTCGACGGGCCGGCCGTTGATGCCGCCCTCTGCATTGATCCGCGCCACCGCCGCCTGGCTGGTGCGGTCGTACCAGCGGCCATAGGCGGCGCCGATCCCCGTCGCGTGCTTCTGAAAGCCGATGCGGATGGGTTCCGCCGTCTGCGCCCCGGCGTGGCGCGCCCAGAGCGGCAGGCTTGCCGCCCCCGCAAGCGTGCCGAGCACGGTGCGGCGATCGAGTTTCGGTGTCCGGGATGTGAGATCCGACATGCAGGTGCCCCTTCCTCGCTGGTGGCCGCTCCGCGCCTGACGCAGGGTTACCTGATACTGGCACGCTTCGGGAAATGTCCAGTGCGGCAGATCATTCAAACGCCCCGCGGCGAGGCGAGCAGCCACAGCCCGAACAGCGTGTAGCCCACCATGAAGCCGGCCAGCGGCGCCTGCGCCAGCACCGCGCGGCGGTTGCAGCCAAGCCGGTGCAGCGCGATGGCATGCGACATCAGGATCGCCAGCACATGCCCGCCCACCACGGCCCCGGCCTGCGAAAGCCAGATCGCGCGCACGCTGCCGATCCGGTTGAAGAAGCCCGTTGTCACATGCACATCGCCCTGCGCCAGCGGATCGCGCAGCGCGGCCAGCAGGTACTGCCCCTCGACCAGCAACGAGGGCAGGTAATGGGCCAGGTGATAGCCAAGGGCGATCGGCAGAAGCGCCGGCGCATAGGCGCGCCAGGCCCCGCCGGTTTCGTCCCGCGCAAGCGCCTGCCCGGCACGGATCGCCAGCGCATAGGCTGCGGGCAGCGCGGCGCAGGTCAGCGCAAGCCCGCCCAGGTTCTGCCACAGAATGGCCGAGCGGCCGGGAAACTCCAGCGGGTTCAAGCCCAGCCGCGCCAGCCACCAGAAGGTCTCGTTCAGCCCGTCGAAACTGCCCACGCCCAGCGCAAGGATCATCAGCGCGGCGACGCCCGCGGGGGGCGCGCGATGCCGGATCCAGCGCCAGCCCGGCAGGCCGAGCCGCATCCGCCCGGCACATGGCCCGATGGGCGCAAGCCGGGCATACAGGGTCATCAGCGCCGTCAGCCCCTCGCCCCGGCGCAGCCAGCGCGGGCCGAAAAGCAGCATCAGGGCCAGGTGGAACGCCCAGTATAGAAGCACCATAAGCGCCAGCGTCCCGGGATCGGCGGGCGCGGGATGGGCCAGAAGCACGGCGGCGAAGGCCAGAAAGCCCAGCACCGCGGGCCAGTGGCCAAGCCCGCCCGGCAGGCGCAGCGGCGCGCGCCATCGGCCAAGGCGCGTCAGGACCGCGTGCGGCCCGCTCCATGGCTCGATCCGGCGCCACAGATCGCCCCAGATCCCCTGCCCCGGCACAAGGATCACCCATAGCAGCGTCCAGATCGTCAGCGGCAGCAGGTTGCGCGTCGGATCATGCGGCCCCCACTGTCCAAGCGCCACGAGCCCCAGCAGCAGAACGGCCGACAGAAGGCTTGCCACCCGGCGCCCCGGCAGGCGCGGGATCGGACAGGGCGCGCGCGGCCGGAACAGCGCAAGCGCCACGCGGCCGGGAAGGACGGCCAGAAGCAGCACGGTTGCCGCGACCGCCGCGGCCCCCCCGGCGATGTAAAGATCGGTCGGCAGCAGCAGGACGAAGCCCTGTTCGGTGGCATGGGCATGGACCGGCCGCGACGGCAGCACGAGAAGGATGAGAACGGCGGCCCGTGGACCGGGCGCCCGCCATCCGCCCCAGATGCCCCGCCCCGCCCGCAGGTTCCCCAACGCGATCAGCCGCCGGCCAGAAGTGCGATCCCCGGGATCTCTTCCGCCAGGGCGGCGCGCTGGCGCAGGACATGCGACAGGTTCGAGGCGGCAAGCCGCGCATGCTCGCGCGCCAGCGCCTCGGCGCGGGTGCCCTCGCGGCGGGCGATCGCCTCGATCATGGCGCGGTGCTGGGCCTGGGCCACGAACAGCGAACGGCGCACCGGCGCAAGCGCGGTCTGCCCCTTGAGGAACGCGCTGGGAGAGGCGAGCGGCATCCGCGCCGCGCGCTCCACCTCGCGGATGATGGTGGGGCTGTTGCAGAGCTGTGCCAGCATCGCGTGGAACTGGATGTTGAGATCGGCATAAAGCTCGAAGTCGATCTCGTGCTCGCCGGCGCCAAGCGCCAAGTCCACCTGGTCCAGGACTTCCCCGCAGGCCTGCAAGGCGGCCGGGTCGGCGCCACGCTGCGCTGCGATACGCACGGCCATGCCCTCGATCAGGCCCCGCAGTTCGATCGCGTCGAGAATGTCCGACAGGCTGAAGCTGCGCACCCGGCAGCCGCCGCTGGGATGGCGTTCGAGGAGTCCTTCCTCGATCAGCCGGCTCATCGCCTCGCGCAGCGGCGTGCGGGAAATGCCGATCCGCTGTGACATCCCGATCTCCGAGACGCGCTCTCCGGGTTCGAGCTCGCCATGGAGGACAAGCTCTCTCAACTCCATAAGCGCCTTGGTGTACTGGCTTTTCCTGTCGGACCGAGACATCGACGCCTCCCTCGACGGAGTGGTTAGCCCGATCCGCCCCCGGGCGTCAAACGCCGTTTGCACCGGCCACAGACATTCCCCGCACCGGACCCTGTCCGGCACGGGGATGCCTCTCTCCCGGCGAATTGAACAACGGCTCCGCGGGGCGCGCAAGCGGTTGCGGATGAATTGCAACCAACGCCCGGATCGCGGGCCGTTTCACCATGTGAACCATTATGCAAAGTTCGGTTGTCTATTGTATAATTCAATTTGACCGATCAGTATTCGATCAAGGCAACGCCGTGAAAATCAGGCGCAAGGCGATCACGGTCAGCAGGCCCATGATGATGCGGTCGAAGGTCTGTCTCGACACCCGGCCCGCCAGCCACGCGCCCACCGGCATGGCCATCGCCTGCACCGCCAGCGCGGCCAGTCCCAGCCCGAAGAGTTCCGCGTTCATCAGGTCGAAATGCATCAGCGCCGGCATCTGCACGGCCGAGACGACGGCGAAGAAGATCGAGATGGTGCTGATGAAGACGGTCCGCTCGAGCCGGAGCGCGTTGAGGAAGGTGATCGACACCGGCGCCGAAATCCCCGAGGCGCCCTGCAGGATGCCCCCCAGGAACCCCGCGGCGCCGCCCACCCTTCTGGCGGCGGCGAAAGGCAGCGACCAGTCCGGGCGCATCAGGCGAAAGGCGAGATAGGCCAGCACCACGAAGGCCACGGTCAGCAGCAGCACCTCGCTGTCGAGCCGCGCGAGCAGGACCGTGCCGACCACGACCCCCGCCCCGCCCCCCAGCGCGAAGATCCACACGAAGCGCCAGGGCAGATGCGTCCCGCGATGCGCCCAGCCCTGCCAGATATTCGCAAGCAGGCTTGGCACGGCGAAGATGGCCACGGCCGTGGGCACGTCGTAGAGCATGGCAAGCACGGGGATGACCACGATCGGCGCGCCGGCCCCGGTGGCGCCCTTCAGCACGCCCCCTGCGGCAAAGGCGATGGCGGCGAAGAAGAGTTCATGCAATTCGAAGGACAATTGGGCATTCCCGAAGCGACTTCTGTACTGTCGCCACAATGAGTTGTCCGAACGCGCCGTCCAGCGCAAGTCTCCTGATCTGCATACAGCATGTGTGCCCGGCGCGCCCCGAGGCCGTCGCGGGAACCCGGCGCGAGCGGTCGGCCGATTCTTGCAACCATGAGGGAAGCCGCGCTTTCCTGCGCGCTGTATTTCGCTTGATGTTCGAAATTCGGCGATCCGCCGATGCTAGCGGTATCATCCCGTTCCGATGAACAGGTTCCGGCGTCACGCGACCCCCGAATTGTACACAATCGGCGGCGTGCAGCGCAATTTGGGCGGCATTGCGCTTGCCATTCGGGCCTGAGAAGCCATTATGCACCCCGCTCTATGAGCCGTTACTGGGAGGACAACATGACAAAATCCGAAAAGCCGCTTTCGCGGCGCTCTTTCCTGCGCACTGGCGCGGCCGTCGGTGGTGCCGCGGCAGGAACTCTCGCTGCGCCCGCCGTGCTGGCGCAGGCGCCGCTCGTGGTGAAGATGCAGACCTCGTGGCCGGCGTCGGATATCTGGATGGATTTCGCGCGCGAGTACACGACCCGCGTCGAAGAGATGTCCGGTGGCCGCCTGCAGTTCGACCTGCTGCCCGCAGGCGCGGTCGTGGGCGCGTTCCAGGTGATGGACGCGGTGAACGACGGCGTTCTGGACGCGGCGCATGACGTGCCGGTGTACTGGTACGGCAAGAACAAGGCCGCCTCGCTGTTCGGCACCGGCCCGGTCTGGGGCGGTTCGGCGACCACGATGCTGAGCTGGTTCTACCAGGGCGGCGGTGCCGAGCTCTACCGCGAGCTGACCCAGGACATCATGGGCCTGAACGTCTATGGCTTCATGGGCTTCCCGATGTTCGCCCAGCCCTTCGGCTGGTTCAAGGGCGAGGTGAACACCGTCGCCGACATCCAGGGCTTCAAGTACCGCACCGTGGGCCTTGCCGCCGACCTTCTGCAGTCGATGGGCATGTCCGTCGCCCAGCTGCCCGGCGGCGAGATCGTCCCCGCGATGGAGCGTGGCGTCATCGACGCGTTCGAGTTCAACAACCCGTCCTCGGACCTTCGCTTCGGCGCGCAGGACGTGGCCAAGAACTACTACCTGTCGTCCTATCACCAGGCGTCGGAATCCTTCGAGTTCCTGTTCAACAAGGACTTCTTCGACGATCTGGAGCCGGATCTTCAGGCCATCCTGAAATACGGCGTGGAAGCGGCCTCGACCTCGAACACCGCGACCGCGATGCGCGAGTACTCCTCCGACCTGCGCCGTCTGCAGGACGAGTTCGGCGTCACCGTGCACCGCACCTCGACCGAGATCCTGGACGCCCAGCTTCAGGCCTGGGATGCGCTGATCGCGGATCTCGAGCAGGACGAGTTCATGAAGCGTTGCATGGACAGCCAGCGCGCCTGGGTCGAGCAGGTCGGCTACTACGAGCTGATGAACGCCCCGGATCTGGCGCTCGCCTACGAGCACTACTTCCCGGGCCGTCTCTCGATCTGAGCCCCGCAAATCCTGACCGCGAAACGAACCCGGCGAGGCAACTCGCCGGGTTTCCATCACAAAGGGAACTCCTGGTGAGATGATCGGTTTCATCCGTTTCGCCGACAGCCTGTCGGCATGGTTCGGCAAGGCCTTCGCCTGGCTGATCGTTCTGATGGCAGTGGGCACTGGCTATGAAGTGTTCGTTCGCTATGTGCTCAACAGCCCGACCCCCTGGGCGCTGGATGTGTCCTTCATCATGTATGGCACGCTGTTCATGATGGGGGGCGCCTACACCCTGTCGCGCGGCGGCCATGTGCGGGGCGACTTCCTCTATCGGCTGTGGCAGCCCCGCACCCAGGCCAAGGTGGACCTGGTGCTCTACATCCTCTTCTTCTTTCCCGGAGTCACCGCGCTGATCTTCGCGGGCTGGAAATACGCCTCCCGCTCCTGGGGTTATGGCGAGGTTTCGGTGAACAGCCCGGCGGGCATCCCGATCTTCCAGTTCAAGACGGTGATCGTGGCGGCCGGCATCCTGCTGTTCATCCAGGGCATCGCCCAGGTGTTCCGCTGCATCCACTGCATCCGCACCAACCAGTGGCTGCAGGCCGATGAAGACGTCTTCGAGACCGAAGACCTGCTGATGAAACAGGCCAACGAGGCCGAGAAGGGCCATAATCCATGACTGACCCTCAAGTCGCCCTGACGATGCTGGGCATCTTCATCTTCATGGTGTTCCTGGGCTTCCCGATCGCCTTCACCCTGATGGCGATGGGGATCGGCTTCGGCTACTACGCCTATTTCGACGCCGGGCGCATGTGGCGCGGATACAACCGGCTGGATCCGGAAACCGCCGGATGGTGGGAGTCGACATCCCTGTGGATAGACGGCTTCCTCAACAACCGCATCTTCGACCTGTTCATCAACCAGACATACACGGTGATGAGCAACGAGGTGCTGACGGCGGTGCCGCTGTTCCTGTTCATGGGCTACATCGTCGAGCGCGCGAACATCGTGGACAAGCTGTTCGCCACGCTCAACATCGCGTCCCGCAACGTGCCCGGCTCGATGGGCGTGGCGGCGCTGATCACCTGCGCGCTGTTCGCGACCGCGACCGGGATCGTGGGCGCGGTGGTGACGCTGATGGGGCTGCTGGCCCTGCCGGCCATGCTGCGCGCGCGCTACGACAACAGCTTCGCGTCCGGCATCATCTGCGCCGGCGGCACGCTGGGCATCCTGATCCCGCCCTCGATCATGCTGATCGTCTATGCGGCGGCCTCGGGCGTGTCGATCGTGCGGCTCTACTCGGCGGCGCTGCTTCCGGGTTTCACGCTGGTGGGCCTGTACCTGATCTACGTCATCGGGCGGTCGATCCTGCAACCGTCCATCGCGCCGAAGCCGACCAGGGAAGAAGTGCCCGAAGTTCCCTTCGCCAAGCTGATGGCGATGATCGCAACTTCGTTCTTCCCGCTGGCCTTCCTGATCTTCGCGGTGCTGGGCTCGATCCTGTTCGGCCTTGCGACCCCGACCGAGGCCGCCTCCATCGGGGCGCTGGGCGGGATCCTGCTGGCCTTTGCCTACCGCGCGATGACCTTCCAGCGGATGCGCGAAAGCGTGTACCTCACGGTGCGCACCACCGCGATGGTCTGCTGGCTCTTCGTCGGTTCCTACACCTTCTCGTCGGTGTTCTCCTATCTCGGGGGCGAGCACATCATCTCGGAGTTCGTGCAGGGTCTCGACATCTCGCCGCTGATGTTCCTGCTGCTGGCGCAGCTGATCATCTTCCTGCTCGGCTGGCCGCTGGAATGGTCCGAGATCATCATCATCTTCGTGCCCATCTTCCTGCCGCTGCTGCCGCTGTTCGGGATCGATCCGCTGTTCTTCGGCGTGCTGGTGGCGCTCAACCTTCAGACCAGCTTCCTGACCCCGCCGATGGCGATGTCGGCCTACTACCTGAAGGGGATCGCACCACCCGAGGTGAAGCTGACGCAGATCTTCGCGGGCTGCTTCCCGTTCCTGATCTGCGTGTTCATCTCGATGTTCCTGATGTACGCCTTCCCGCAGATCGTCTTCTACCTGCCGGAGCTGTTCTATGGCCGGTAAGCCGAAGACGGACGCGCTGCTGGACCTGGACGCCTGCACCCTGCGCGACCGGATCGCATCCGGCGCGCTCAGGGCGGTCCAGCTGGCAGAGGCGTATCTGGAACGGGTGAAGGAGCGCGAGCCGCAGGTGCAGGCCTTTGCTTGGCACGACCCCGAATTCGTCATGCACCAGGCGCGGGAGCTTGACCGCTTCCGCGCCACGGGCCGGGCGATCGGGCCGCTGCACGGCATTCCGGTCGCGCTGAAGGACGTGATCGACACGGTCAGGATCCCCACTGAAAACGGCACCGTGCTGGATCAGGGCCGGATCCCCGTGACGGATGCCTTCGTGGTCGCCCAGCTGAAGAAGGCCGGGGCGATCATCATGGGCAAGACGGTCACGACCGAGCTGGCGTTCCTGAGTCCCGGCAAGACCGTGAACCCGCACGATCCCGCGCATACGCCGGGCGGCTCCAGTTCCGGTTCCGCGGCGGCGGTGGCGGCGGGCATGGTTCCGCTGGCGGTGGGCACGCAGACCGGCGGCTCGGTGATCCGCCCGGCCGCCTTCTGCGGGGTGACGGGGTTCAAGCCCAGCTTCGGGCTGATCCCGCGCACGGGCGTCCTGATGCAGTCGCACACGCTGGACACGCTGGGCGTCTTTGCCCGGACACCGGCGGATGCGGCGCTGCTGGCGGACGCGCTGGCGGGCTATGACGCGCTGGACAAGGCGACCTCCATGGACCCGCATCCGCGGCTTCTGGACACCACGCTGACCGAACCGCCCGTGAAGCCGACGCTTGCCTTCGTGCGCCCGCCCGGCTGGGCCGATGCCGAACCGCAGACCCGCGCCGCGATCGAGGAACTGGCCGAGGCGCTGGGCGAACAGGCCTTCTGGGTCGACCTGCCCCCCGCCTTCAACGAGGCGGCGGCGCTGCGCGAGCGGATCAACTTCGCCGAGATGGCGAAGTACTACTACCGCTACGCGCGCCAGGGGCTGGACAAGCTGGCCCCCGTGACGCGCGAGGCCATCGAGAAGGGCAGCGCGATCACCGCGCGCGACTACCTGGCCGCGCTCGACTGGCGCGAGGTGCTCCATGCGGGCCTGGGCGAGATCTTCGAGCGCTGCGATGCGATCGTGACGCCGGCCGCGCCGGGCCCCGCCCCCGAGGGGCTGGGCAGCACCGGCAATGCCATCTTCAACGGGTTGTGGACCTATGTCGGCACCCCTTCGGTCACCGTTCCCCTGCTTCAGGCAGAGAACGGGTTGCCGATGGGCGTCCAGCTGTGCGGGCCGCGGTCGGGCGATGCCCGGCTGCTGCGGACCGCGCGCTGGCTGGTCGGCTGGGCCGCGCAACAGGACGCGTAAGGGAGACGCTGACATGAACAAGCTGATGGCCCTGCTGGCCTTTGCCGTGCTGACCGGCTTTCTGGCGATCCTCGCCATCTGGGTGCCGCGCGTCGACCTGATCGCGGTGATCGCCCTGACGATCGCGCTGGTCGGCTACGACTTCCTGCGATCGGCCCGCGACAAGGGCTGAGCCGAAGTTCAGGGCGGCGCAGGCTGTGCCGCCCTACCCCACCCGCAGGATCGGCCCGCCGGCGGCCTGCGCATCCTCCAGATCATGCGTGACCATCAGGCAGGGCAGCCGCTGCTGCCGCACATGGTCGAGCACCTGCGCCCGGATCTGCGCCCGGAGCGCCGCATCGAGGCCGGAGAACGGCTCGTCCAGCAGCACCGCCCGCGGTTCCGACAGCAGCATCCGCATCAGGGCGACCCGGGCGCGCTGCCCGCCGGACAGCGTGGCCGGGTCGCGGTCGGCAAAGCCCGCAAGCCCCACCTCGCTCAGCGCCGCCCCGATCCGTGCGGCCCGCGCCGCGCGCCCCTCGATGCGGGGATGCAGCCCGAAGGCCAGGTTCTCGCCCACCGAAAGATGCGGGAAGAGCAGGTGATCCTGGAACAGGATGCCGATGCGCCGCGCCTCGGGCCGCAACCCCGACAGGTCGTGCCCGTCGATGCGCACCTGTCCCGCTGTCTCGAACTCGGGCGCAAGCGTTCCGGTGACAAGCGCCAGCAGGCTCGACTTGCCCGAACCCGACGGCCCCATGACGGTCGTCACCTCTCCCGGCCGGATCAGCGTGTCGAGCGAGATCAGCGCCCGTCCCCGCAGGTTGATCCGCACATGATCCAGCCGCAGACCCGCC
This sequence comes from Halovulum dunhuangense, assembly GCF_013093415.1. Lineage (NCBI taxonomy): Bacteria > Pseudomonadati > Pseudomonadota > Alphaproteobacteria > Rhodobacterales > Paracoccaceae > Halovulum > Halovulum dunhuangense. The sequence goes on from NZ_JABFBC010000001.1 coordinate 2,166,248, forward strand.
TCAGCCATGTCTCAGCCCTCGCCGGTTGCGGAACACCAGCGCCGGTATGGCCAGCGCCAGGCCGAAGGGCAAGAGCGCCAGCAGCGTCTGAAGGATGCCGAAGACACCGATCGCCCGCCGGTCGCCGCCCGCGGCCAGCGCCACCGCCTCGGTCGTCAGCGTACCGACCCGCCCGCCGCCGATCAGCAGCGTGGGCAGGTACTGGCCCACCGACACCGCCATCCCCACCGCCGCCGCCGTCAGCACGGCGCGCAGCAGCATCGGCAGCCGCACGCGCCACAGAACCCCCGCAGGCCCCGCGCCAAGACTGCCCGCGACCACGGCGTAGCGCCGATCCCAGGCCCGCCACGGGTCCGACAGCGACAGGAAGACATACGGCAGCACGAACACCAGATGCGCGGCGATCACCGGCAGGACACCCTCCGCCCCGCCGATCCCCAGCAGGAAGAACTGAAGCCCCGGCAGGAATGCCGCCTGGGGGATCAGCAGCGGCAGGTACAGAAGCAGCAGCGCCCCTTGCCCCGGACGCGCACCGCGCCGCGTCTCGGACTCGAGGCAGCCGATGGTCAGGACCAGCGCCAGCGCGGTTGCGATCACGGCGATCAGGATGGTCTGCGTCCCGGTATCGGCCAGGGTGGAGCCGTGGCGCATCCAGCTGCGCAGGGTGAAGCCCTCCGGCAGAAGGTCGGGATAGGACCAGCGCGCGGCCAGCGACCAGACCCCCAGCGCCACGAGGCCAAGCAGCACGGCAAGCGCCGAGCCGGCGCCAAGCGCGAGCCCCGCGCCGCGCGCCAGCGGATCGATTGACAGGCCCCGCCGCCCGGCCGCGATACGCCGCCGGCCGAACCGGGCAAGCGCCCGCTCGCCCAGCCGCCAGAGCAGAAGAGCGCCCAGCACCAGCGCCAGTTGCAGAAGCGCCGCCGCCGCCGCGCATTGGCGCATGGTCAGGTCCGGGTCGTTCATCCAGCGCAGGATCTGCACCGAAAGCGTGGGCGGCGTGTTGGGGCCCAGGATCATCGCCACGTCCACCACCGACATGGAATAGGCCAGCACCACATAGACCGGCAGCCGGATCTGCGCATAGACCGCCGGGAACACCGCCTTGAGCCAGCCATTGACCCGGCCATAGCCCAGCGAACGGGCAACCGTCAGCCGCGCGTCCGCCTGCGCCTGCGGCAGGGCGGCAAGCGTCATCAGCAGCAGGAACGGCACCTCCTTGGCGACCAGCCCCGCGACCAGGCTCAGACCCCAGGGATCCTGCAGGATCAACAGGTCGGGCGGCTGCTCCCACCCGGTGGCCCAGGGCGAGACGCTGCGCACCAGCCAGCCCGAGGGGGCGATCAGGAAGGCAAGCCCGAAGGCGGCGGCGGCATGCGGCACCGACAGAAGCGGCGACAGCAGCCTCTCGATCAGGCGAAAGGCACGGGTTCCCGCAAGACCCGCGACCAGCAGCACGGTCACCGCCAGCGCAAGCGACGTGGCCAGCAGCCCGGTGGTCACGCTCAGCCTGGCGGCCTGCGGCAGCCCGGGCCAGTCGAACACCATGCCAAAGGGCGCAAGGCCGAGCGTAGTCGCGCCGACCGAGGGCATGTAGCCGATCGCCGGCAGCAGCGTGAACAGAAGGCCCGCGGCCACGGGCCCGAGCATCAGGAAAAGCGTCAGGCCCGGCACCCATGCAAGGCGGGCGGGCCGGCGCGGGCCGCCCCGGGACGCCGTGCGCTCTGCCCCGACCAGCGTCAATCCCGGCTCACTGCACCACGCCGTAGCGGGTGATCCAGTCCTGCTCGATCCGGGTCATCCAGCTCGGATGCGGCTCGGCCTGCGCAGGCCCCAGTTCCGCGGGGCTGAGCGTGGCGATGCCCAGGTCCAGCGCGGCGAAGGCGGCGCGGTCCGCCTGCGCCAGCTTGTCCATCGCCAGCACCGTGCCGTAGCCCAGGATGGCGGGATCCTGCGCGCGCAGCTGCGCCTCGGGCGAGAGAATGAAATCGGCCACCACCATCGCACCGGCCTTCGCGCCGGAATTGTAGGGGATGGCAAGAAAGCTTGCATTGCCCAGCGTGCCCTTGTCGAGAACGAAGGTCCGGGCGGTTTCCGGCAGCTGGAAATTCGCGATGGCCGCCGTCGCCTCGCCCGGGCTGAACGAGATCGCCAGGTCCACCTCGCCGTCCGAGATCAGTTCCAGCTGGCGCGGCCCGGTCTGCGGATAGGCCCGCCCCTCGCGCCACAGAAGCGGCGTCAACGCGTCCATGAACTCCCAGAGCGGCGCGGTCACGCCCTCGTAGTCGGCCTGGTCCACCGGCGCCTGCAACGGTGCGGGATCGTCCATCAGGTCGATCAGCGCCTGCTTGAGAAAGGTCGAGCCAAGGAAATCGGGCGGCTGGGGAAAGGTGAAGCGCCCCGGATTGGCGCGCGCCCAGTCGAGAAGTTCCGCCATGGTGCCAAGCGCATCGGGCATCCGCGCGGTGTCGTGGATGAACACCACCTGCGCCATCGCCCAGGGGCTTTCGTAACCTTCCGTCGGCACGGTGAAGTCGGTCAGCACCGTCTTGCCCTCGACATCGACATATTGCCAGTTGGGCAGCGCCTGGGCGAAGGGGCCGAACAGAAGCCCCGCCTCCTTCATCGAGGCGAAGTTCGCGCCGTTGATCCAGACGAGATCCACCGCCCCGTCGTCGTCCTGGCCGGCCGCGCGTTCGGCCAGCACCCGGCTGACCGCCTCGGCGGTGTCCGAGAGCTTCACATGCGCAAGCGTGACGCCGTATTCGCCGGCCACCCGGTCGCCCACCCAGGCGATGAAATCGTTGGTCGTGGTCGAGCCGCCCCAGGCGTGCCAATAGACGGTCTGGCCGCGCGCCTCTTCCAGCACCGCGTCCCAGTTCGCGGGATCGGGATCGGCCAGCGCCGGCAGCGCCGAAAGCGTCATCAGGGTCGCAAGGATCTTCTTCATTCATCCTACCTGTCGTTGGGGCCGCGCCCCGATTTCATTCCTTCGGTGCCTGGTCGGCAAAGAGCTTGCGCGCCAGCAGCAGCCGCGAGGCGGCGGTCACGAAGCAAAGCGCACCAAAGGCCCAGGCCAGCGGCGCGAACCAGCCCGGAGCGAGGCACAGCGCCACGAAGAACAGGATCGTCTCTGTCCCCTCCAGCAGCCCGCCGGTGAAATAAAGCGATTTCACCCCCCGCGCATCGGTCCGCATCCGCCTTTTCTCCGCCAGCACCGCAAAGCCCAGGAAGCTTGCGCCGTTGAAATAGAAACTGGTCAGAAGAAACGCGCCGGCGGCGGCGTTGGTTTCAGGATCGGCCCAGACAAAGGCCATGGGCACCGCGCCGTAGAACAGGAAATCGCAGGCGATATCCAGGTAGCCGCCGAAATCCGTGCGCCGCGTGGCCCGCGCGATGGCGCCGTCCAGCCCGTCCGCCAGCCGGCCGAGCAGAAGCGGCAGCAGCGCCAGCGTGAACCAGCCCAGCGCGATGAACCCCGCCGACAGAAGCCCCAGCGCCAGCCCCGCCAGCGTTACCGCGTCCGCCCCCACCCCGCGCCGCGCCAGCGCCCGGCCCAGCGCGTCGAGCGGCGGGTCGATCAGGCGGCGTGCGGCGGCATCGAGCATCGGCATTTCCCGGAACGTGGCCCGATGGTTGTCGCGCGGGGCGCGGGAAAAGGCAATTTCCCCTACGCCAAAGTGATGCGGGTTCAGACCGTCTCGGGCGTGTAGATGGCGCGGCTGTCCTCGACGAAGGCGTGCATGTCCAGCGGCCAGCACGCGCGCGGCCAGCGCAGTTCCATCAGCCCTTGCGCGGGGCGGTACACGGCGGTGTAGAGCGTGCCGAACCCCTGCGCGAAGGCCGAGGAATAGAGCGGCGGCTTCAGGAACGCGCCGATGAACTTCTCGACCGGCTCCACATGCAGGGTCAGGCGTTGCAGCAGGTAGCGCTCGCGCTCGACCGTGGCGGTAAAGCGGGCGTGGCTCATCCACTCCACCCGTTCCTGGTGGTTGGTGGCCACCGCGGCATGGGTGATCTGCGCCGGGCGGTCCGGCCCCATCAGCGCCGTCAGGAAGCGGCGCTTCCTGTCCACGACCGTCACGTTGTAGCTCATGTGGGTGGGGATGCGCGCCAGCGCGCGGCCGGCCTCTTCCGCCGTCTCGCAGGTCTGAAGGACATAGCGCAGGATCAGCGGCACGCCGAAGCCGTCGCCCACCACGCGCCGCCCGCCAAAGGTCAGCGACACGGCAAGACCCGCGTCGTTCATGCCGTCGACCAGCCCCCACAGCCCGTCCGAGGTGCCCAGCACCGTGCGCCCCTGCCATTCGGTGCGCATCACGAGGCTGTCGAAGGCGGTGGCGCTGTAGTCGTAGTTGCGCACCAGCACCGGCTCTTCGCCGGGCCAGATCGCCTGGCTGCACCCCGACAGGTAGGGCGGCGGGCAATGGAAACTGAGAAACCGCGCCGCATGGTCCGAGCCGCCCGCAAGCGCGCAAAGCTCTTCATAGAGCGGCAGGATCTCGGGCATGTGGGCGCGCAGGGCCTGAACCCCGTCCCAGTATGTGGGGCGGGCATCCTCGCCCTCGCGCAGCCACCAGCGGTGATAATCGGGCCAGTATTCGTGGAACAGCGCGGCCCATTTCGGGCCGGGCTGCGCCTCGTCCACGGCCCGCCAGTGCATCTTCATTCGGCCCCCATGGGTGGGGCCCGTTCTGCCGGACCCCTTCTTTCCCTACATGATCTTGAATGCGGGATCCGCAAGGGCCGGCCCCGCCTCTGCCACCGGCAGCGGCCTGGCCGAGAAATTGCGCTTGATCCCGTGGATCCATTTCTGCGCCCGGTCGTTCAGCTTGAAGCCGGTGGTCATCGACCGTCCCCGCGTCACCAGGATGCCCAGGTCCGCGCCTTCGTAGCGATAGTCGCCGGGGCGCGAGATGCGCAGGAAGAAGGCCTCGTTCTCCGACTCGACCGCGCGGCGGTGATAGTCGAAACGGTCGAAGATCACGCGCCCATCCTCGAGCATCCGGTAGATGCCGGTCTCGGGCGCCTCGGTGATGATGTCGACGCTGTCATCGGTGTGCTTGATCACCATCTGCGACCAGCTGTCGATCATGTCCGGGTCGGCCCAGCGGGCGTTCAGCTCTTCCACGTCCAGATCGAAGGGCTTCTTCGAGAATTCCAGCAGGTGGAACAGGAACAGCGGTGCGTCGGCATGGGCAAAGGCCGCGTGGTTGGTCATCGAACTGGCCCCGGTGATGCGCGGGTTCAACTCGCCCAGCCACAGGTCGCCGGTCTTCTTGTCGATCAGGAAATCCAGCTCGAAATAGCCGCGATAGCCTTCTTTCCGAAGTTGCTCGCCGAACCTGAAGGTCAGCTCGCGCGCCTGCTGGCGGACCTTGGGCGGAAACGCGGTCGAGAAGATCTCGTTCCCGCACCAGCCGCCGCGGTAGGGGGTCAGTTCCCTGAAGCCCACAAGCTCGGTCATCAGGGGGCCCACGATGGTGCCCTCCTTGGTGGCGCAGGCCTCGATCGCGGAGCCGCGGCAGTCGATCCGCTTCATGATCTTGATCTCGCCCTCGCCCACGATCTCGTGCTCGTGGCGGCGGAAATCGGCCTCGGACTTGATGAAGAAGGTGGTGTGCCCCGAATCCCCGAAGGCCGATTGCAGCACCAGGTCATGGCCCAGCCCCGCCTTCTCGCAGATCTGGGTCAGGTGCTTGTAGTCCTTCACCTCGGCCAGCGTGTTGGGGACGGACGGCACGCCCGCCTTGTTGCCCACGCGCACCGTCTCGATCTTGTTGTCCATCCGGGTGCGCAACTTCGCCTTGGGGAACCAGACCTCTCCGCCCAGTTCCCTGGCCAGCCGCTCGGTTTCCTCGTCGAACATCAGGAAGACGAATTTCGGCTTGCCGCCCCGGCGCTTCACGAGGTCGATCACCTCCTTGTGCTGGAGAAGGTAGTTGTTGATGTCCTCGATCGACTGGAATTCCGCGTGCGGCTGCTCGGACGGGCAGAAGACGTTGGGATGCCGCCCGTCATAGCAGTCGATGTAGCAGATGTACTTGAAGTTCTTGCACCACTCGTCCAGCCCCAGCAGGTTGAAGTTGGTGGCCGAGACGAAATAGACGGGATCCTCGTTCCGATGGAAGAAGCGGCGGATCTCGGAAATGTTCTTCAATACCTTTTTCGGCATCTTTTTCTCCCTGTCATTCTGCTGCGTTCTGTAGTTTCGGGCTGGCGTGGCGCTCCAGCGCCTCCTTGGTGAACACCCGCAGGCCCAGATCGGCGCGGTAGCCGTGGATCTCGTTCACGTCGAGCGCCAGCATGAAGTCGAGGATGTCCTTGCTGACCACCTGCCCCGGCACCAGGATCGGAAAGCCCGGCGGATAGGGGATGATGAAGGACGCGCTCACCACCTCGTCGCCGCGTTCCAGCGCATCGCGCAGGCTGCCGCTCAGTTCCAGGTAGTCGCAGTTGTTCTCGTCATAGCTGAGGAAGAACGCGCCGCGGATGTTCCCCTCGGGCGTCACCTGATCGCTGCGGAAGGCGTCGTGGAAACGGCTGAAATCCGGCAGCGGCGGCAATTCCTCCATCAGGTTGCGCACCCGCCGCTCGAAGCTGAGCTTTTCCATGCGCGAGGCGTCGTCCAGCAGTTCGTCCAGCCCCTTGGCGATCTCGACCAGCACCTCGATCAGGTAGGCGACCGAGGACCGCGTCGTGCCGATATTGGTCATGAACAGCACGGTATTGCGCGAGGTCTTGTTGATCTGGATGCCGTACTTGTCCATCAGGATCTGGGTCTTGAACGTGTCACCGTCCCAGCCGGTGCCGCCCACGGCCAGCGTGACGCGCGTCGCATCCAGCACGAACTCGTCCCGCGCCCAGCATTCCCAGATGTCGGTCCAGCCCTGGTCGGCGTTGTAGTAGCTTTCCACGCCGCTTTCGCGGTGCTCTTCGGGGATCATGTCGCCGGCGGTCAGCACCTTGAAGTATTTCTTCAGCAGCGGGTGCGTCGCGATCGCCCGGCGCATCGACATCGCCGCCTCGACCTGGCGCTGGACGAACTCGAAACCCTCAAGCTCCACCTGCCGCCGGCCCACGTCGAGCGAGGCGATGATCTGGTAGTTGGGCGAGGTGGAGGTGTGGGTCATGTAGGCTTCGTGGAAGCTCTGCTCGACCTCTCCCTTGAAGTCCTGGTCGTTGACATGGATCATCGAGCCCTGCCGCAGGGCCGTCAGCGTCTTGTGGGTGGACTGGGTGGTATAGACCCGCACCCGCGCGTTGGGCGGCGGGATCAGCCTTGTGTCCAGCAGCGTCTGTTCGTCGGCGCCCTCCAGTTCCTTGCGCTGGGCCTCGTAGGCGGTCACATGCTCTGCGGTTTTCAGGCGCTCGCGCAGCACCTTGGCGGCGTTCATGCCGGTGCGCTGGCGATAGGTCGGGCCGAACCGCGCGAATGCGAACCACGCCTCGTCCCACAGGAACACCAGGTCCGGCTTGATCGCGAGGCACTCCTCCATCACCCGCTCGACATTGTAGACGATGCCGTCGAAGGTGCAGTTGGTCAGCAGAAGCATCCGCACCCGGTCAAGCTTTCCGGCCGCCTTCAGCTTCAGAAGCTGGTGCTTGATCTCGCGCAGCGGCACCGCGCCATACATCGAGTATTCGTTGAGCGGATAACTGTCGAGATAGACGACCTGCGCGCCCGCCAGCACCATTCCGTAATGGTGCGACTTGTGGCAATCCCGGTCCACCAGCACGATATCCCCCGGCCTTATGAGGGCCTGCACGACGATCTTGTTGCAGGTCGAGGTGCCGTTGGTGGCAAAGAAGGTCTGCTTGGCCCCGAAGGCGCGGGCGGCAAGTTCCTGCGCCTCCTTGATGGGGCCGTGCGGCTCCAGCAGGCTGTCGAGGCCGCCGCTGGTGGCCGAGGTCTCGGCCAGGAAGATGTTCGGCCCGTAGAAGGCGCCCATGTCCTGGATCCAGTGCGAGCGGCTGATCGACTTGCCGCGGCTGATCGGCATGGCGTGAAAGACGCCGGTCGGCTGCTTGGAATATTCCTTGAGCGCGGTGAAGAAGGGCGTCTTGTAGCGCGACTGCACGCCGCGAAGGATGTTCAGGTGCAGTTCCAGGAAATCCTCCTGGTTGTAGAACACCCTCCGGCAGACGCCCAGGTCCAGCCCCGCGATTTCCTCGACCGAGCGACCCGTGACCAGGTAGGCGTCCAGCTCCGGGCGCACCTTGGCCAGCAGCCGGCACAGCTCGGGGCCGTAATCCTCGGGGTCGAGCGCGTCGATATCCTCGTCCTCGCCCACCCGGTTCAGGTAGCGCTTGAGGATCGGCAGCGCGTTCTTCGAACGCAGCACCAGCCCGGGGCGCACGACGACCGCCTGGATGTTGTGGTTGAACAGCACCCCGATCAGCGCGTCCTCCAGGCTGGGCACGACGACGGGTTCGTAGTGGAACTGGTCCTCGCCCCGGCGCATCCGCGCGATGTTGGACTTCATCCAGCGTTCCTGCTGGTCGGTCAGCTGGTCGACGAACAGCACCTCGAAATAGGGCTTGGACAGCGCCCGCGCCTCGGGCGAAAGCATCGCCTCGTCGTCGTTCTCCTCGGTGTCGGTATCGCCCCGGTCCAGCGGGATCGACCGCCGCCGATAGGCGCCGGAAGTCAGCGCCCGCGTCACCCGCCGGGTCGAAAAGGCCAGGTCGTCCAGGTTGCCATGCTCGAACTGGCGGCGCAGGTGGTCAAAGGCCTGCATGCCGGGAAAGGCCCAGTAGGCCTCGATCGGGGCAAGCTGGTCGAACAGCAGTTCGACCTTGCGCTTGAGCGCCTCGGACCCGCGCCCGGTCTGCTTGCGCGACAGCGCGTCGGTCGTCTCGCGCAGCGCGCTCCAGCGATCCGCGCGCAGCTGGATCGCGGAATAGTAGTCGCTCATAGACTGCATGGCTCAGCCCCCCTGTCCTGTCGGACCGGACCAAGCCACCGGCGATCACCCCGCCGCCCTGTGAGGCGGGGTGATCCGGCGCTCAGCCGATCAGCGTCTTTCCCTGCGGGGGCGCCGTGGGGCGCTGGTCCGCAGGATCGGTTCCGGCCGCAGGTGCAGGGCGCGTGCCCCCCTGCGGCATGTCGTAATGAAGCCCCGCCCGGCTGTTCTTGCCCGGCATGGCAAGCGGGCCGAGCGTGTGCAGGAACGCGTCCGTGCCGCTGGTCCGGTCATAGACCGGGAAATCCACGGGCCGGTCGCGAAAGCTTTTCAGGACCTGGCCCAACCCCTTCATGCCGGTCTCGCGCTGGCGGCGGACCTGGCTCATGTCGATCTCGATGGGGAACATGTCTTCCTGCCCCGCCGACTGGTGCAGCACCGTGGCCGAGGGGTCGATCACGCAGGACCGCCCCACCCCGCCCGCGCCCAGGCCGTTCACGTCGAAGACGTAGCACTGGAACTGCGCGGCCGTGGCGCGCGCGATCGCCAGTTCGGCGTCGCGGTCGGTGGTGCCCGTCAGCACCGGGTGCAGCAGCACCTCGGCCCCCATCGCGGTCAGCTGGCGCGTGGTTTCGGGAAACCAGATGTCGTAGCAGATCGACAGGCCGAAGCGCCCCACCTCGGGCACGTCGAAGACGCAGAACTCGGTGCCGGCATCGACTTCCGACTCGTAGGGCCGGAAGGGAAACATCTTGCGGTAGGAGGCGACGATCTCGCCCTCGGGGTTGATCACCACCGAGGTGTTGTAGATCCGCCCGTGATCGTCCTTCTCGAACATCGAGCCGGGGATCAGCCAGATCCCGTAGCGGCGCGCATCCTCGCAGAACTGGGCGACGGTGTCGTTCAGGAAGGGCTGGGCGTAGCGCGGCAGCGGACCATAGGGCGCAAGCTCGCTGAACAGCACCATCTGCGTCCAGGGAAAGCGCGCCATCAGCACGTCGATGCGGTGGCGCATGGCCTCGACGTTGGAATGAAGGGCCGCCACATGCATCTGGACGCCGGCGATCGCGAAGGGGATCATTTCAGGGTCAACTCCGATCTTGGGATCCCCAAGGTGCTATTCGAGATCGGCGCCGAGGGAAAGACCCCCGCCCCGCGGGCCTGGCCGGGTTGCGATCCGGCCACCGCGTAGGTCCCCGTCCCGCGCACCCCGCCCTCAGGCCGCGGCCCGGCGCGGCAGCGCGGCGGCGCGGCCGCGCTGGAGCAGCACGATCAGCGCCAGAAGCGCCAGCGCCGGAATGAACATCAGGTACTTGCTGGGCTGGTCCAGCGGGCGCAGCACGCGCAGCACCTCCTGGTCCCAGTCAAGGCCCGCATCCTGCGCGGGGCTGCCGAAGGCCACGTCGTCGATGAAAAGCTGCTCGCCCTCGGTGCGGAACACAAGACCCGCCGCCTCCAGCTTTTCCTCGCCGGTGGCCCCTTCGGGCAGCGTCACGAGGGCCACGAACTCGATCGGGTCGCCGATCTCGTTCACGCCCGCGACACGGACCCGCAGCGCCTGCCCCGCGGGCGTGTTGCCCGCCGCTTCCGCGATCGAGGCCGGCGCCTCCTCGGCATAGGGCGGATAGATCATGTCCATCCAGAAGCCGGGCCGGAACAGGGTGAAGGCGATCAGCAGCAGCGCGATCGTCTCGTAGAACCGGTTGCGCGCGAGAAAGAAGCCCTGCGTCGCCGCCGCGAACAGCAGCATGGCAACGGTGGCGACCACGAAGACCAGGATGCCTTGCGCCCATGTCACGTCGATCAGCAGAAGCTGGGTGTTGAAGATGAAGAGGAACGGCAGCGCCGCCGTGCGCAGCGAGTAGAAGAAGGCCACCACCCCGGTGCGGATCGGATCGCCGCCAGAGACGGCCGCGGCCGCAAAGCTTGCAAGCCCCACGGGCGGCGTCACGTCGGCCATGATCCCGAAGTAGAACACGAACAGATGCACCGCGATCAGCGGCACGATCAGCCCGTTCTGCTGGCCGAGCGTCACGATCACCGGCGCCAGCAGCGCCGAGACGACGATGTAGTTGGCCGTGGTCGGCAGCCCCATCCCCAGGATCAGCGACAGGATCGCGGTCAGGAACAGGATGGCAAGGATATTGCCGCCCGACAGCACCTCGACCACGTCGGCCAGCGCCGAGCCGACGCCGGTCTGGCTGACCACGCCCACGATGATCCCGGCGGTCGCGGTGGCGATGCCGATGCCGATCATGTTGCGCGCGCCGGTCACGAGGCCGTCGAGCAGGTCCATGACCCCGCGGCGGATATTGGCCGCCACCTCGCCCTCGCCGCGCAGCAGGGCCATCAGCGGGCGCTGGGTCAGCAGGATGAAGATCATGAAGGCCGCCGCCCAGAAGGCGGACAGGCCGGGGCTCAGGCGGTCCACCATCAGCGCCCACACCAGCACCACCACCGGCAGGATGAAATGCAGCCCCGAACGGATCGTCGGCCCCGGCAGCGGCAGCTTGCTGACCGGCGCGTTCGGATCCTCCATCTTGAGCGGCGCCTCGCGCGAGGCGACCCACAGAAGCCCGACATAGACCGCGGTCAGGGCCGCGAAGATGATGTAGCCCGCCGTTTCCGGGAAGACGGGCCTGATCCAGCCCATGCCGTAATAGACCGCAAAGCTCAGCGCGCAGATCGCGGCGACGGTAAAGGCGATGCCGATCAGGCGCTGGACGATGGGCTTGGGCGTGTAGGCGCGCGGCAGCCCCTCCATCCCGGCCTTCATCGCCTCAAGATGCACGATGTAGACCAGCGCGATGTAGGAAATGGTGGCCGGCAGGAAGGCGTGCTTGACCACCTCGAAATATGAGATGCCGACATATTCGACCATCAGGAAGGCGGCGGCGCCCATGACGGGGGGCATGATCTGGCCGTTGACCGACGAGGCCACCTCGACCGCGCCCGCCTTTTCCGAGGAGAAGCCAACGCGCTTCATCAGCGGGATGGTGAAGGTGCCGGTCGTGACCACGTTTGCGATGGACGAGCCCGAGATCAGGCCCGTCATGGCCGAGGACACGACAGCGGCCTTGGCGGGCCCGCCGCGCATGTGCCCCATCAGCGAGAAAGCCACCTGGATGAAGTAGTTGCCGGCCCCCGCCTTGTCGAGAAGCGAGCCGAACAGCACGAAGAGGAACACGAAGGAGGTGGACACCCCCAGCGCGATGCCGAACACGCCCGATGTCGTGATCCAGTGGTGGTTGACCACCTCGCCCAGCGAGTTGCCCTTGTGCGCGATGATGCCGGGCATGTAGGGGCCGAGGAAGGTGTAGACCAGGAACACCGTCGCCACGATCATCAGCGCCGGACCCAGCGAGCGGCGCGCCGCTTCCAGCAGGATCAGAAGCCCCATCGCCGCGACCACGAAATCGCTCAGGATCGGCGCCCCGACCCGGCTGGAAATCGCGTCGCTGAAGAAGAACAGGTAAAGGCAGGTGCCCGCCCCGATGATTGCCAGCGCCCATTCCCAGGGCGCGACCCTATCCCTGGGCGAGCCCATCAGCACCGCGCCGGCAACCAGCAGACCCACCAGCGGGATCCACCAGATCGGCTCTCCGGGGCGGGATCCGACGATGAACAGCACCGACATGATCACCGGCACGCCGATGCCCAGCACAAGCTGCCCCGCGCTGCGCGCCGAAGGATAGGCTGCAAAGGCCAGGACAAGCGCAAAGGCAAGGTGGAAGGCGCGGGCGTCGGTATCGTTGAAGACGCCGAAATTCAGGATGAAGGGGATCGGAGAGGCGATCCAGAGCTGGAACAGCGACCAGGCCAGCGCGATCAGGAAGATCAGCCTGCCGACAAGCCCCGTCGGGTTGCGCCCGCCGGTATCGGCGGCGGCGACAAGGGCGTCGAGTTCTTCCTGCGTTGCCGCCCCGCGCGCCCCGCCTGATCCGTTGTCCGTCATGGCCGGCCCCCTCATCGCCCTGTTGGTTCGTGGGCGGTCTTCCGCATCGGATGCGGCGCCGCGTTCTTGCTGAGAAGCCCGCGGCCGAAACCGGCCGCGGGCAATCGTTCAGACCCCGGTCAGGAGGCGGGCAGCCAGCCGCGCTCGCGGTAGTAGCGCTCGGCGCCGGGATGCAGCGGGGCCGACAGACCCTGCGAGATCATGTCTTCCTCGACCAGGTTCTCGAAGGCCGGGTGCAGGCGCTTGAAGCGGTCGAAATTGTCGAAGACCGCCTTGACCACCTCGTAGACCACGTCCTCGTCGACGGTGGCCGAAGTCACGAAGGTCGCCTTCACGCCGAAGGTTTCCACCGGATCGGGGTTGCCGGCATACATGCCGCCCGGAATGGTCGCCTTGGCATAGAAGGGATTGTCCTCGACCAGCTTGTCGATGGCGGGACCGACCACGGGCACAAGCCGCGCATCCACGGTCGAGGTGGCTTCCTGGATCGACCCGTTGGGATGGCCCACGGTGTAGATGATCGCATCCACCTTGTTGTCACCCAGCGCCGCCGACTGCTCGGCCGGGTTCAGTTCCGAGGCGAGCGAGAAGTCGCTCATGGTCCAGCCGAGCGCGTCCAGCACCACCTCCATCGTGGCGCGCTGGCCCGAGCCGGGGTTGCCCACGTTCACGCGCTTGCCCTTCAGATCGTCGAAGGTGCCGATGCCGGCATCGGCGCGGGCGATCACGTTGAACGGCTCGCCATGCACGGAAAACACCGCGCGCAGGTCCGAGAACTGGTTGCCCTCGTATTCGGACGAACCGTTATAGGCATGGAACTGCCAGTCGGACTGGGCGACGCCCATGTCCATGTCGCCGGCCTTGATCGCGTTGATGTTGGCGATCGAGCCGCCCGTCGAAGGCGCGGTGCAGCGCAGGTTGTGATCCGCGGTGCCGCGGTTCACCAGCCGGCAGATCGACTGGCCCACGACGTAATAGACCCCGGTCTGGCCACCGGTTCCGATGGTGATGAACTTCTCCTGGGCCTTGGCGGCGCCGGCAGACATGGCAACGGCGCCCGCCAGTATGGCGGAAGTCAAAAGTTTCATGATTTCAGTCCTTTCTCCCGAATATCGACCCCTGTTGTGCCGCCCCTTCGCCGGGATCGGCGCGGGACGGTCATGTTTACTCGTGCCGCGTTCACTGCGCGGCTTTCATCCCTTTATCTTTCAACGCCTCTTCCAGCATGTCCAGCCCTTCGTGCAGATGAGCGTCGGCGATGGTCAGCGGCGCCAGAAGTCGGATCGTGTTGGCGTAGTAACCGCAGGACAGCAGGATCAGCCCGGCATCCAGCGCCGCCGCCGTCACCGCCTTTGTCGCATCCGGGTCCGGCTCGTGCCCGCCGCGTTCCCGGACCAGTTCGAAGGCGACCATCGCGCCCAGGCCGCGCACATCGCCGATGGGCCGCAGCGAGTTGGACTGGCGGAACTGGTGCAGGCGCTGGACCATGGTCTGGCCGATGGCGTCGGCGCGGGCGCAGAGCCCCTCTTCCTCGATCACGTCCAGCACGGCCAGCGCCGCGGCGCAGCTGATCGGGTTGCCGCCATAGGTGCCGCCCAGGCCCCCCGGCGCGACCGAGTCCATGACCTCGGCCCGGCCGATCACGCCCGAGATCGGGAACCCGCCGCCCAGCGCCTTGGCGATGGGGATGAGATCGGGCTCGATCCCGTAATGCTCGATGGCAAAGACCCGGCCCGTGCGCGCGAAACCGGTCTGCACCTCGTCCGCGACCAGGCAGATGCCATGCGCGGTGCAGATCTCGCGCAGCCGCTGCATGAAGGACAGCGGCGCCTGGTAGAAGCCGCCCTCGCCCTGCACCGGCTCGATCACGATGGCCGCCACCTCTGACGGGTCCATGTCCGCCTTGAACACATGCGCCAGCGCGCGAAGGCTGTCTTCCTCGGTGACGCCGTGATGCGGGATCGGGAACGGCACATGCGCGATGCCGGCGGCCGCCGGCATGCCGGGCGTGCGGTAAGGCACCGCCTTGCCGGTCATCGCCGTGGTCAGCTGGGTACGGCCGTGAAAGGCGCCGGTAAAGGCGATCACGCCCGACCGGCGGGTGTGGGCGCGGGCGATCTTGACCGCATTCTCGGTGGCCTCGGCCCCGGTGGTGAAGAAGACGCTGCGCGCGTCTGCGATGGGCGCCAGCGCGTTCAGCCGCTCGGCCAGCGCGACATAGCCCTCGTAGCCCGTCACCTGAAAGGCGACATGGGCGAAGCGGTCCATCTGCGCGGCCGCCGCCGCCATCACCTTCGGGTGCCGGTGCCCGGTGTTGGTCACCGCGATGCCGGAGGCGAAGTCGATGTAGCGCCGCCCCTCGATATCCCAGATCTCGCCGTTCTGCGCGCGGTCCACGAACACCGGCGAGGCGGTCGCCACCCCGCGCGGCACCGCCCTGTGCCGCCGGTCGAGCAGGTCGTGATTGCTGGTCATGTCCCTCATGTCCCCCAAGGAAACGCCGGGCTGGCGGCGGGCGGGGGCCGCGGACCCCGCGTCCGAGCGCCGCGCCCGGAACAAAATTATTGGAATCAGGCTACGACTGTTTAATATTTTAATCAAGATCGGCCGAAAGCCGGCATCCGGAACGAAAGGCCTACCCGAATGGACATGGATCTCGGCGCGAGGCTGAAGGCGTTGCGCACCGCGCGCGGCCTGTCGCAGCGGCAGCTGGCGGCGCGGGCGGGGGTGACGAACGGTCTGATCTCGCAGATCGAGCAGAACCGCACCAGCCCGTCGGTCGCGACGCTGAAGCGGATCCTCGAGGCGCTGCCGATCACGCTGTCGGATTTCTTCAGCGTCGAGGTGCAGGACCGCGACCGCATCTTCTACCGCGCCGCGGACTTGCGAAGGATCACGCCATCGCTGCCGGGTGGCGCCGGCGTCGTGTTCCGGCAGGTGGGCGACACGACGGGCCGCACGCTCCAGATGCTGCACGAGCGCTACGGCCCCGGCACGGACACCGGCATCGAGCTTTACAGCCACGAGGCCGAGGAGGCGGGGATCGTCGTCTCGGGCCGGATCGAGCTGACCGTCGGCACCCGCACCGAGACGCTGGGCGCCGGCGACGCCTACGCCTTCGACAGCCGCCTGCCCCACCGCTTCCGCAACACGGGCCAGGAGGACTGCATCATCATCAGCGCCTGCACCCCGCCGAGTTTCTGAGGAGGCTCGTCACAATCGCCTGCCGACGGGCTACGGCAACCTTGCAGAGTCGCCCGCATCCGCCCCTGAAACAAGATGAACGGGACAGGCCGCTCACCTGACCCGGTCACCACCGCCTTGGCCTCTTGCCGTCTGCAACAGTATCTTCAGGTCGAGCAGCACGGACCGCATGGCAATGTATCTTGCGTCGATCCGGGCAAGCTTCTCCGGGTCGCTCATGTCCACGCCGAGAACCTGGGCCAACCCCGTTACTCCGGGCTTCACGCGGAGGACACCTTTTTTCTGCCTCGCCTCGATGAGTTCTTCCTGCGATGGCAGGCAGGGGCGTGGACCGATCAGCGACATCTCTTGCCTGATGATGTTCAGCGCCTGCGGAAACTCATCCATCTTTGTTTTCCGAAGCACCCGACCGACTGCCGTTACATTATCAGCGGAAACCTGGTGCGTGGCGGCCTGAACGGTGTCTTCGCGCATCGTCCTGAACTTGAGACAGCGGAATATTCGACCATCGCGACCGACCCGCTCCTGCTTGAAGATTACAGGGCCCTTCGAATCCAGGCGGACAAGTGCGGAAACCGGCAGGTAGGCAAGAACCATCAGCATGATCGCCACAAGCGCGAAGCCGTGGTCGAGGCTCCAGCGAAAAAGAACGTAGACGAAGTTCTTGTCCTTGTCGTCCGAGAGCAGAAGGTCGTCGCCCTGGGTGTCTGACCAGTCAGCACGGTCAACGAGACCGGATAGAAGGGAAATGTCAGCCACAGGCTTCAGAGCAGACACGATTTCGAACACGATCCGCGCGATGGGCCCTGGAAGTCCATTCAACACCGCAAGCTTGCCCGCGTAGGTGTCTCCGTACACTGCCGGCAGATAGATCGTGTGGGAACGTATGCCTGAAACGCCGCGTAGCGTTTCGACCCCCATCCGCTTGCTCCTCGCGTAAGCCGAGGTGTTTCGCTCATCCAGAGCATGGAAGCTGGAAATGTTTACAAAATCCGGAATACCTGCAGCGCGGGCTGCCTTTGCCACCTCGCCGATGAACCTGCCGTTAACCTCGAGAAACTCCTGCTCCGAACGGTCAGCGTCGTTGTTGGCCACGGCAAGATGGATGATCGCGTCATAACCTGCGGCGAGTTCCTTCAGTTCTGCATATTCGCAGGCGCGGATCGACGGAAATCTTTCAATCACCGACGCCTTTTCGCGTCCCACGAGCAGCAGCGTGTGTCCCGCTTCCGCGAGGCGCGGCACAAGCATGCTACCGATGAACCCGGTGGCACCCGTGATCACGAGCTTTCTTGGTTTTCGCCCTGTCGAAACCTGCATCTAAGCCCGCTCTTTCCCTGGGTTACTGGCCGGGTGGCTCAAGCACCCGTAGGCGACTTGCAGCGAAGAGCAGATCAGCATGGCAGAAGATCAAGGGCAATACCGGTCAGCCATCGCCAGCCACCTCAAGCGAGAGCCCTATCCGCTCCATCTGCCTCGACCTGTGGATCATGCTGCGCACGATCCTGCCCAAAGGCTGACCCATCACGCCAAAGCGCGTGCGGGCGGATGGACGCAGGGCCGGGCAATGGCTAGGGTCATCGGATGATTTCGCGCGCGATTCAACGGCTTCGACCCTGTGGCGCCTGTGCCTTCCCTTGTCGGGGGGCGCGGTGAGCGTGGCCGTGGCGGGGCTGGAGATCGAACGGACCGGCGATGACGGTGGCGCGGTGCTCGCCTTTTCGGGGCCGCTCACGCTGGCCCGCGTGGCAGAGCTTCGGGCGCGGCGGGCGGCACTGCCTGCGCAGCTTGCGGAACTTGCGCTCGATCTTGGCGATGTCAGCGCCTTCGACACCGCGGGCGCGTGGCTCGTGATCGAGACGGCGAACCAGGCCGAGGCGCGGGGGGCAAGGGCGCGCATCATCAACGCCTCGCCCGAACAGGAGGCGCTGCTGGCGCTGGTGCGCGAAAGCTGGCCCGCGCCGGACGAGGAGGCCGCGCCCACACCAGGCATCATCGCCCTGCTCGAGCGGCTGGGCCGTGGCGTGCGCGCGGGCCTTGACGAGGGGGTGGAGCTTCTGGCGTTTCTCGGCCTTGTCATGGTGCGGCTCACGGGCGTGCTGATCCGGCCGTGGCGGCTGCGCGGCACCTCGCTTGTCCATCACATGCAGGCGGTGGGCTTCGACGCCATCCCGATCGTGGCGCTCATGTCGTTCCTGATCGGGGTGGTGCTGGCCTTTCAGGGCGCGGTGCAGCTGCGCCAGTTCGGGGCCGAGGTCTTCGTCGTGGACCTGATCGCCATTTCCATCCTGCGCGAGCTTGGCATCCTGCTGACCGCGATCATCGTCGCCGGCCGGTCCGGATCGGCCTTCACCGCCGCCATCGGCTCCATGAAGATGCGCGAAGAGGTGGACGCGATGCGCACCCTCGGGCTTGACCCGATCCTGGTGCTGGTGGTGCCGCGCGTCCTGGCGCTGATGCTGGTCCTGCCGATCCTGGGCTTCCTGTCGGACGTGATCGGCATCCTGGGCGGCGCGGTCATGGCCTGGGCAGAGCTGGGCGTCTCGCCGGGAATGTTCCGCACGCGGCTGATCGACTCGGTCGATGTCTGGCACTATGCCGTGGGCCTGATCAAGGCGCCCTTTTTCGCGCTGATCATCGGCATCGTGGGCTGCTACCAGGGCATGCAGGTGGGCGGCAACGCGGAATCCCTCGGGCGCCTGACCTCCAAATCGGTGGTGCTCGCCATCTTCCTCGTGATCGTCGCCGACGCCATGTTCTCGATCTTCTTCTCGCTGGTGGGGGTCTGATGGAGCCGCGCGAGACCATCATAGAAGTGCGCGGGCTGGTGAACCGCTTCGGCGATCATGTCGTGCATGACGGGCTCGATCTGGACGTCCATCGCGGCGAGGTGCTGGGCGTGGTCGGCGGTTCGGGCACCGGCAAGTCGGTGCTGCTGCGCTCGATCGTGGGGCTGATCCGTCCCGCCGCCGGGACCGTGCGCGCCTTCGGGCAGGACGTGACCGCAGGGCGGCAGAAGGGTGCGGCGGTGCAGACCCGCTGGGGCGTGATGTTCCAGGACGGTGCGCTCTTCTCGTCGCTGACCGTGCGCCAGAACGTCGAGGCGCCGATGCGCGAGTTGATGGACCTGCCCGCCGACCTGCGCCGGGGGCTGGCGGATCTCAAGATCTCGATGGTGGGGCTCAAGCCTGTCGCCCGGGACAACTACCCGTCCGAACTTTCGGGCGGCATGCGCAAGCGCGCGGGCCTTGCACGCGCGCTCGCGCTCGATCCCGAGATCGTTTTCCTCGACGAACCGACCGCCGGGCTCGACCCGATCGGCGCCTCGGAATTCGACGAGCTGATCCGCCGGCTTCAGCAGGCGATGGGGCTGACGGTGTTCATGGTGACCCATGACCTGGACAGCCTGCACGCGATCTGCGACCGCATCGCGGTGCTGGCGGAACGCAAGGTCCTTGTCACCGGCACCATGCGCGAGATGCTCGAGGTGGACCACCCCTGGGTCCACGAGTATTTTCACGGACCGCGCGCGCGCGCGGCCCAAGCCTCGGCCTGAAGGATACCCTGATGGAAACACGCGCCAACTTCGTTCTGATCGGCCTGTTCACGATCCTCGGGATCCTGGGCGCGCTGGGGTTCTTCGTCTGGCTGGCCAAGGTGCAGGTGGACCGTCAATACGCCTATTACGACATTCTCTTCCAGGACGTCTCGGGGCTGGGGCGTGCGGGCGACGTGCGCTACAACGGGCTGCCGGTGGGCCAGGTCGTCGATCTTGCGCTTGCCGCGAACGACCCCGACCGCGTGCGCGTCCGCATCGAGGTGGACGCCGACACACCCATCCGCACCGACACCATCGCCCAGCTTGCGGCCCAGGGCGTGACCGGCGTCGCCTATGTCAGCCTGTCGGGCGGCACGCCCGAGGCGCCGCTCCTGCGCGACACCACTGGCGGCATTCCCCTGATCGAGGCGGAGCGTTCGGCGTTGCAGGCCATCACCGAGGACGCGCCGAACCTGGTTGCCGAGTTGCGCAGCCTGCTCGAGAACCTGGAGACGCTGACCGGTGACGAGAACCGCGCCCGGGTCGGCAACATCCTGTCCAATGTCGAGCGGGCCTCGGGCGCCTTCGACACCGCGCTCGAGAATTTCTCCGAGATATCCGAGACGGTGTCCGCAGCGACCGAACAGATCTCGCTGTTCACCGACCGGCTGGAAAGCATCGGCGCGGCGGTCGAGACGACGCTCGGCAATGCGGACGTGACGCTGCGGGCCACCACGCGCACCCTCGAGGGGGCAGAGACGACGCTCACGGCGGCGACCGACACGCTGGGCAGCGTGCGCGATACCTTCGACAGCGCGAATGTCATCGTCTCGGAACAGGTGCCCGACCTGGTGGCCGAGGCGCGGGCGACGCTGAACGGGCTGGACGAAAGCATCACCGCCCTGCGCGCCGAGGCCGCCTCGACGCTATCGGGCTTCGGCGCGACGGCAACGGCCGCCAATGCCCGCCTGGCAGAGCTGGAGCGCACCATCGCAGGCGTGGACAGCCTGATGGCCGATGCCCGCAGCGCGGTGACGACCTTCGAGACGACGGCCCGCAACGTCGACACGCTGGTGACGGGCGAAGGCACGCAGTTGGTCCGTCGGGCCGGCGACACGCTGGCCCGGCTGGATGCGCCCATTGCCGCGCTGGAACGCATCGCGCAGGAAGATGTCCCGGCGGTGATGGCCGATATCCGTGGCGCCGTGGCCACGGCGAACGACACCATCACGACGCTTGGCGCGGACGTCTCGCAACTGTCCCGGCGGGTGGGCCCGCTGACCGATGACGCCGCCGCCGCCATCGCGGCCGCGACCCGAACCTTCAGCGATGCAAGCGACACGCTTTCCCGGCTCGAGTCGACGATGGACGGGGTGGACGCGACGCTGGCCACCGCCGACAGCGCCTTCGCCACCGCCGACCGGATCCTGACCGAAGAGGCCGCCCCGACCGCTGAAAGCCTGCGCCGATCGCTTGCGGCCTTCGACGGCGCGATGGCCGACATCAGCGCCGACCTGCCCGCGATCACCGCCGAGTTGCGCGCGATGCTGGAGCGGGCCTCGGGCATGATCACCAGCGTCGAGGGCGCGGTGGCCACGGCCTCGCCCGCGCTGCAGGAATTCGCGCGCGCGGGCCTGCCGCAATACGCGCTGCTGGCCCGCGAGGCGCGCGAGCTGGTGACCATCCTGGAGCGGCTGTCGATCCGCTTCGAACGCGATCCGACGCGGTTCCTGTTCGGGAACAATCCTCCGGAACTAAGGAGATGACGATGCCCCTGCCCCTTCCCCTGCGCGCGGCGACGATCGGCACGGCCATGCTGGCCCTTGGCGGCTGCACGGCGCTGGACAGCTTCACCGCCTCGACACGGCCGCTCGACACCTATGAACTCACCCCGGCCACGACCGATGCCCCCGGGCGCGGACTGGGACCCAACGTCTATGTCGAGGAACCGGCGGGCAGCGGCGCCATCGCCACCGACCGCATCGCGGTCAAGCCCGACGCGCTGCAGGTGCGCTACCTGCCCGACGGCCGCTGGGCGGACCCAGCGACAGAGCATGTGCAACTGCTCCTCGTGCGCTCCCTGGCGGCGACGGGCCGTTTCGGCGTGGTCACGGGCCAGACCGGGGGACCGATCCCCGACTGGGTGCTGGTCTCGGACCTGCAGGACTTCCACGCCCGTCTCGGACCCGAGGGCGAAGGCGCCTCCGCCACAGTGACGCTGCGCCTGTCGGCGATCCGCGACGCCGACCGGCAGGCGGTGGCAAGCCGGGTCTTCACCCGAACCGCCACCGCAGCCTCCACGGCCACGAACGACCTGGTCGCATCCTTCGACGCAGCGCTGGGCGCGGTCCTGTCCGACGCGGCCGCTTGGGCCGTCACGACGATGCGCTAGCCGGCGTGACAGCGCCCGAGAACTGCGCTAAGCCCACACCCAGCGCGGCCCCTTAGCTCAACGGGATAGAGCAGCTGACTTCTAATCAGCAGGTTGAGGGTTCGAGTCCTTCAGGGGTCGCCATCCCATAGGAAAACCATGGGGTATCAGGTGATTACACATCGCGCCCCCGCGAGTTTCCAGAACGGTTTCCCGAGTTCCGGCCTTGTTCCGTTCCCGTGATGGCCTTCATCCGTTCCGCCCCGCGTCCGTGATGCTCGATCGCCAAAGGCGACTCGTGCCCCAGCCAACCGCGCTCTGACACCCTCGGCGATGCGACGGGGCAGCGGGACCGTCTGCTTGCCTGGACGACCCCGCCCCAGGTCTTGAGGCCTGGGGTGACGCGGGACATCCTGCGATGCCCGCGCCATCCCGGCCAGCTTTGCATCGGGCGCCCTTCCTGGGGCGCCCGACATGGCGTCACTCCACGACCGTGCCGGGCAGGAGTTCGGTGTAGATCTGCGTGTGCGCGAGTTCGATCACCTCCAGCGCATCGTCGGCCGCTGCCGCAAACAGCGCCGCGTAGTCCGTGGCGTCGGGAAGCGCGCCGTTCACAGACTCGTCGGCGAGATACGCGTTGATATCGAGCGTCGCGGTTACCGGAAGCGCGCCGTCGATCGACACCCAGTAGGTGTAATCGGTCGGATAGTCCCTGGAATATTCGAACGTCGAGTAGTCGTAGTAGACGCCTGCCTCGACGACACCCGAGATGACGTTCTCGTTCACGAGGTAGTCCAGGGTGATGTCCCCGGTCTTGTCGGCCACACCCGCCAGAAGCGATGCCGCCATGTCAAGCGTGGCAAGGCCCAGGGCATCCAGAACTGTCTCGGTCGCGGTCGTGGTGTCTGTCGCAAGCCCGGCCGCGAGATCGATATAAAGCGCAAGGTTCTCCAGCGGGGAGTCGATCGTGTACCACGTCCCGTCGATGCTGTAGACGATCCGCCCCGACAGATCGAGAGCGACCTCGTCTGCGGTCTCAAGCTTGCTCAGCGCCTCTTCCAGCGCGTGATCCGTCACGCTCGACGGTGCGCGCGCCACGGACGATCGACCGAAATCCACCGCGATCGCGGTCACGCCTTCGGGAAGTTCCCCGAGTTCGGTGGCGATGTAGGTTCCGCAATCAGCGTCAAGGCAGACGTAGTACTCGGTGATCTCCTCGCCGGTTTCCGGATCGACGCTGGTGCCGGCGACGATGGGTTCACCGGTTGCGGGATCGCGAAGAAGCATCACGAGATCGCCGTATATGTCACCCTTGGTCGTACCGGACGACGGGTTGCCGCTGCCAGCCCCCGCATGCGGGTTCAGTTCCGGATTGCCACCGGCCCATCCCGGGCGGACGCTGTCCTCGTCGGCCTCGGCGGTCGGAGCGGCGGCGGGACGTTCGCCTTGCCCGCCGGCACCAGCCCCACCTCCGGTATCAGTCTGCCCGCCGGTACCGGCCTGCCCTGCGGTGCCGCCCTGGTTGGAAATGCCGCCGCCACTGCTGCTTCCTCCTGAGCCGGCGTCCGAGTTTCCGCCCCCACCGCCCCCACCGGAGCCCGAGTCGGACCCGCCGCCGCCACCACCGGACGACTCCGAGCCGCCGCCCTGGCCCTGTGCATGCATGATGTTGCCGCCTGCAAGGAACAGCGCACCCGCTGCAACACCCACAAGCATCGCGACCTTCGCCGACCGGATGATCAGATATCTTGCCACCTTGGTATCCCCCGTCTCAGGATTTGACGGAACCGCAACCGGCTGCCAGCGATGTGGTGGCCGTTCGGCCCACCTCACGCTGTTCGATTTGCCGTCGGGGAACATTGAGGCAGATCAAACATCGCCAGATCCACCCCGAGGGCCTCGGTTCGATCCGATGCGCCCTGGGCACCACGGCAAGGGTACCGCCGATTTCCGGGCAATGCGCGATCCCGCCAGATGACAGCAACGCGGCGGGACCGGCGCGCCGGGGGGCCGAATTCTCACCCCCCGCCCACGGCGCCCCGATCACCCCCTGCTCGATGCGGCTTCGCGGTCATCCGGCGCATCTGGTCCGTGTCATCCCGACATGCGCGGCGGAAGCGGTCGTCAGGCCACAGGGAACATGGCATTCCGGGAAAGCGGCGAGGACAAGGTTATGTCTTTCATCTGAAAGCCAAGGGGTATATGTTTCCCTGTGAAAGGATTGCGCCATGACCCAGCCACGCAACATCGCACCACAGCCGGATCGGGGCATCGTCCTGACAAGGGCCGCTCTCAGGGCAGCCGAGCGGCTGGGGATATCGGGGCGCCAGCTTGCGGAAATCGTCGGCGTCTCGGAGGCGACCATCTCTAGGTGGAGGCGCAACGAGGCCGCGCTTGAAGTGGACTCGAAGCCGTTCCAGATCGCCGCGCTGTTCGTCCGCGCCTTCCGGTCGCTCGACGCCATCACCGGTGGCGACGAAACCGTTGCCCGCATCTGGCTGAAGGCGCCCAACACCGCCCTGGCGGCACGCCCGATCGAGCGCATGGTCACGGTTCAAGGACTTGTCGATGTCACGACCTACCTGGACGGCAGACGCGCTCCGATCTGAGGCGCGGCCCTATGCAGGTTCGGCCTGGCGCCTGGTCGAGGCGCAGCACATGGTCTCGACGATGAAGCTGGTGGATGGCACCGCCGAGCAATCCGTGCTCGAGGACATTCTCGAGAACACCAAGCCGCCGGTTCCGCAGGAATGTCGCCACCTCGACTACCTGCTCGCCACCCCGTTCCGGTATCGGCCTTATCCCCTTGGGTCCCGCTTCCGTCGCGCCGGGCTGACGCCCGGGGTCTGGTACGGGGCCGAGCACCCGGAGACGGCGGCGGCCGAGATGGTGTTCTACCGCTACCTTTTCCACGCCGAAAGCCCCGAGACGCCGTTCCCGGACGACGCGGCCGAGTACACCGCATTCTCGGCATCGGTCTCGACGCCTGTCGCGGTCGACGTGACGGCGGGTGCGCTCGCCGAGGACGAGGGGAGTTGGACCCACCTGACGGAGTATGGCCCGTGCCAGGACCTGGCCGATACGGTGCGGGGGATCGGCGGAGAGGCGATCCGCTACATCTCCGTCCGGGACCCGGAGAGGCGCGCGAACCTGGCCGTCCTTTCCTGTCGCGCCTTCGCCGAAGCCCATCCGGTCGAGCGTCAGACATGGCGCATCCGCATCGGGGACACCGGTGCGCAGGCCTTGCGGGAACACCCCAGGCTGGGGCTCGACTTCGCTCGGGATGCCTTTTCCCTGGATCCAAGGCTTGGGGGGATGGTCTGGGAAAGGCGCCCGGCGAAGCGAGAGACATCACGAGGTCCGGCGCCCTGACCCAGGCATCGACTGGCAGGCCCGGGCACGATCGCGGCAAGGTCCGCAACGTGCCAAGGACCGGGGGGCACAATCAGCCCTTCAGCCCGGGCCTGCACGGATATCGCCGGCGCCGAGCGGTCGGGGGCGCGGGCATCGGATCGACACCGACCGGACCCCGGTCGTGGCCGGGCGGAATTTCCGCGACAGGCAGCGGGGGGATCCAGCGTCGCCGCCAGAGGGCGTATCGCGGCACGCGTGCTGGTCTGCCCCGCCAGGCTGCGTTTCTTGATCCGCAGGCGCCGCTGTCCTGCCGCATGCGGCATGGCCCCGGGCAACGCCGCCCCCGAAGTCAGCCCTTCACGGCACCTGCCGTCATGCCGCTTACGATGAAGCGATTGGCCGTGAGGGCAAACAATATGACGGGCGCGATCACCAGCACGGCATAGGCGGCGATGATGCCGTACTCGGCCCCCGCCTCGGCCCCGCCCAGAAAGCGGGTGATGCCCACCGTCAGCGGTTGAGCGTTGCTGCCCGCAAGAAACAGCGCGAAGAGGTATTCGTTCCACGAGATGATGAAGACGAGGATCGCGAGTGCGATGACGCCCGAGCGTACCACCGGCAGCGACACGTTCCAGAACAGGTTCCAGGGCGTGCAGCCATCCACGATACCCGCTTCCTCCAACTCTCCCGGTACCGTGTCGAAGAAGCCCACCAGCATCCAGGTGGCGAACGGAATATGGATCGACAGATGCGCCAGCAGCAGGCCGAAGCGCGAGCCCGTCAGGCCAAGATTGACGAAGA
This sequence comes from Halovulum dunhuangense, assembly GCF_013093415.1. Taxonomy (NCBI): domain Bacteria; kingdom Pseudomonadati; phylum Pseudomonadota; class Alphaproteobacteria; order Rhodobacterales; family Paracoccaceae; genus Halovulum; species Halovulum dunhuangense. The sequence goes on from NZ_JABFBC010000001.1 coordinate 2,192,374, forward strand.
TCAGGAACATCGGCAGCGCAAGCACGACATAGGGGATGAAGCGCATCGCAAGCACGCCGTAGGACACCGCAGAGCGTGCCCGCCCCGAGATCTTGGTCAGCCCGTAGGCCAGTGGCACGCAGACCACCAGCGTGATGATGACGGCCGCGCCCGAGATGATGAGCGAGTTGGTGAAGAAGAACCAGAAATCCCCCCGCGAGAAGGCCTGCGCGAAATTCTCCAGCGTGAAATCGCGCAGAAGCAGCAGATCCAGCGGGCTGCGGAACAGCGCGGTGCTGTTGAGGCTGGCCGCAAGCAGCATGACCGGGGGCAGGATGCAGATGATCAGCCACACCGCCAGCAGGACATGGACGCCCCAGACGGTGGCGCGCTTCTTCAGCCCGGCGGTGATCATGCCTCGTGCCTCCCTGTCTTGCGGTAAAGCGTGATGTAGACCCAGGCGACGACCGCCATGATGATGAACATGGTGAATGCGATGGTGTTCGCCATGCCCATGTCCTGGTTGGCGATGCCCCGGTTGTAGGCGAAGATCGACAGAACCGTGGTCGCCCGCCCCGGTCCGCCCCCGGTAAGTGCCCAGATCATGTCGAACTCCCGGAAGGCCGAGGTGATGATGATGATCGACACGAACAGGATATGCGGCCGCAGAATGGGCAGGATGATGTACCACAGCGCCTGGAAGGGCCCTGCCCCATCGACGCGCCCCGCCTCGTGCAACTCGTCGGGGATCGTCGTGAGAGCGGCGTAGAAAACCAGCACCGCCAACGGGATCAGATGCCAGGAATTGGTGATCGTGGCGGCAAGAAGCGCTGTTTCGCGGTCCAGAAGCCAATAGGGCTGCGGCCCGCCGAACAGGTCGAGGATCGAGTTGATGATCCCGGTGTCCTGTTCCCAGATGAAGAACTTCCAGGCGATGCCGCCCACGATCGGGGTCATGACGAAGGGGATCAGGAACAGCGCCATCCAGAACGGCCGCAGCCTGACCTGCCGCGCGTTCAGAAGAAAGGCGATCAGGATGCCGAAGCCGACCGACAGCACGAGGCACCCCAGCGTGAAGATGGCCGTGATGCGCAGCGCGTTGATGTAAAGCGGATCTTCAAAGGCACGTCGGTAGTTTTCGAAACCGACAAAGGTCTTGGCGTCGAACGCGTAGAGGAACACGTCCTGCAGGCTGTAGCTGAAACCCAGCACCAGCGGTGTGCCCACCACGGCGACCATCAGCGTCAGCCCCGGCAGGATGAACCACCAGCCGCGTGTGAACTTGTCGCGCCGTTCTGCCATCGCTCGTGTCCCCCGGATAGGAATGTCCGGGCGGGATCGCCCCGCCCGGACCGCTCAAGTCACTCGACGTAGCCCGCGCGGCGGAAGGCGTCCGTCATGGTGTTTGCCCAGCGCGTCTGCGCCTGTTCGGGGGTCAGATCACCCGAGAACACGTCGGTGATGAAATCGGTGGTGCCGTTCCACATGACCGAGCCGTATTCCGGGATACCCTGGCGGATGAAGACGGACTGCAGGACCTGCTCGTAGGCGGGCAGGAACTTCCCGTAATAGGGGCGCAGGTTCCGCAGCTCCTCGCTTTGGAAGTGGCCGGCGGTCGAGAACTGCTCGGACTGCTTGCCCCACTCGACCTCGTTGTCCTGGAGCATCCACTTCAGGAACTTGAAGGCTTCGTCGGCATTGGGCGTGTCGAAGACGAACACGCCGCCGCCGCCAAGGAAGGGAGTGCCCTGCTCGTAGCCTGCCAGGTTGTCTTCCCACGCGGGCAGCGGGCTGTAGCCGGTATTGCCCACGGCATCGCCGTCGGGATCCTCGACGGTGCCCACGCCCTGCGGCCACATGGTGGCGGTGGCAAGACGGCCATCACGGAACATCTCCAGCCCCTCGAGAAAGCCCCAGTTCTGGGCCTCGCGCGGCGCGGTGTTCTGCGCAAGATCCACGAAATACTCGGCCGCATCGACGACGATGGGATGATCGATGTCGGGCTCGTAGTTCTCGTCCCAGCCCTGAACGCCGGTGGAATAAAGCACCACGATGAAGCTGCGGGTGATGCCCGCGCCGGCGCCAAGCGCGTCGGCCCAGCCATACACGTCATGTTCCAGCGTCTCGCCGGCCAGCGTCTCGCCCTCTTCGCGGGTGAAGAAGCCCGCGACCTCGCGCAATTCGGCCCAGGTGTCGGGAACGGTCAGTTCGCGGCCGAATTCGGCCTCGAACGCGGCCTGCTCGTCGGGATGCGAGAACCAGTCCTCGCGCACGATCAGCATGGGCGCCGCGGGGGTCGTCGGCACCGCGATGATCTCGCCCGGGCGCGCGTCCGACTTCATGTGGCTCTCGACGATCAGCGGCGGATACGCGTCGACGTCGAAACCGGTCTCCTCGATATAGGGGGTGAGATCGACGACATGATCGACGAAAGTGCCGAACCAGCCGGGGCTGTGATAGCCAAGATCCCAGCGCCCGGTGCCGCCGATCGCCTCGATGGACATCTGGTCGCGCAGCTGGTTGGGCGGCAGGATTTCCCCGATCACCTTGACCCCGGTCTCTTCCTCGTATTTCGGCGCGAAATAGTTGATGACGGCGTCGGCCTCTGCGCCCGGGTGCAGCGCCCAGCGGATTGTCACATCCTGCGCAACCGCGGCGGTTCCCAGCGTCATCCCAAGGGCAAGCACCCCCCCGGCAACGCCATTTCTGGTCAGGTTGTTCATTGGTTATTCCTCCTCCTCTGCATATGTCTTTTCCGCGGCCGCTCAGTTCAGCCGCTCTTCGGTCTTCGGGTCGAACAGGTGGACGCGGCCCGGCATGGGCGCGACCGTGATCGTCTGCCCCGGCGCAAGCGCATGGCGTTGGCGCAAGACGACGGTAAAGGGCGCATCGTCGAGTTGCGCGCCGATCAGGATTTCGGCACCCGTCGGCTCGACCACGGCGACCTGCACCTGAAGACCGGCATCCGACATGACCAGGTCCTCGGGCCGGATCCCGACGCGAACCACCTGCCCTTCGGCAAGCGTCGCGCCCTCTGGCACGCCCAGACGCTGCCCATCGGGAAGAGCCAGTTCTCCGCCGGTTACCGTCGCATCGAGGAAATTCATCGCCGGAGAGCCGATGAAACCTGCCACGAACAGGTTCGTGGGACGGTCATAAAGTTCAAGCGGCGCGCCGGCCTGTTTCACTACGCCGTCATGCATCACGACGATGATGTCGGCCATGGTCATCGCCTCGATCTGGTCGTGGGTGACGTAGACCGTGGTGACCTTCAGGCGCTGATGCAGCTGCTTGATCTCGGCGCGCATCTGCACGCGCAGCTTTGCGTCAAGGTTCGATAGCGGCTCGTCGAACAAAAAGACCTGCGGATTGCGCACGATGGCGCGCCCCATGGCGACGCGCTGGCGCTGGCCGCCCGAAAGCTGCCGCGGGTAGCGATCGAGCAGCGCATCGAGGTTGAGAATGCCGGCGGCATTGTCGACGCGCGACGCGATCTCGGCCTTGTCCACGCCCGACAGCTTCAGCGCGAAACCCATGTTCTGCGCGACCGTCATGTGCGGGTACAGGCCGTAGTTCTGGAACACCATCGCGATGTCGCGGTCCTTCGGGGCCATGTCGTTGACCTCCTGCCCGCCGATGCGGATGGACCCGCCCGTCACGTCCTCCAGTCCGGCGATTAGGCGCAACAGGGTCGATTTCCCGCAACCCGAGGGGCCGACCAGGACGACGAAGGCACCGTCCTCTATCTCCACGTCGATGCCGTGGATTACGCGCACCTGGCCGAAGCGCTTCTCGACTTTATGGATGCTGACGCCCGCCATGTCGTGTCCGCCCTTCCTGTTTCATTTCGCCGGCGCCCGACCCAAGGGTCAGATGCGCGGGCGCACTGTTTGCAATGACATGCCGCGCGTTGGCCAGGTCGTTGCCCTCTGCGCGCGCAACGGCGTCGGCCCGAGACAACCCGTAACCCAGCCAGCGGTCGATCAACCGCGACCGCAATTCGTCCAGCGGCACGCAAAGCATTACCGTCACGTCGAAAAGGCGCGCGAGGTCCACCCAGACCGGATCCGTCAGGAGAAGGTAGTTCCCCTCGAACACGACCACCCGGGTCGCCGCGGAAAGCTCGCCCGCATCGGGAAGCGTGGCATCCAGCGACCGGTCGAACAGCGGGTAGCGGATTGCACCGGGATCCGATCTGATCTGACGTACAAGCCCAAGAAAACCGGCCGCATCGAAAGTCTGCGGTGCGCCCTTCACGTCGCGCAGGCCAAGCAAGTCCAGTTCCGTATTGTCGAGATGGTAGCCATCCATCGGCACCACTTCGGCCGCTCCATCGCCGTCGCGCGCAACCAGCGCGTCGACAAGCAGTTGCGCAAGCGTGGACTTTCCCGATCCCGGAGCACCGGCTATCGCCACCAGCGTGCGGGAACTCGATCGCTTCGCTTCGTCAATGCAGCTGACAATGGCGTCGATCTCGCCGTGCGCCACAAGGCCCTCCCCGACATGCAGGCTCCAGCCTCGATCCGGCAGGCCCGCGCGTTTTCGATGCGTCTGGCTAGCAGCCGAGCGACAGTCGAGTCAATAATAACTTCTTTATGAATTAGGTATTGGTTGTTCCGATCCCATCCGGAGGCTATTCAAGTCGCGCCGCCCCTTCGCTAGGATCGCGCTCTCGATTGCTTCGGACAGGAAGACAGGGATGAAACGGGCCAGCACGCAGGAACCTCCGGTTTGGAAATGATGGGGTCGAACCAAACCTCCGTTCGCGATCACAACGAACGGCTCGTGCTGCATCTGATCCGCCGGCATGGGGTGCTCACGAAAGCCGAAGCCACCCGAAAGACCGGATTGTCCGCCAATGCGGTCTCGATGATCTTCAGGGGGCTCGAACAGGACAACCTTCTCGTGCGCGACGCGCCCTTGCGCGGCCGGATCGGGCAACCTTCGGTGCCGCTTCGTCTCAACCCCGACGCGCGCCACTATATCGGCCTGAAGATCGGCAGACGCAGCTTCGATATTGTCGTCGTCGATTTCTGCGGCGCCGTTCGCGCGCGGCGCAGCGGCGTCATCGACTACCCCACGCCCGCCAACACGCGCAGCTTCGTCAAGGCCGAGTTGCCGCGCCTGCTCAGATCCGCGGGGCTGAAACGCGCGCAGGTCGCAGGGACCGGGATCGCGATGCCCACCGCCATCTGGGAATGGCTCGACGACTTCAAGGGCGCGACACCCGAGATGGAGGCATGGCGGAATTTCGAAGCCGGCCAACAGCTTGACGATGTCCTGCCGGGCCCGATCCTTGTCGAGAACGACGCGACGGCGGCCTGCCGCGCCGAATGGACCTTCGGCAAGCAGTCGGATCGGCCGGACAGCATCTATTTTTTCGTGGGCACCTTCATCGGTGGCGGCATCGTGCTGAATGGCAACGTTTTCAAGGGGTGCTTCGGCAATTCGGGCGGCTTCGGGCCGTTGCGCATCCCCGATGAACCCGGCGGCACCAGGCTGATCGATCACGCGTCGCTGATGACGCTCGAACGAATGCTCGCCGCCAATGGCCGCCCTGCCGAAGAGTGGATGCCTTCGTCCAGCGATTGGGGTGCGCTGGAACCTGTCCTGACGGATTGGATAGCCCGCGCTGGCCGAAGCCTCGCCCATGCGATCGTTTCCACCGGCGCCGTCATCGATTTCGAACATGTCATTATCGACGGGGCGTTCCCGGATGCCGTCAGGACAAGGCTGCGCGACATGGTCGAGTCGCATCTCCACAGGCTGGACACGCAGGGCATCTCGGTGCCGGAAATCCTGCCCGGTAGCTTTGGCGGCGCGGCGCGCGCGATCGGGGCGGCTGCATTGCATATCACGTCACGCTACATGGTCGAGCCCGACACCAGCCTGCGCGCGCGCGACTGACCCATGTCGCGTGCGGCGGGGCGGCCGCGGTCCCCGTTGCCACCGGCCAGCAGCGGGGACGTTCGCGGCGGTCTGTCCACGCCGTTGACAAAGGCACGCTGGGCGGCACCCACATTACCCGTTGCCGTCACTGCATTCGGCCTGTATGCCGCACGGCGACGCACCTGGACCCCGCGTTGTCGGGGTGGCTATTCCGGCCGCCGATCCGCCGGACAACCACGCAAGACGCTGCACATGCAGGCCTGCCCCGCGCGTT